>NZ_BTPD01000005.1:0-368940 GCF_036245625.1 Algoriphagus confluentis
ATTAGAGCTTTCTTACCTAAAAAAACTGACCTCAATGAAATCTCAACAGAACAAATACAAGCAATCGAAGCTAAAATCAATAACAGACCCGTTAGAAAGTTTAATTACCTTAGTCCAATACAAAAACTCAAACAAAAATTAGGTGTTGCACTTATAAGTTGAACACGGCAACTCAAAATAACCTTTAAACTAAACTATTGACTATGTCAACGGCAAGAAAACTCAAACTAGGTCTAGTGGGAGGCGGTCCAGGATCATTCATTGGAGCCATTCATCTCAACGGAGCCCTGATGGATGGAATGTTTGAACTGGTATGCGGAGCCTTCAGCTCCAATCCCGAAAAATCCAGACAAAGGGGAGAGGAACTAATGATAGACCCTTCACGAGTTTATGGAAACTACGATGAAATGTTTCAAAAAGAAGTTGCACTTCCAGAAGATCAGCGCATGGATGTGGTAGCTATCGTGACTCCGAACAATGTTCATTTTGACCCTACAGTGAAAGCCCTGAAGCATGGATTTCATGTGGCTCTGGATAAGCCCTTGACCTTGAATTATGCTGAAGCTAAGGCACTCTATCCGATAGTCAAGAATTCAGACAGAAGATTTCTTCTGACCCACACCTATACCGGATATCCCATGATTAAGCAAGCCAAGCAGATGGTCATGAATGGTGAAATCGGGGAAGTCCGAAAAGTATATGTAGAATATCCACAGGGCTGGCTATACAAGCTTTTGGAAACTGAAAACAACAAACAGGCCGAGTGGAGGACAGATCCTGCCAGAAATGGAAAAGCCGGCTGTATGGGAGATATTGGTACCCATGCCTTCAATATGGCAGAATACATCACAGGTCTCAAAGTGACTAAGATTTGCGCAGACCTGTATATTAAGATTCCAGGTAGGCCAATTGATGATGACGGAGTGGTCTTGCTGGGTTTTGAAAATGGAGCGTCTGGGGTTCTCATGGCCTCCCAAACGGACACAGGCTGTGAGAACAACCTGAAAATCCGAGTCTATGGACAAAAAGGTGGCTTGGAGTGGGAGCAGGAGCTCAATAATTCATTGACCGTACGATTTCCAAATGAGCCTGCCAGAATTTTCCGTGCTGGAACAGGCTACCTGGGCTCTTTGGCTCAGGAAAATACCCGAACTCCGGCAGGGCATCCTGAAGGATACATTGAGGCCTTTGCCAATCATTACCGAAATTTTGCCCGCTGCATTTATGCAGACCGTGCAGGACAAAAGCCGAAATGGGAATGGGAAGACTATCCGGGTATCGAGGATGGCATTCGAGGAATGGCCTTTATCGATTTGGTACTGAAAAGCAACGAATCTGATCAAAAATGGACTCCATTTGTGGTAGAGAAATAGGCCACCGTTTAGTATTTTGTCACCAGACAGGCTAAGACCTTTTCTGCCTAATCATAAAAATCAATAAACAGAACTCAAAAAAATAAAGTGAACCTGATATGAAAACGATCAAAGGACCGGCTATATTCTTGGCACAGTTTGCCGATGACAAAGCCCCTTTCAACAACCTAAAAAATATTTGTGAATACATGGCCGACCTCGGCTATAAAGGGGTGCAGATCCCTTCTTGGGACGGGAGAATGATAGATTTGCAAAAAGCAGCAGAAAGCAAAACGTATGCAGATGAAATCGCCGGAATCGTGGAAGAAAGCGGCATGGTTATCACTGAGCTTTCTACCCACCTTCAGGGGCAATTGGTAGCTGTTCACCCTGCTTATAATGAACTATTTGACGGCTTTGCTCCGGCAAATTTGAAGGGAGACTTGAAAGGAAAGTCTGAGTGGGCAACCCAGCAGCTCAAATATGCCGCAAAGGCCTCTGCCAATCTTGGACTCAATGCCCACGCTACCTTCAGTGGCGCACTGATGTGGCATACAGTTTACCCTTGGCCACAGCGTCCGGCAGGATTGGTTGATACCGGATTTACCGAACTTGCCAAAAGATGGAAGCCAATTTTGGATGCATTTGATGAAGTGGGAGTGGATGTGTGCTATGAGCTGCATCCTGGAGAAGATCTTCATGACGGAATCACCTTTGAGATGTTTTTGGAGAAATTAGGCGGTCACAAACGGGCCAATATCCTTTATGATCCTTCCCACTTTGTGCTTCAGTGCCTGGATTACCTACAGTTTATTGATTTCTATCATGAGCGAATCAAAATGTTCCATGTAAAGGATGCAGAATTCAATCCGACAGGAAAGCAGGGAGTCTATGGAGGTTTTCAGGGCTGGGTAGAAAGAGCCGGAAGATTTAGATCCCTAGGGGATGGACAGGTTGATTTTGCGGGAATATTTAGCAAACTTTCGCAGTACGATTACAGCGGATGGGCCGTTTTGGAATGGGAGTGTGCCATCAAGCATCCTGAGCAGGGTGCAGCAGAAGGGGCTCCGTTTATTCAAGGACATATCATCCGGGTGACCGAAAAAGCCTTTGATGATTTTGCCGGGACCGGTGCTGACGAGGCCTTCAACAGAAAAGTTTTAGGAATTTAATTCACTTTATTTATACACGTAACAAAATGAAAATTGCAAAAAAAGTAAATCTAGGTCTGCTGGCATTAGCCGCGATTACCTTTGCATGTGGGGGAGGAGAGAAAGCATCATCAAGCAGTGAGACAGCGGAGGCTGCAGCCCCAGCTCCTGCCAAAGAGGTGAGCTTGGAAGAGAAGTACGCCAATGACCCGATTTACATCAAGGGCTTGGAAAAAGTAAAAGGGTCCGATTGTACCTCTTGCCACATGGTGGAAAGAAAAATCGTAGGGCCTTCTTATGCAGAGGTAGCTGCCAAATATGAAAGCACCGAAGAGAACGTAGCTATGCTTGCTCAGAAGGTAATTCAGGGTGGCGTAGGCGTTTGGGGAGAGGTGCCTATGCCTGCACATCCGGGACTTAGTGAAGAAGATGCCAAGGATATGGTGCGATACGTATTATTGTTAAAAAAATAAGAAAATGAAGAAAAGTTATTGGGCAGGATTGGCTTTGTTAGGGATGCTAGCATCTTGTGCGTCACCCAAATCCGATGAAGCAGAAAGTACCACAAGCGAAGAGACTGCAGCAGCACCTGCTGAGGAATGGATACCTCTTTTTGACGGTCAGACCTTCAATGGCTGGTCCAAATACGGCGGAGGAGAAGTGGGGAAAGCCTGGAAGATCGAAAATGGAGAACTTTTTCTGGATGCCGCCAACAAAGATGGCTGGCAAACTGGAGACGGTGGTGATATTATTACTACCGAGGAGTTTGAAAACTTCCATTTCAAATGCGATTGGAAAATTGCTCCCAATGGGAACAGTGGTATTATTTTCCTGGTCCATGAATCACCTGAATACGACTACCCTTGGCAGACCGGGCCTGAAATGCAGGTTTTGGATAATGAAGGCCACCCCGACGCCAAGATCATCAGTCATAGAGCAGGAGATCTTTACGATCTGATCGTTAGCAGCGAAGAGACAGTGAAGCCAGCCGGTGAATGGAATACCGCAGAGATCATTGTCGATCAAGGAAATCTCGAACTCCGCCTCAACGGGGTAGCTGTGGTAAAAACGACCCTTTGGACTCCTGAGTGGGAAGAATTGATCGCTCAAAGCAAATTCAAGGATATGCCGGGCTTTGGAAAGTACAAAAAGGGAAAGATCGCCCTTCAAGACCACGGTGATGTAGTGCATTACCGAAACATACAGATCAAGAAGTTGTAAGTCAAATGCCCGGAATCTCCGGGCATTTTTTGTTTAAAGGGCTAAGATCACTAGATCACCAAGATAAAGCGATTACTGATTTTTCAAACCTCGACCAATCACTTTTCCTTCACGAATAATCCTGGTCCAAATCAATAGCGGGTAACATTCTTTTTCTTGATGTAGGCGGTTTGCTCTTTCCATTCCACTTCATACCATACGTCCTTGGAGGATTTGATTTTGACTCGATGGCCGGGTTCCACCCGTTCGATGAGATCTCCCCCCGCGCTTGGTTTGGTGACAATGTAGGTGGGGCTGCCGGTGACTAGCCCCGTTTTAGGTGCTTTGAAAAAGTTATTGGAAAGGAAAAGTAAAAGGATGAGCAAAATGGAGGGCCAGAAAAATCTTGCTTCTGTCAGATTACTTCGATTGGACCAAAGCAAGATAAAAGAGACGATCAAGGCCAAAGCCAAAAGCCCGACAATGATTTCCTGATAGCCAACCAGAAAAACCAAGAATCTCATGCCATCGCTGACTTCATACCCTTCTATGACAGTCTGCCCCGTTAGGTCTTTGATTTTGGCTATGGTCTGTGGGTTGGGGTTGAGATCGTAGTATTTACTCAGATACAGGGCTGCATTTTCTTTGTCACCGATTCCCTCAGAAATAAAGGCCATCTTCAGCAACATGGAAGGGGAATAGATCCCATTTTGGAAATTCGTCCGGTAAATTTCCATCGCTTCCTTGTAGCTTTTGTTTTCAAACAAAGAATCTGCTACCAAAAGCTGGGGGGTATTGGCCTGACAATGAATTGTTTGCAAAAGCAACAAAAAAAATATAGAAAGTTTTGCTAGAAAGATTGAATTGGTACTTGGCATTTAAAGATCAGAGTCATAAATTTGCAGTCCAATTACGGCAATGATCGAGCAAAAAGCAAGGCCAAAACCTGGATTTGGAAGATTTAAGATTCCGTAGCTCAGCTGGTAGAGCATAACACTTTTAATGTTAGGGTCCTGGGTTCGAGCCCCAGCGGGATCACCAAAGAGTACAAAGACTCACAAGGAGTTGGAAAGTTTCGGGGTGTAGCGTAGCCCGGTATCGCGCCACATTTGGGATGTGGAGGTCGTAGGTTCGAATCCTGCCACCCCGACTTAATTCATACTAGAGATAGTATCCAGGTCCTGTAGCTCAACTGGATAGAGCAACTGCCTTCTAAGCAGTAGGTTTCAGGTTCGAGTCCTGACAGGATCACTTTAAAGAAAATAGAAGCGGAAGATCTCCGCTTTTTATTTTGATTCCGTAGCTCAGCTGGTAGAGCATAACACTTTTAATGTTAGGGTCCTGGGTTCGAGCCCCAGCGGGATCACAGAAGTTCAAAAAAAGCCAATCGATTCGATTGGCTTTTTTCTTTAGAAGTTTAGCGGATCCAGGTGCTTGAAATGACCGTTTTGCTTGATTTTTTCTTTGGCCTGTTCTACAGCTTTGATGACGGGGATCATCCGTTTGAAATGGTGGATTAGGTATTCAGCTCGCTGGTTTTCTGAAGGTATTTTAAAAAGCTCCAACTCTTCTTCCAATTTCAATCCTACCTTATGGGCAAAAGTAAAGGAAGTGATGGTCTTAGGGTCAAATACATTGGGATAGTTCAAAAGGTGAAGAATTTCTTTAAGATAAAAGATGAATTCGTGATGGGTCACCTGACCGATAGTCGGGTCATTGGGAAGAAACTCAATCTCTCCACCCGAATACAGTTTGCCCGGCATGGGGTTATCAAAAGACATTATTTTAAATGGGCGTAGGCCTAATGTTTGAATATCCATTCTCCCGTCCTCATATCTTTTATGAACCCGAATGAGCTTGACCTCCGTGCCATAGCCTGAAAGTTGGTTGGTATAGGAGCAAATACCAAAGTTGATCTTTTGAGACTCCACATCTCCCATCAGCTGCCTGTATCTGGGTTCGAAGATATGCAAATTCACCTCCTCATCAGGAAAGGCGACTAGCTTCAATGGAAAAAAGGGGAGATACATGCTTGATTGGAGATTTATTATTTATAACCCTAAAATAAGCCTTTGGTTGCCCTTTTGCCAAGAGGCAAAAAAAAGCCCCGGGATTAACTTCCGGGGCTTTGCGCTTATTTTTTAGCAATGTATGCAAGCAAGTCGATGACTTTGTTGGAATAACCCCACTCGTTGTCATACCAAGAAACAACCTTCACAAAGGTGTCCGAAAGTTGAATTCCTGCTTCAGCATCAAAGATGGATGTTCTTGGATCTCCGATGAAATCATTGGATACTACTGCATCTTCTGTGTATCCCAAAATACCTTTCATTGAAGTCTCAGATACTTCTTTCATTTTTGCACAGATTTCAGCGTATTTGGCTGGTTTTTTAAGTCTTACTGTCAAATCCACAACAGATACATCCGGTGTAGGCACGCGGAATGCCATTCCTGTGAGTTTGCCATTCAGTTCAGGGATTACTTTGCCTACTGCTTTTGCGGCACCAGTAGAGGATGGGATGATATTTTGTCCAGCTCCACGTCCACCTCTCCAATCCTTGACAGAAGGCCCGTCTACGGTCTTCTGGGTAGCTGTAGTTGCGTGAACGGTGGTCATCAATCCCTCTTCAATGCCCCAATTGTCATGAAGGACCTTAGCGATAGGCGCCAGACAATTGGTGGTACAAGACGCATTGGATACAAAGGCCATGTCCGGTGTGTAGGTGTGCTCATTTACGCCCATTACAAACATTGGTGTATCATCTTTGGAAGGAGCAGACATAATCACTTTTTTTGCACCGGCATCGATATGGGCCTGAGCAGTCTCTTTGGTCAAGAAGATTCCGGTAGATTCGATAATGTAATCTGCCCCGATGTCTCCCCACTTTAGGTTGGCAGGATTTTTTTCAGAAGTCACTCGGATGCTGTTGCCATTGACTACCAAGTTGCCGTCTTTTACTTCTACCGTCCCTTTGAATTGGCCATGGGTAGAGTCATATTTTAGCATATAGGCCATGTAATCGACATCGATCAAGTCATTGATGCCTACTACCTGAATGTCTTCTCTTTCTGTGGCCACGCGGAAAGCCAAGCGACCGATTCTTCCGAATCCGTTGATTCCTACTTTGATTTTGCTCATAAGCTATTATTATTTTGAGTATAGGTTTGAATTTAAAAACTTCTTCAGGGGGCAGCTTGACCCAAAATCTCCTGAATGACAGCCTAAGTTATTACAAATAAATGGTCTCCCCAAACTTCTAAAGCCCTCTCAATTACCAATGGCTGTGGATTTGAAATTCAAACGATTTCGGGTTTGAAAATTTTTCTTTTGCTTCTAAGGGGGGAGAAAATCCCCTCATTTGCCTAATTTCAGGATTCATCCTTCCTTAGCTTATGTTTGTTCGAGCCATTCAAGAAGTTGCGGGCTTTACCCGTGCCATCCATTCTATTTCCCGAAATTTTGGAAGCCAAAAAGCTCAAAGAGGAGCAGCCACTCTCTTTTTTGTCAATGAGGAGGGCTGGGCTTTGACCTGCAAGCATGTAGCACAATGGATTACCCAAGCGGACATGATCAATAAGAAATTTCATCAATATCAAAGTGAAAGCAGAGGACTGTCTTCCCAATTGGCCAAAACTGTGGCCAATAAATTGGGACTGGATGATTCTAAAACCGTCGAAATGCGGATCACTTTTGTGGATTGTGTAGACAAAATCACCAATATCCGCTTTGTCAACCATCCGGAATACGACTTGGCCTTGATCAAGATCGAGGGTTTTAAAAAATTGGGAGTGACTCAATTCCCCAGGTTTTTGAAAGACAATCAGCAAGTCCAACCCGGTCAGATGCTTTGCCGGCTGGGGTTTCCCTTTCCTGAATTCAATAATTTTCAGCTAAACTCGACCAAAGATCAATTGGAATGGATCCAGGTAGGACAGCCCCGATCTCCCCGATTTCCTATGGAGGGAATGGTCACCCGTTTTCTGGGGGATAAAAAGGGAAAAATCTATGGTATAGAACTCAGTACCCCCGGGCTTCGTGGGCAGAGTGGTGGACCGCTTTTTGATTCAGAGGGCGTAGTAGTAGGGATGCAAAGCCGGACCAAGCATCTGCATTTGGGATTTGATATTGAGGAGAAAGAAATCGTAGCACACGGCAAATCGAAAAAAGTCAATGATTACTCCTTTATTCATTTGGGAGAGTGCATTCATGTCTCTGCCATCAAAGAATTTATGGATCAGCAAGGAGTGAAATATCATCTCGCTTAGTCGTTTAGTCTAAACTTTTCCAAAGTTTAGAACTTTGGAAAAGTTGGAATGAAAAAGCCGAGTTAAAAACCCGGCTTTACTCTTTTATACCAATTGAGCAAGAATTTCATTAAAGGTTTGACTCGGCCTCATAGCGACAGAAGTCTTGGCCTCATCAGGTCTGTAATATCCGCCGATGTCCACCGGCTTTCCTTGGGAACCATTGTATTCTGCGACGATTTTTTCTTCGTTTTGAGCCATTGCTTTAGCTATCGGAGCAAACTTAGCTGCCAGGGAAGGATCTTCGGTTTGTTTGGCCAATTCCTCCGCCCAATACATGGCTAGGTAGAAATGCCCGCCTCGATTGTCCAGCTTGCCCACCACTCGAGCAGGAGATTTGTCTTCTTCCAGCCATCTTCCTGTGGCTTTGTCCAACGTTGCTCCCAAAAGCTTGGCTTGTTCGTTTCCGAAGGTTTCACCCAAATGCTCCAAAGAAACTGCCAAAGCGAGGAATTCGCCGAGAGAATCCCATCGGAGGTGACCTTCGGTGACAAATTGCTCCACATGCTTGGGAGCAGACCCTCCGGCTCCTGTTTCAAATAAGCCGCCTCCATTCATCAACGGAACGATGGAGAGCATTTTGGCAGAAGTGCCCACTTCCAGAATGGGGAACAAGTCAGTCAGGTAGTCTCTTAGCACGTTTCCTGTCACGGAGATGGTATCCTTGCCTTCCACAATTCTTTCGCAAGAAAATTGGGTGGCTTCCACAGGAGACATGATGTGGATTTCCAGCCCTTTGGTGTCATGATTAGGCAGGTATTGCTCCACTTTCTTGATCAATTCCCGATCATGAGCCCGGTTTTTATCCAGCCAGAAAACAGCAGGAGTTTGAGATAGTCTCGCTCGGGTCACCGCAAGTTTTACCCAGTCTTGAATAGGGGCGTCCTTGGTCTGACACATTCTCCAGATATCTCCGGCTTCGACTTCATTGGACAGGAGTACATTTCCTTCCCCGTCGACTACGTTTACTGTTCCGTCGAAAGGTATTTCGAAAGTTTTGTCATGTGAGCCATATTCTTCGGCTTTCTGTGCCATCAAACCCACATTAGGAACAGAACCCATGGTGGCCGGGTCAAAGGCCCCGTTTTTCTTGCAAAAATCAATCACCGTCTGATATACTCCGGCATAGCTGCGGTCTGGAATTACTGCTTTGGTATCCTGAAGTTTTCCCTCCTTATTCCACATTCGACCGGAAGTTCGGATCATAGCGGGCATAGAGGCATCGATGATCACATCGCTGGGTACGTGGAGATTTGTAATTCCTTTGTCCGAATTGACCATGGCCAAGTCCGGTTCGTCTGAATAGCATGCATCAATATCGGCAAGAATCTCGCTCTTTTTTTCTTCGGAAAGCTTATCCAAGTTCGCTAAAAGGTCTCCAAAGCCATTATTGACGTCTACTCCAATGGATTTGAGCGTTTCTGCATGTTTGGTGAAAACCGGCTCAAAAAATACCCGTACCGCATGACCAAAGATGATAGGATCGGAAACCTTCATCATGGTGGCTTTCATATGGAGTGAAAACAGGACGCCTTTTGCCTTGGCATCGGCTTTTGCTTTGGCAAGAAATACTTTCAACTGGGCTACACTTAAAGTGGCTGCGTCGATTACTTCTCCTTCCTGAAGCTTGAATCCTGATTTGAGTATTTCTTTCTTTCCGTCTTTACAGCTCAGTTCAATGGAAACTGTAGTAGGAGAGGATAAGGTGATCGACTTTTCACTTCCGTAAAAGTCTCCTGAGCTCATGCTATCTACATGGGTTTGGGAATCTGCACTCCATTTTCCCATAGAATGGGGATGTTTCTTGGCGTAGTTTTTTACTGCCAAGGGAGCTCTTCGATCGGAGTTGCCTTCGCGAAGAACAGGGTTTACTGCAGATCCTTTGATCTTGTCGTATTTTGCTTTAATCGATTTTTCTTCCTCGTTTTTAGGCTCTTCGGGATAGTCGGGTAAAGCGTACCCCTTTTCCTGCAATTCCTTGATGGCTGCTTTCAGCTGCGGTACAGAGGCAGAAATATTGGGCAACTTGACAATATTGGCTTCAGGCGTAGTAGCAATCTGCCCCAATTCTGCCAAAGCATCTCCGATTTGTTGTTCTGGTTTTAAAAACTCAGGAAAATTAGCAATGATTCTTCCGGAAAGTGAGATGTCTCTTGTTTCCACCTCTATGCCTGCTGATTGGGTAAATGCCTGAACGATCGGTAGTAAGGAATAAGTAGCTAGCGCTGGAGCTTCGTCGGTAAGAGTGTAGAGAATTTTGGGTGAGTGACTCATAGGTATCATCTAGTGGTGAAGGATTTATGTCTGTCTTTTTTTGGTCCGAAAATTTGGTTCTTCGGCTGGGGAAAAATAAGGACAGGGCCAAATTGGAGGGCTAAAATACAAAAATTGGAATGGTTTCAAACTGCCTTTCAAGGAGAGTTAAGGCCGTTCTTCCGGGTTTATTTGGTGATCTGAAAAGAATCTGCATCCTGCCAAGCGGGAAATTTGGTCCGGTAATCTTCCAAATCCTTGAAATTGAGAGAGATGATTTCGATGGATTCTTCCTCTCCCAAGTTTAGGACTTTTCCCCCTTTAAAGTCAAAAACTCCGCTGTGCCCGTTGTAGTGAATTCCATTTCCATCTGTTCCGATGCGGTTGACCCCGAAAGAAAAGGCGAGGTTTTCAATTGCTCTGGCTGGCAGTAAAGTATCCCAAGCGCTGATTCTTGCCGCAGGCCATGAGGCAACATAAAATAAGACATCATAACCTGCAAGTCCATCTTCCCAACCGTTTCTGGACCAAACAGGAAATCTAAGGTCATAGCATACCTGAGGGCAAAAATTCCAACCTTTCAGGGTAAAAATCGGAAGTTGCTTTCCGGGGGAAAACGTTTTTTCCTCATCTGCCATTCTAAACAGATGACGCTTGTCGTAATGCTCGGTGTGGCCATCCGGGTATACCCACAGAAGTCTATTGAAAAAGTGTCCTCCTTCGCTGATGATTGCACTGCCTGTGATCACTGCCCCGGTTTGGGCTGCCATCTGCTTCATCCATTTGTGGATGTGAAGATTCATAGGCTCGGCCAACTTCTGGGCCTCCATGGTAAATCCTGTCGGGAACATCTCCGGCAGCACTATAAGATCGCATCGCCCCTTCAACTCCCAGATTTTCTCTTCCAGCATCGCCAGATTAGCAGTTTTATCCAGCCAATTCAAATCCGGCTGTACGAGGGCAATCTTTATTTCGGGGCTTTTATCCATCAGCGCAGCGGATAGATCATTCGGTAATCCGTGGAGATTTTTCCTTTGCTCACCTCAATCAGTTTGGATTGAATGAGTCTTTTTTTCAACCCTTTCAGGTAATCCACAAAAAGAATTCCTTCCAAGTGATCGTATTCATGCTGAATTACTCGGGCGGTCATTCCGGAAAACTCTTCTTCCTGCAGGTTCCAGTTTTCGTCAAAATACTCAATGGTCAGTTTTTCGGGCCGGATGATTTCCGCCCGTACATCAGGGATACTCAGGCAGCCTTCTTCGAAACCATAGTTATCCCCATATTCATCCAGGATGATGGGGTTGATGAATGCTTTTCGGATTCCTTTTTCTTCGTCATTTTCGTCCAGCATGAGTGTACTGTCGATGACAAAAAGGCGGATTCCTTGGTTGATTTGAGGAGCAGCCAGCCCCACTCCATTGGCATGGTCCATGGTAGCATACATATCCTGGATCAACTGGGAAATATCGCTTCCTTCCACAATGTCCTCAGCTTCTTTTTTCAATATTGGATTGCCATAGGCAACGATGGGGTAAATCATTTTCTTTCTAAATAAGATTGAAGGATGATAGCAGCCGAGACTTTGTCTAGGTTGCCTGCCTTTTCTTTTCGGTCTTTTTTCTTGCTTCCCATGGCGATCATGCTCTGCATGGCCATTTTTGAAGTGAATCGCTCGTCGATCAGTTCTATTTTTTTCTCTGGGAATATGCGTTCAAGTTCCAATTTCAAGCTCCTGACCTTCGGGGTCATTTCGTTATCCTGCCCATTGAGTCGGATGGGAAGACCCAGCACAAGGGTCTCGACTTCCTCTTTGGCAAAGTAGGCTTTCAGAAACGGAATCAGTTGGGCCGTTTCTATGGTTTCCAAAGGATTTGCCGTGAGTTGCAGCGGATCAGTAACAGCGATTCCGGTGCGCTTGGTTCCCAGATCAATGGCGAGGATTCTTGCCATCAGTTGGTTTGGATTTGTTTGCGGATTTTCCTCAGAGCCTCTACTTCCAGCTGAACAGCTTTGGGAAATAGCAGTTCGTCCTCAATTTTGGCGTGGATGGACAGCTCTTTTTCAAAATTCTGCAGCTCATGATAGAGGACTTTCATGGTCAGGGGGGCATCCTCTTCGAGGAAATAATCCTTGGTCAGCAGCCGGATTCCCTGCATCTCATCGTCGTGGATTTCATGTTGATCTGCAAGCAGCCGAATAGGGTCTTTTTCCAGAATCACCAATGCATCTTGGGTGCGAAAGTTCCCGTCTTCGATATCCTGAAGCAGCTCGATTCGCTTAAACATTCGGCTTTCTTCCTCATGGATATGATGAATGAAGTCTTCTACAAAGAGGGGGAACATGATTTTCAAATCTGCCATCAGCGATGAGTATCTCAGGTCTGTTGTGATCCCTGAGACCATGTTGGAGAGAAAAGGGAGTTCCTGCCTGACAAAAAAATAATGTTTCTTTTTCAGATAAGCGACAAGCAGTTCGATGGGATTGAGGTACAGGTCTTCTAGAGATGGGTCTTTTTGTTCGGCCCAAGCTTCCAGTTCGGCAACCAACTGTTGGGGATTGACTTTGTGCTTTCGGCAGACTTTTTCCAGAGAATCGGTCGGGTATTGATAAAAGCTGATCCCAAAGTAGTGCAAAACAGCGGCAAAGACGTAATTTTCCGTAACTAGCTCACCAACTGAATTTTTTTCAAAACCGGGATTTAACTTCATTGAGCAAAAATAATTTTTTTTGAGGGAAAAAGTTGGGGTATTCAGACCTTTATCTTTTCCTATCGTATAATGAATCGTTAATTTTATCTAAAATCCATTTTAAACTCAAATGATTTTCTTGTAGTTTGAGTTACTTAGAGGAGATAACAATAAATCACGTGAGCGAGACTAAAAATTCAAAAGCCCAAATCAGATTGCCCATACTTTTGGCCTTGGCTATTTCTGCCGGAATATGGATCGGGGCGACTTTTGCCGAACCCAAAGGCAATCAAAATGATCTCAGAGCAGCCCTGTACAAGCTACAGGAGATTATGACATACATCAATAGGGACTATGTAGACAGCGTCAATACCAACGAACTGGTGGAATTCGGTATCAACAAGATGCTGGAACACCTGGATCCGCACTCTAGCTATATTCCTGCCCGAGATGCTTCCTTGGCCCAGTCTCAACTGGAAGGGGAGTTTGATGGGATAGGGGTTGAATTTGGTATCATCCGAGATACCATCTATGTAGTGGCTCCGCTGACAGGAGGTCCATCCGAAGCTTTGGGAATTCAGTCCGGAGATCAGATTATCTCCGTGGACGGGAAAAACGTCGCAGGTATTGGCATTACCAACCGGGATGTATTTGACTACCTCAGAGGTCCAAGAGGGTCCAAAGTGGTGGTGGACATCAAGCGAAAGAATAATCCGGACCTGATCACCTACGAAATCACGAGGGATAAAATTCCTCAATACAGCATCCCTGCAGCCTACATGGTCAATAACGAAATCGGCTACATCAAAGTGACCCGATTTGCAGCGACTACCTATGAGGAATTCAGAAAGTCAGTCAGTGATCTTCAGGTGAAAGGCATGAAAAAGCTCATCATCGACCTTCAGGGTAATCCCGGAGGATATATGGGGGCTGCTATCAATATGGCCGACGAATTATTGGGAGATCGAGATTTGATCGTTTCACAAGAAGGAAAAGTATCTCAATACAGTCAGAAGGCTTTTGCTTTCAAGCCGGGTATGTTTGAGGAGGGCTCTGTGATCGTGTTGATCAATGAGGGTTCTGCCTCTGCCTCTGAGATTTTGGCGGGCGCTATTCAGGACAATGACCGGGGACTGATCGTGGGAAGAAGATCTTTCGGAAAAGGTCTCGTGCAAATGCCGATTGACTTGTCGGATGGAGCTGAATTGCGATTGACCATTGCTCGGTATTTCACCCCCTCAGGAAGATCAATTCAAAAGCCCTACAGCTCAGACTACGAGGCCTACGAAAAAGACTGGATGGACCGGTATGAGCATGGAGAGTTTTTCTCAGCAGATAGCATTAAGTTCAATGACAGTCTAAAATACGAAACCAAAAAAGGCCGATTGGTCTACGGAGGCGGAGGCATCATGCCGGATTACTTTGTGCCATTGGATACCACCATGAACAGTGCCTATGTGACCCGTTTATTCAATTCGGACTCCTCCAGAGAGTTTATCTTGGATTTCTATGGCAAGAATAAGGATAGCTTCACTTCTATGACCTTGGATGAGTATTATACCCAATATAAAGTCAGTGATGCTATGCTGATGGAGTTGACCGAGTTTGGCAAGAAAAATAAAGTGGATTTTGATGCCAAGGATTTTAACAAGTCTAAGGAATACCTGAGGTTATTGGTCAAAGCTCATTTGGGTCGTCAGATATTTGATGACAATGCCTTCTACAAAGTGGTCAATGATATCAATGAAGTCTATATGCGGGCGATCAATCTTTTTGACGAGGCGGACCGCATTGCTTTGGCAACGACCCTAAAGGAATAAGTATATTTCTGACCCATCAAAAGAAAAGCCGGGCAAATTGATTTGCCTGGCTTTTTCATTTCAGGCCAAAAGTCCCTATCATTAGTCCATCAACCCAAAAAGCCATGAAAATCCTATTCACCAGCTTTCTTTTGACTTTAGCCATGTCTTCATTTGCTCAAATCAAAGTGAATCACATTGCCGTCCATGTGACAGAATTGAAACGAAGCATGGATTTCTATCAGCATGTCCTATCACTTCAAGAAATCGATGAACCCTTCAAAGACGGCCTCCATGCTTGGTACGACATCGGAGGAGGAGCTTCTTTACATTTGATTGAAGCAGCCAATCATCCGAAAGAAAAATCCAAAACCAATCATTTGTGCTTTAGCATTCCGGATATGGCCGCTTTTGTGGCCAATATGAAGGCAAGAAATTATCCTTTCGAAAGCTGGGCTGGGGTCAAAGGGGAAATCACCAACCGGGTGGATGGAATCAAGCAGATCTATATCCAAGACCCTGATGGATACTGGATCGAAATCAACGATGATTTTTAAATAGATTATTTTCCTAGCTCTCTTTGATCAATTCAACAGTAGGAACTCGGAACCTCTCACCATAAACCCCTTCAGGAAGGCCTTTTCCACAGCCGATAATCATGCATATCTCTGAGGAGGAGGGGAGATTGAGCAGCTTTTTCACCCGCTTGGAGTCATGTCCCTCCATGGGGCAGGTGTCGTAGCCGGAGGCTTTCATCCCGAGCATAAAGGTCATTGCGGCCAAAGAAGCACTTTTGTGAACAGAAATCCGAACCTCCGTTTCACCCACTTCCCGCACCATGGGTCTTTTTAGCCCCACCCACCAAGCGATTAGCTTTTTGATTAATGACCAGCCGGGGTAGTAGGAATACAGCTTGGGGATCAATTTGCCATAATAGCTCAATGCCTGTTTCTGCTTTTTGTCCGGCTTGCCTTCGTATGATTTCTTGATGTAATCATAATTGGCTTTGGCGTGGGATTTCCAAAGGTCTCTTCGGGTTACCACCACGACCAATTCCCGGGCGGTAGTGGCTGCTTTTTGTCCCATACAAAGCTGGGCCAACCGATCTTTCAAAGGAGAGTTTTCTGGAACACGGACAAAGTTATAGAGCTGTAGGTTGGAGCTGTTGGGGGAAAGGATCGCCGCCTCGAGGCATTTTTGGACAATCGAATGGTCAAAAGGAGCAGTCTGATCGAAGATTCGTACAGATCGTCTCTGCTCCACCGCTTCAAAAAATCCTAATTCCTGTAGTTTATTCCTCATTTATCCTTTTTGAGGTCAAATTTATTTTAAAAATTAAAAGGTTTGGGTCTATTTTGGTCAAGAATTAAAAAACTCCAGACAAAAGCCTATGTTTTTTACCCTTATCCGACTGCAGTTTCTGAAAAGTGTCCGGTCCACTTCTTTCGCCAAAAGTCTCCTGATGAATCTATTCATGGGATTTCTGGCCCTGCTTCTCCTTAGCTACGTTTTTGCAGCCGGATTTCTGCTCAAGCGGATAATTGAGCAGTTGGCTGAAGGCCAAAATCCTCTAGATGTACTCAACAGCTATCTGATTTACTTCTTTCTGGCGGAGTTCATGTATCGGTATTTTATCCAAAAATTGCCGGTGGTAGACCTGGAAAGTCTTCTTCATTTGCCTATCGGGAAAAAACGAATCGTTCATATTCTCCTTTTCAGGTCCTTTATTTCCCCACTTTCTCTGATCGCTCTTTTGCTTTTCCTTCCTTTTTCTTTGGAAGTAGTAGGCGGTGAATACGGTTGGCAAGGGGTAATTACCTGGTTAGGTTCCATTTTGCTCACCAGCTGGACTTTGCATTGGTTTATGCTTTGGTTCAAGCAGCGTTTTGATGACAGCATGATTGGGCTGATCTCTGTCATGGCAGTCTTGCTGTTGGGGACAGGTTCCAGCTATATGGGTTGGTTTAATTTGGGCGAAATCATGAAGCCGGTGTTTGATTTAGCTTTGCTGAGTCCTCTTCCATTTCTTGCCATTTTGGCTTTTTCTGCGGGTGCCTATGTGCTTTGCTTCAAATTTTATGTGGTCAATGCCTATCTGGAAGATTTGACGGAAGAGGAAGATGTCCGTTTTGTCAATCAGAGTATCGGCTTTTTCTCCCGATTCGGTTTGGCGGGAGAGTTGGCCAATTTGGAGTGGAAGCTCATCATCCGGCACAAAAAGAGCAGGACTTACCTGATGTTGGCTGGATTTTTCCTGCTTTATGGATTGATTTTCTACAAAAACCCTCAATATGCCACTGAGGAGGGTAGCGGCCTCCACTGGATATTTATCTTCGTTGGAGTCTTCATTACCGGTATCTTTATGCTCCAATATGCCCAGGTTTTTCTCAGTTGGAATTCCTCCAATTTTGATTTTTATATCAGCAAAAAGAATGGGATTGAATCGCTGATCAGAGGGAAATACCTGCTCTTCATCGGGACCTCTTTTATTTGCTTTCTGGCCTCGATTCCTTACGCCTTTTTCGGCTTGCAGTTTCTGCTTTTGCATCTGTGCTGCTTCTTATTCAATATCGGCGTGTTGATGCATGTCATCATTTACTTTTCCCTCTGGAAGCCCAAGCCGATGGATTTAAACAAAGGGGCCATGTTTAACTACGAAGGCATGGGTGCGGCACAGTGGCTGATGTTTATCCCGATGTTTATTTTACCTTATGCAATCTATCTGCCGGTATTTTTTCTTTTCAATGAAGTAGCCGGGGTGATCGCGCTAGGAGTCATCGGACTGATTGGGATGGTGGCTTTCAAACCCTTGTCCCAAGTCAATATCAATAGAGTGCTCAATAACCGTTACGAAATTTCATCTTCATTCCGCCAAGAATTATGATTACTGTAAACCAGCTGAAAAAGCAATACAAAGATGCCGTCGTTTTGGATGTCGAAAATCTGGAAATCCCTTCCAGCCAATGCTTCGGCCTTGTTGGAAACAATGGTGCCGGGAAGACAACACTTTTCCGAATCATGCTTGACTTGGTAAGAGCTACCAGTGGCAAGGTCACCATCAATGGGGAGGATGTAGCCCAAACTGAATCTTGGAAAGCCAGAGTAGGAGCCTATCTGGACGAGCACATGCTCTTGTCCTATCTGACTCCAGATGAGTATTTTGAGTCTCTGAGAAAAATCTACGGAATGTCCGAAGCTGACTTAAGGCTGCATTTGGAGAAGTTTGTGGATCTATTCAATGACGAGGTCTTGGGCAAAAAGAAGTACATCCGAGACCTATCCAAAGGAAACCTCAAGAAAGTCGGCATAGCTGCAGCACTCATGGGTAATCCTGAAGTGGTGTTTTTGGATGAACCTTTCGAAAATCTGGATCCAAGTTCTCAGATTCGATTGAAGAAACTGGTACTCAGAGAAACGGAGAATTCCAGAAGAACCTTTTTGATTTCCAGCCATGACCTGAATCATGTGACGGAGATTTGTGACCGGATTGTTTTGCTCGAAAAGGGAAAAATCATCCGTGACCTGAGGGAAAAAGAAGCGATGATGAGTGAGTTGGAGGCCTATTTTACAGGCTAAGAAGAATTCCCTTTTCTATTGGAGAAAGAAAGTAGTCTCATCACAAATTCTTCTGGTTTTGGATTGAATACATCCTTTGAAAAGATATTCCCCAGTCTGGGTTCCACGATACTTTTTAGTAAAAGAAAAAGTTCCTGGCTTTCCCGAGACATCTTGAGTGAATACATCCTGGCCATTGACTTCCCATACCATCTTCCATGCATTGGTAGGGGGGAGGCCCCTGACCCTTAAAAGTAGTCCGACACTATCCTGAACCGAAAGAACCGGGCCGCCTACCACACTCACCTCCTCTACGGTAAAGTCCGAGGGTTCTGGCGGGATGACATTACAGGCGAAAAGGAAAAGCGCGAAGAATACTGGTTTTTTCATAGAAGCTGGAATAGATGGATAAAGTAAGAAATTGCTTGGAAATGTAGAGAAATGGAAAAGCGCTGAAAATAAAAAAATCCTCTCAAGGAGATGAGAGGATTTTAGTGGAGCTGGCGAGATTCGAACTCGCGTCCAGATAAGGAAACACCGTACCGTCTACATGCTTAGTCACCTGTTGGGTTTTCGACCAAATTATGCTGGGTGACACACCTGAGTTTGGCTTATCGATTGGTCTTAAGCTTGCTTAATCGCATCACAAGCAGCAGTCCGATCAAGTCGACACCTCGAATCCACCCGGATCAGACGGCGAGTGGGGAGATGTGGCCGGGGAATCACTCTCGCGACTCAACCCTTTAAGCGATCTGTCCTAGTTAGGAGAGATTAGGCAGCCATGGCGTAAGAAGTTTCGCCATTTATCGTTCGTATGAATCGTTCAAGGCCGTACATACTCCAGCCTGCATGCGAGCCCGATCTTTATACTTACTGTCAAAACCGGTCAGCCCCATTTCATTAGGAAGACAAAAGTAGGAGAAAATTCGTTCATTTTGGATTTATGATTTGGGATTTACGAAAAGGGCAAGCTAATTGAATCCTATTCTTCAAAGCTTAGTTGTCTATCTAACTTTGCAACCTTCTTGCTCTCAAATCTCCCTACCTTCGAACCTTCCAACTTTCTAACCTTTCAACTTTCCAACCTTCCAACCTATTGAATTTTTCAATTTTCCAATCCGTTTAAAAATCAATCAATTACTGAAAAACTTTACCATAGCTCGTTTTTCTCCCTTCCTGAGTATCCACTTTTTTATATCTTGCAGCGATGGAAAATTTCGTCGTTTCGGCAAGAAAATACAGACCGGCAGATTTCAAGAGTGTGGTGGGGCAGCAGCATATTACCACTACGCTTCAGAATGCGATCAAAAATAATCACCTTGCCCAGGCTTTTCTTTTCTGTGGACCTAGAGGGGTAGGGAAGACCACCTGTGCCAGGATTCTCGCCAAGACCATCAACTGTGAAAAACTGACCAAAGACTTCGAAGCCTGCGGGACTTGTGATTCCTGCGTTTCTTTTCAAAACAACGCCTCTTTCAATATTTATGAACTGGATGCCGCATCCAACAACTCCGTAGATGACATCCGGAATCTGGTAGAGCAAGTGCGCTACGCTCCTCAAAAAGGTCAATACAAAGTTTATATCATTGATGAGGTGCATATGCTTTCTACTCAGGCCTTCAATGCTTTTTTGAAGACGTTGGAAGAGCCGCCAAAGTATGCCATCTTCATCTTGGCTACTACGGAAAAGCACAAAATCATCCCGACCATTCTTTCCCGCTGTCAGATTTTTGATTTCAACCGAATTCAAATCAAGCATATCGCAGACCATCTGCAGTACATCGCAGAGAAGGAAAAGGTCGATTACGAGGAAGAGGCACTTCGCCTGATTGCGACCAAAGCAGATGGTGCGCTTCGGGATGCCTTGTCGATTTTTGATCTGATCGTTACCTATTCTGCAGGGAAAAAAGTCACTTATCAGGAAACCATCGCCAATCTCAATATCCTGGACTACGATTATTATTTCAGAGTAGTGGATGCTTTGGTAGCGGAAGACATTTCTTCGGTTCTTTTGATTTTTGATGAGATTCTGAAAAAAGGCTTTGATGGACATAACTTTATCGTTGGCCTGAGTGAACACTTTAGGGACCTCTTGGTAGTAAAAGATGAAGCAACGATTGAGCTTTTGCAAGTATCAGATTCTGCCAAGGAGCGCTATCTGCAGCAGACTCAACAGGCCTCTTTATCCTTTTTGATCTCCGCGCTCAATCTTGCCAATCAGTGCGATATCCACTACCGAACCAGCAAAAACCAGCGCCTTCATGTGGAATTGGCCTTGATGAAGATGGCAAAACTTCCCCATGCTTTCCGCATGGCTACTTTGGCTGATGAGCTAAAAAAAAAAGGGTAACTAATCCCTCGGAGAATTCTGTCAAACCTCTTCCTCTTTCCAGCCCAACACCAATACCGGAGAAAAAATCTCCTGTAAAGTCCACCATCTCTATTCCTGTCAGTCTGAGCCAGACCAAGCAGTTGGTAGACAAAAAGGCAAAGGAAGCCGAGGCTCCCAAACCTGCTGAAAAAGAAGTAAAAGTCGAGGAACCTAAGGAATCAAAACCTCTGACCCAAGACCTGCTTGATTCTTGTCTGCCTGAAATCAGAAATCACTTTCGACAAGCCGAACGTAAGTTTGAGCAGACGATCTTGGACCAAGAAATCAAATTGATCTCGGGTGAAGTCAGACTCGAAGTCTCCGGGCATATGCAGGAAGAGATTGCCTATAAAATGAAGCCTGACTTGGTGGGCTTGATTCGGAAGTTGACCGGTGCCAATGGATTTACCATTGGAGTTCATATCAAGGAAGAAGAAGATGATCATAGTGGAAAGCTGTATACAGACAGTGACAAGCTCCTGCACTTGATGAAAAAGTATCCTGCCTTAATAGAGCTTCAGCGGAAGTTTGGACTGGATGTGGATTTCTAAAAATCGAGCGAAACGCCAAAATTGATCAGGTTTTGGAATTGCACGGCCTGCTTGCTGCTTCCATCATCCTGCTTGATGAAAACCTCCTCATCGTAAATCAAGACCGTCTCAATCCGGGTGGAGATGTACTTGTTGACCTTTAATCGGATATCAGAGTTAAAGTTGACCACCATATTTCCAAAACGTTCGTAATTAGAGAACAGGTTCAGATTGGCTCTCCAGGTCACATTTTCCATGAGAATAAAATCAGCAATCCTGGTGGAAAAAGACATTCCGGCCTCAGCCCGGACATTTTCTCCCGGAGTCACCCCAAAAGCTCCCGCATTACTAAGGGAGTCATTGAGCACAATGGTGAATCGACCGGTGAAAGGAGATACGATAAGGGAAAGGCTGCTTTTGTCCTCGAAGGTTCTTCGATAATTCAGACCGGTTGAGGACTGAATGTAGCCAGGAGAGAGTAAATCCGAAATTTTGGTTCTTATTTCAGATTCGCTGCCAGCAGGTCGGCTGTATTTGTATCCGGTCAGTAATTGTGTTCTAGCGTCAAGTTGGGTGGAGAGAAAGTATTTTTCTGATAGCTCTCGACCATAATTGCTCGAAAAGATAAAGTTGTCATTGGTCTTTCGGGTTTCGAAAGACCGATCATTTTGCCGGTTAAATCCTAAGTTGATATTCAACTGCGTATCCCAGACTTTTTTGTCTTTTTTGTAATTGGCAAAGAGGGATACTCCGGAGTTTAGCGCAAAAGAACTGGCCCCCCCTGCAGCCCAATTGCTCAAGGTGACCTGCTGAATATTGAGGTTGTAATTTCCGCCTGTAGACCAAAAGATCTCCTTTTCCGGCTCCTCGATCAAAATGGAATCCCCCAGCATCACCAGGGTGTCTCCGTTGATCAAAACCGTATCAGGTACAATAATCCGATCCTGACCCATCGAAGTCCGGATCAGCAAACAAAAAAATACACTGAAAAGTAGGAGAAAACGTCGCATTTACTTCGGATAACAGGCTGAATCAGGGCTGGAAGATAACCAATTTCTGACCGATGGAGATGAGGTTATTGCTGCCAATGTTGTTCCAAGACTTCAGCTGTTCTACTGTGATTCCATACTTTCTTGAAATAGCAAAAAGCGTTTCGCCTTGATTAACAACATGGTAGCTTGGATTGGAGGAAGTTTTCTCTTCTTTGATCGGAGGAGGAGAAGCTTGGGCTGGGGCAGGTGTGTTGTTCTGGGCAATCACTGTTCTGGGAGCTGATGAGGGGTTTTTGACGGGGACAATCTGAATCTCCTCTCCCCGTTTTCTGGGCTCCTGAAGCTGAAGTACCATGCCTGCCTTGAGCTCTCTATCACTTCGGATTCTGTTTTTGGACTTTAGAGAAGCCAGCCGGATTCCGTATTTCTGAGAAATACTCCAAAGTGTTTCCCCGGGCTGCACAATATGAGTTTCCACATCGGCTTTGGCCTTTTTCTTTTCGGTATAGTAATACTTCCCGGTTTCAATTCTTGCTCCGGGCTCCAGGTCATTGAGTTTTCTGAGTTTTTTCTCCCTCAATCCCACCCGGTCTGCAAATTGACTTTGTGTAGTAGCGGTGGAGGCTTGTACTCCGTCGAGATCATTGACTTTGATTTGATTGGGTTTGCCGGCTTGGGTAGTGTTGCCGCTGATTCTTGGGTAGGAATCGGCCTGCTTGTAAACCGATGAAGCCGCACTCGAGGAGGAAGAAGTCGAAGTATTGCTGTTTTTCTTTTCAGGTGTTGTGACAATTGCCGGCTCCACAGGAAGGGATCCTGCGGCGATATAGAAAAGGGTGTGACTTCCTGCGGGTACTTTTCCATTGACAGCCCACTTGTTGTACTCTTTCAAGTGATCTTCGCTGACACCAAATCTTTTTGCTAAGGTGCTAAATGTAGCAGGACCTTGGATTTGGACCTCAGCTAATCGTTGATTTGAAGCAAAAACTGAAATTTGTCCTTCGTAGGCGACTTTGTGGGCCAAGTACTTTTTAAAATACCAATGGGAATTACGGTCCACTTCAATGACTTTTTTGCCGGAATACTGATTTCCGAAGTAAGATTTTGCTCCCCCGAGCCCCATTTGGTAGGAAACAAGTGCCGTCATCCAATTATCCAAAACTGCCTGATGCTTTTTGAGGTATTTGGCAGCTCCCTGAGTGGAAGTGACAATGTTTTTCCGTTCGTCAATTTGTCCATCCACCCTTAGGCCCACTTCCTCCGCAGTTCCCTGCTTAAATTGCCAAAATCCTACCGCATTGGAAGTAGAGACCGCATCTGCAATCAATCCGCTTTCCTGGATTACCAGGTATTTCAGGTCATCAGGCGCTCCTTGCTTTCGGAGCTCCCGCTCTACGATGGGCATGAATAGATTGACCCGGTCATTTTTGAGCTTGAAGTAGGTAGGGTTACGATATAGTGCATCCACATCCAGTTGAATTTCCCGTTTGGCTTGGGGATTGATTCGAACGATGAGGTCTGCAAATTCCATCTCACTCGGCACTTGGGGGATTTGGGCCCAGAGGGCTCCCAAAGTGCTGAAAAAGGTCAAAAAGAGTAAGCTGGGTAGTCTTAGGGTCATGGTCTTCAGGAAAATCAATTGCTATTGCCCCAAATAGCAAAAATGATTCCCATTTTGTCCTAATCCAGTTTTCTTGCCATCAGAATCCCGTCTCGAAGAGGTAAAAGTACATTTTCGACCCGGGAATCCTCTTGGACTTTCCGGTTGAAGTCAAGCAAAGCTTGGGTATCCTTGTCTACCTTTTTTCCTTCTTCCTGTACTACCTTCCCTGACCAAAGAACATTGTCAGCCAAAATAATCCCTCCCGGACTGACTTTGTCAATGACCAAGTCGAAATACTCAGAATAGTAGTATTTGTCCGCGTCAATGAAAACCAAGTCAAAAGGTCCCGAAAGGGTAGGGATGATTTCCCTTGCATTGCCCAGTCGGTAGTCGATTTGATGGGCGAGACCACTTTCTTCAAAAAATCCCCGAACCATGGGCTCCAGTTCGTCATTGATATCCAGCGTAGTCAGTTTGCCACCTTTGCTCAAGCCTCTAGCCAGGCAGATTCCCGAATAGCCGGTATAGGTACCGATTTCCAGAATGGATTGAGCCCGGATCATTTTTGCAAAGAGCTCCAGGGTTTTCCCCTGAAGATGTCCGGAAAGCATGCGTGGCATCAGGACTTTGGCTTGGGTCTCCCGGGTGATTTTCTGGAGAAGAGGATCTTCCGGGCTGGTATGGGCTTCGCAATAAGCCAGTAAGGCTGGGTCGATGAATTCCATGGATCAAGAAGGGATATAAGTGAGTACGCTCAACTGCTCAGGATTGAAGATGTCCTGGGCGATTTCCAGTAGGTCGGTGGCTGTAGTGGAGCGGATTTGGTCAAAAATCCGCTCCAAGGGATCAATTTTGTCATGATCGATCAGGCTTTTGCCATAGACAAGCATCAAGGCTGCGTAATTTTCTTCGGCCATGGCCATCTGTCCAATGGCCTGTTCCTTGGCCATGTGGAGCTGAAGGGTTCCCAAGGTTTTGGTTCGGAGCTTTTGCATTTCCCGATGGACAATAGCCTGGGATTTTTTCAGGGTTTTTTCTTCCGTCCCAAAATAAATCCCAAAGAATCCTGTGTCTGAAAAAGGCTGATAACTGGATTCGATGCTGTAGACGTAGCCATAATTTTCGCGAAGGGAAAGGTTCAATCGGCTGTTCATGCTTGGACCTCCCAGGATGTTGTTGAGCAGAAAGAGCTTGTACCGATTAGGGTCATGCTGAGAGTAGGCCGGCCTACCTATGGCACAGAGGGATTGGGACACTTCCCTGCGGACCGTTTTGATTTGGGGCTGGTAGGTGTGAAATCCATTTCTGACATAAAGGGTCCGTCTGGTTTGGATTTCTTTCAGTGGGCCTTCGATTGCCTTCAGGGCTTTTTCAAAGGAGATGTTTCCTACTACTGAAAAAACCAGTTGAGAGGTGTCCAAATGTGTGGAAATGAAGTCGAAGAAGTCCTGTTGGGTGAATCTTCCTACTGTGTCTTCTGTCCCCAAAATATTCCTGCCCAAAGCATGATTGGCAAAGACCAAAGCATCCAAGTCATCCTGAATGGAGTCATCCGGTGAGTCCCGATACATGGCCATTTCTTCCAAAATCACCTGCCGTTCTTTTTCGATCTGCTTTTCGGGAAAAGTAGAATTGAAGGTAATGTCAAACAGCAATTCGGCTGCTTTGGGATAGTGGTCTTTTAATACCGAGGCATAAAAGCAGACTTTTTCTTTGGTAGTGTAGGCATTGAGCTCTCCACCTAGTGATTCCAGTCGATTAATGATATGAAAGGTCTTCCTTTTATGAGTGCCTTTGAAGGCCATGTGTTCCCAAAAATGAGCCAATCCTTCCTGCTCTTTATCTTCGTCCCGGCTACCGATGTTGAGAATGAATCCACAATGAACCAAACGGGTGTGGGTGACTTGTTGGTGAACTATCCGAATCCCGTTGGGTAGCTCTTTTATATTCAACTGCATGCTGCGCTAATCCTTTTTGGAAAGTACAAATTTAAGTCTAAACCCCCTATCTCTGATTTTGATTCCGAGGATAAACAGGTTTTATTAACTTGCCCTGAGATCAATTTGACTATGAAATACCAACCCCTTCCCAAAGAACTGTATATCCGCAACCGGTCTAACCTTGCTTCCAAACTAGCGAAAAATTCCGTGGCCATCTTCAATTCCAATGACATCCTGCCCACCAACGCAGATGGGACGATGAAATTCCGCCAAAACAATGACATCTTCTACTTATCAGGAATCGATCAGGAGGAAACTATCCTGCTTATCGCTCCGGATTGCCCCAACCCGGCTTGGAGAGAAGTATTGTTTCTCAGAGAAACCAACGAGCATATCGCAGTCTGGGAAGGCCATAAATACACCAAAGAAGAGGCTGAGGCTGCTTCCGGGATCAAAAATATCCAATGGTTGACTGCCTTTGATCAGATATTCAACTCGGTAATGGCTCTTTCGGAGCGGATTTACCTGAATACCAACGAACATCTCCGTGCAGGAGTCGTAGTTGAGACCCGGGATGCGAGGTTTATCAAAGCTTGTAAGGAAAAGTTTCCTCTTCATGAATATGAGCGGGCAGCCCCGATCATGCACGAACTCCGGGGAGTCAAGGAGCAGGAAGAGATCGATCAGATGCAAATCGCCTGTGATATCACCGAGAAAGGCTTTCGCAGGATTCTGTCTTTTGTCAAACCCGGGGTGACCGAGTATGAAATCGAGGCGGAATTTATTCATGAATTTGTGCGCAACAGAAGCCGGGGTTTTGCTTACGAGCCAATCATCGCTTCAGGTCCTTCTGCCTGTGTTTTGCACTATATCGAAAACAACAAAGCCTGCAATGCCGGGGAATTGTTGTTGCTGGATGTAGGTGCAGAATATGGGAATTACAATGCAGACATGACCCGAACTATTCCTGTGAGCGGAAGATTCACCAAAAGGCAACGAGAGGTCTATGATGCCGTTTTGCGGGTCAAAAGACAAGCCGCTTCCATGCTTCGTCCTGGAGTGACTATTCAGGACTATCATCGGGAAGTCGGCCTGATCATGCAATCGGAGTTGGTCGGACTGGGATTGATCGATCAGACGGATATCAAAAATCAGGATCCCAACTGGCCCGCCTACAAAAAGTACTTTATGCATGGGACTTCCCATCATTTGGGATTGGATGTGCACGATGTGGGTACCATGCATTTTCCGATCAAAGTAGGAATGGTATTCACCGTAGAGCCGGGGATCTATATTCCGGAGGAAGGGTTTGGGATTCGCTTGGAAAATAATGTGGTGGTTCAGGAAGAGGGATATTTCGATCTGATGCGGAATATTCCGATAGAAGCGGAAGAGATTGAAGAGTTGATGAATTCATGAACTAATTCGGTGAAGAAGAACTTTTCCAAAGTTTCAAACTTTGGAAAAGTTTCTTGACCGAATTACCGAACTCCCCAGAAACGATTTTGAGAGTTTTTTATTTTGATTTAAGTTTTTCAAAAAGAAAATCTACCCTTTCATTTAAGAAATCTATTTTCTCTTTTAAAAAATTAATTTCTTCCATGACTTTAGAGATAGTTTGGTAGTTTTCCGAAACTCTTTCTGGCGCAATAGTGATATCCTTTTTTCTTTCAATTATTGGGTAAATCCCTTTATAAATAAATTCTAAACTGACATTAAATAATTCATTTAGTTTTTTTATTTGATCTGGAGTTGCGTAATATGCCTTTCCATTATTTTTTTCCAGATAAGATCTCATCCCAGTTACTCTTTGCGATCTTATTCCTGCTTTTAATTCTAAATCTCTATCAGTTTTGATAAGATTTTTCTCTTTTAGATGTTCAATCGCCTCTAAGAAGTTTTTTGTAAATGCCTTTCTCTCAATTTTATCCATTATCCAATTATTTTAACTATTTAAGTTATTAAAATTACGATAAATGTTAAAAAACACAAATTATATCATAAAAAAAACCTCTCAGATCGCTCCGAGAGGGTTTTTTGTAAGAAGTTTAATTGGGATAATTACCCGATAGAAATTCTCTTGAAAGTATTTACAGTCAAGCCTTTACTCACTCCGTCAAGGTACTGAGCGATAGACTTTGAGTTGTCTTTTACGAATTGTTGGCTCAACAAGGTGTTTTCCTTGTAGAACTTCTGAAGCTTACCCATAGCGATTTTTTCCAACATCTCTTCCGGCTTGCCTTCAGCTCTAGCCTGCTCCTTACCGATTTCGATTTCTCTTTCGATCATGGAAGCATCCACTCCGTCCTTGTCTACGGCTACTGGATTCATAGCAGCGATTTGCATGGCTACGTCTTTTCCGGCATCTTCTACATCAGCACCTGATGCGTTGACCAATCCTACCAATACTCCCAATTTGCCATTGGAGTGGATGTAAGGAACCACTTTCTCAGCGGAGATGACTTCGTAGTGGGAGATTTCGATTTTCTCGCCGATTTTACCGGTCATTTCTACGATTTTCTCAGCTACGGTGATGTTTTCAAAAGGAAGGGCTAGGATATCTTCTTTAGAAGAAGCGTTGTTGGCCACAGCCATATCGATCAAAGTATTTGCGAAAGCACCGAACTCTTCGTTTTTAGCCACAAAGTCAGTCTCGCAAGTCAGGGAAAGAAGGATTCCTTTTGCGCCGTTTTCGGCTACTCGGGTTACTACCACGCCTTCTTTGGTCTCGCGGTCTGCTCTGGAAGCAGATACTTTTTGACCTTTTTTTCTGAGGATGTCCACTGCTTTTTCGAAGTCGCCTTCGGCTTCTGTCAAAGCTTTTTTGCAGTCCATCATACCGGCACCGGTCATTTGTCTCAGTTTGTTTACGTCTTGTGCAGTAATTGCCATGTTGTGATCAGTTTATCTAGCGATTAATAATTTTCTGTGATTGCCGGCCCAAGTTACAAAACAGGAGACCGGGTAATATTTCCATGGGGTTAAGCTTTTGACCCGGGGAAAGAGTAAAAACAAAAAAATTGAACATCGGCCTGGGCCGGATGTTCAATTTTATTTATTTCAAATCGGTGTGGATTACTCTTGTGTTTCGGCGTCCACGGCTCTTTTTGCCTCTTCCTCTTCAGAAAGCTTGGCTTCGTCCTTGTCTTTCTTTCTTTCGGAAAGACCTTCTTCGATGGCTGCTCCGAAAGCTTTCACCAACAAAGAAACAGACTTGAATGCATCATCATTTGCAGGGATTGGGAAGTCCACCTCGTTAGGATTGGAGTTGGTATCTACCAAAGCGAAAACCGGGATACCCAATTTTTGTGCTTCTGCGATGGCGATGTGTTCTCTTTTGATATCTACTACGAAAAGCGCTGCAGGAAGTCTGCTCAGGTCAGCGATACCGCCAAGTACACTTTCCATTTTTTCTTTCTGACGGCTGACCATCAGACGCTCTTTCTTAGCCAAGTTCTTGTAAGAATCTTCCTTCATCAATTTCTCAAGGCCGGACATTTTCTTCAAGGATTTTCTGATAGTAGCGAAGTTGGTCAACATACCGCCCAACCATCTTTCGGTCACGTAAGGCATATTTAGACGCTGAGCTTCTGCAGCTACTAAGTCTTTGGCTTGTTTTTTCGTAGCGACAAACATTACTTTTTTGCCGGAACGTACGATTTGCTTGATTGCGTTGGATGCTTCTTCGAGGCAAGCAAGCGTTTTGTTGAGGTCGATAATGTGGATACCGTTTTTCTCCATGAAGATATATGGAGCCATTCTTGGATCCCACTTTCTCGTCAAGTGTCCGAAGTGAACACCAGCATCCAGTAAGTCTTTGTATTCGATTTTTGACATGAATAAAATTGTTTTCTATGGAATGAAGATCGTTCCGATTAACGCTTGGAGAACTGGAATCTTCTTCTTGCTTTTCTACGTCCTGGCTTCTTACGCTCGACCATTCTAGGGTCACGGGTCAGGAAGCCTTCTTTTTTCAAAGGACCTCTGTGCTCTGCGTCAAACTCGCACAAAGCTCTGGAGATTGCCATACGGGCTGCCTCAGCTTGTCCTTTGATTCCACCACCGTCTACATTGATGTTGACGTCGTAGTTGCCTTCTACCCCTACTAGGGCAAGAGGCTGCTTTACTACAATCTGGTGTAAATCAAACGGGAAGTACACTTCAATAGCTTTGTTGTTTACGGTGATTTTTCCGTTGCCTGGAGTCATGTAGATTCGGGCTACGGAGGTTTTTCTTCTACCGATTGTGTTGATCATTTCCATGATTTAGCGATTAAAGGGTGATGGTTTTAGGCTGTTGTGCTGCATGAGGATGCTCTGCACCTTCATACACGTACAAGTTACCGTACATTTTTCTTCCCAATCTGTTCTTAGGCAGCATGCCTCGAACTGCTTTTTCCACCAAAATCGCTGAAGACTTCTGCTTCAGGATTCTTGGGGTGGAAATTCGCTGTCCACCTGGGTATCCGGTGTGACGCACATAGACTTTGGCGTCCCACTTGTCACCCGTCAATCGTACCTTGTCTGCGTTGATTACAATGACATTGTCACCGCAATCCACGTTAGGAGTGAAGCTAGGCTTCGTCTTTCCTCTCAAGATTTTCGCAACCTCACTCGCCAATCTTCCCAGAATCGCAGCTTGTGCGTCTACGACGACCCACTGCTTTTCTACGGTGGAATTGTTGGCTGAGATGGTTTTATAGCTCAGAGTATCCACTGTGTAACTGTTTAATTTTTAGCTTGTTATTTAATTATCGACCCCAAAAAGGGACACAAAGATAGATGCATTTTGTTTTTTATGCAAACTATTTCCAATCCTTATTCCTAATTTTCATGGGTTTAGGTCCAAAATCCCGAATATTCCTCGGTTTTTTTGATTTCAGGACCCTATTGTTTCTCAGACATTTTTTTCCAACTGATGGACTAATACCTGAAAATCTTTAGGATAAGGAGCAGAGACTCGAATGGGCTTTCCGTCCAGACCTAGAAATTCAATGGAATAGGCATGAAGTGAAACCCGCTGCATAATGGGTAGCTCTTCGGTGTCTTTTTTGAGATTGAAGCGGCGCTTGAGTGAAGAAAGGTACAAAGGCTTGCCACCATATAAGGTGTCTCCGCAAATCGGAGCTTTCAGGTAGGCTAAATGCACGCGAATTTGGTGTAATCGACCCGTGATGGGTTTACACTCCACCAAGGTGTGCGCATAATAGGTTTTCAGCGTGTTGAACACGGTCTGCGCTGGCTTTCCTTCTTTACTGACTTTAGCGATGCCTTTGTTAGTCGCGACGAGGTTTCGGTCTACCAGCTCCTGACGGAAGTCCTTGATTCCTTCGATGACTGCATGGTAGAATTTTTCTACTTCCCTGTTTTCAAACTGCATGGCCAAGTGCCTGTAGGCCTCCGGATTCTTGGCAATCACCAGACATCCCGAGGTTTCTTTATCCAATCTATGGCACAGTTGAGAATCGGCGGTGTGTGCCTTGGCTAGGTCCAGGATGTTTTGCGCCTCATGCCGGTCGTCTAAGCTCGACAGGTATGGCGGCTTGTTGATCACCAGGTAATCCTCGTTTTCAAATAGTATAAGGTTTTGAAAGTCTACTTTCTTCATGGATTTTCCTGCGCCTCTTCAAAGAAGGGGCAAAGGTAAGTCAAAAGATAGGATGAAAAAAAGGACCTGTTTTATTTACTGTTTGGATGTGGCAGACTTGGTCAAATCTTCCTGTTCTGCAAGTTTAACCATGGGCAATGAAAAACTGAAAATTGATCCCTTTCCGACCGTAGAGCTTACAGATATTTTGCTCTTGTGCCCCTCGAGGATGTGCTTGACGATGGCCAATCCGAGTCCAGTGCCACCTTCTTTTTTGTTTCTGCTTTTCTCCACTCTATAAAATCGCTCAAAAATGCGCTTGAGGTCTTCCGGGGGGATCCCCTGTCCATCATCTTTGATTTCTACCTGTAAGGTGTTTTTGCCGGGCTTAAGTCCTATCTGCACTTCTCCTCCGTGGTGATTGTATTTGATGGCGTTAAAAATCAAATTTTGGCAGACCCGATAGATTTTTGGTCGATCGGCATGAGTGATGTACTTTCTTTCCGGGTCGTATTCCCATTTGATCTTCACCTCCCGCTTGGAAGCTTTGTGCTCCAGCTCTTCGATAACCTCATCGATGAGTTCCCGAAGGTCAAAATCTGAAAATGAAAACTTGATGACTCCACTCTCCATCTGATTGAGGGTAAGCAGGTCCTGAACCAACACATCGAGGGAGTCCAGGCTTTTGGCTGCTCTCTTCAGGAATTTCATCCGGACGTGTTTGTCTTCTATTGCCCCATCGAGAAGGGTGTGAATATATCCTTGCGTGGCGAAAATAGGAGTCTTGAGCTCATGGGATATATCGGCGATGAATTCCCTTCTGAATTCCGCATTCTTGGTCAGGGTCTCGATTTCCTTTTGCCTGGCGATGGCGTAAGAGTTGATTACCGAGTTGATTTTGCGAAGCGGGGAGAGGGATGAGCGGAAAGATTTGTCCTGAATATCGGAGAGATCCTTTTTTTGAATTTTCTCCAAAAGGGTGTAAATGTTTCCTATTTCTCTAAAGATAAGAAACTCCAAAGTGATGTTGATGAGTAAGTAAGCAATGGAAAAAATCAAAGCACCTGCCACCAGCATATAAGTGATCGTACTCTCGCCCATGAGGGAAAGGAAAGCCGTCGTCAAAGCAGCAATGGCTATTGCCAAAATAAGTGCTATCCCCCTGGAGTTGGTCAGCATGTGTTATCCCAAGTCGAATTTGTATCCTACGCCTTTTACCGTAGTGATGTAGTCTTCTCCGATCTTCTCCCGGACTTTTCGGATATGCACATCCACAGTCCTGGCCAAAACAAAAACATCCGAACCCCAGATGTTTTGAAGAAGCTCATCCCGGCTGAAGACCATATTAGGATTTTTGGCAAGGAAATACAACAATTCAAATTCTTTCTTGGGCAGGGTGATGGTTTTCCCTGATTTGTTTATGGTGTAACTGCCCCGGTCGATAACGAGGTCTCTAATTTTGATTTGGGATACCTCCTGCTCCTTTTTCGATTCTCTTCGAAACAAGGCCGCAATCCGGCTCATCAACGCCCGGGGCTTAATAGGCTTGGTGATGTAATCATCCGCTCCCACATCGAAGGCGGCTACTTCTGAGTATTCCTCCATCCGGGCGGTAAGGAAGATGACGAAAGCATTTTTAAGCTCGGGAATCTGACGGATCTGCAGGCAAGTTTCCACTCCGTCTTGACCGGGCATCATGATGTCCAGCAAAATGACATCAGGCTGGAATTTGACGGCTGTCTTTACCGCTTTGATTCCGTCTTCTGCTGTGGCTACTTCGTACCCCTCTTTTTGGAGATTGTATTTTAGAATTTCAACGATATCCGGTTCATCATCGACGACCAAAACTTTGATCTTCTGCTTCTCGCTCATGGAGATGGTTTTAAGGTTCGGTTAAAATTAATCAATAATCGCTCATTAAAACCAAACAATCATTGGCTGACCGGTATTTTAGATCAGGTTTTTCGCGTGAAATTTCCCTAAAGTTAAGCAGAGGTTATTCAAAAATTAACAAATCTCACATCGAACGAAGGCCTTTGGCTTCGGCAATATCAATATTCAGGGAACCGATGAAAAGATTGGCTTTGATTTTCACCGGGATTTTATTCTGATCGGTGGTTACCCATACTTTTACTGGGTATTCACCTCTGAAAAGTTTGTTTTTGGGGATTTGGGGAGAAAAAACGAAGGTTTCTTGTTTGCCAAGATTGGTATCGATCTCCTCTTTGCCCTCGTATATTAATTTTAGGTTATATATTTCTTTATCGAAAAATCCTGTGATGGTGATGGATTCCCCCTTTCGAAGATGGGAAAGATCCATCGTCCTTAGATAATAGAATCCGCTGACCAAATCCTGAACTTTACCGGGTAGGTTAAATTCCTTCACCTCTTTCAGGTTTTTGTTCTCTTTATCATAGAGTTCCATTTTGGCCAACTTCTTTTCCTGATCAAAATAGACTTTTTCGTGCTTCCGGTATTTGCCTTCTTCAATGTGCCTGTAAGAGACAGAGGGGAGTAGGCTTCCCGTATCCAGATGGGTGCCCCAATTGTCATTGACCTTCCCGAAAATAGTGGCGGCTCCTTTGGTTTTGCCGTAGGCATCTATTTTATAGTGTGCTTTGCTCCCTTCCTGCACTGCCCGTTTGGCCACCTGAAGCTTGGCTTCGGCCAGTTCAAGCCATCCATAGCTGACCTCAAAGGTCAATTCTTCGCCAAAAGTGAAGGCCTTGTTGGATTGGGCAGAGGTTGAGAAATGGAAAAAAAAGAGGATCCCCAAAAGGAAGAGAACCGAGCGAATCATGTTTTTTCTGACAATAACTGACAAAATCTTCAGGTTTTGTTTCTCTAAACGAAAAATAGAGCTTTTCGGATAAATTAAATGTACAAATTTGGCAATCGAAAACAATCCAAGCTTTCTATTGCTAATGCTTGGGTATTTGGTAAATTTCCAATCTTTAATTTTCATCTTTTCTAACTCATGAGTAATAACGCAGAAAAACTAAAAGCACTACAGCTGACCATCGATAAACTCGAAAAGGCATACGGCAAAGGCACCGTAATGAAGCTGAGTGACAATAAAGTCCTGGAAGTCCCCGCGATCTCTACCGGTTCACTGGGGCTTGACATGGCTTTGGGCGTAGGTGGGATTCCCAGGGGAAGAGTCATTGAGATCTACGGTCCCGAATCTTCAGGTAAAACGACGCTGACCATGCACTGCATTGCTGAGGCTCAAAAAGCCGGAGGAATGGCTGCTTTTATCGATGCTGAGCACGCTTTTGACAAGAGCTATGCTGAAAAGCTGGGTATAGATACAGAAAATCTGCTCATCTCCCAACCCGACAATGGGGAGCAGGCCCTCGAAATCGCCGAACATCTCATTCGTTCAGGAGCGATCGACATTATTGTGATCGACTCGGTGGCTGCATTGGTGCCAAAAGGAGAACTCGAAGGTGAGATGGGAGACAGCAAGATGGGATTGCAAGCCCGACTGATGTCCCAAGCACTCAGAAAGCTGACTGGAGCCATCAATAAGACCGGATGCGCGTGTATTTTCATCAATCAGCTACGAGAAAAAATCGGGGTCATGTTTGGTAATCCGGAGACGACCACTGGAGGTAATGCGCTCAAATTCTACGCTTCCGTGCGCTTGGATATCCGACGAGTCGGTCAAATCAAGGAAAGTGCAGACAATGTCCTCGGAAACAGAACCCGAGTAAAAGTGGTGAAAAACAAAGTGGCTCCACCATTCAAAGTGGTGGAGTTTGATATCATGTATGGTCAGGGCATTTCCAAAGTTGGCGAAATCATCGATTTGGGCGTGGAGTTGGACATTATCAAAAAGGCCGGTTCTTGGTTTAGCTACAATGGGGAAAAACTCGGTCAAGGAAGGGATGCAGTGAAAAATCTGTTATTGGACAACCCTGAATTGATGGAAGAACTGGAAGGAAAGATCAAATCTGCCTCCGGTCTTCTGCCCACTGAGCCTACGGTAGACTTGGAAAGTTGAGTATCATCAAAATAAAAAAAGGAGGCCCATCCATCTGTGATCGGCCTCCTTTTTTCATTGGTGCATTTTGCCGGTTAGGCAGTTCGGATGGCTTCCACAGGGTCTAAACGAGCCGCAAGTGTGGCAGGAACAATACCGGCGACCACACCGATTGCAGAGGATACTCCCAATCCCAAAATGATATTTTTAAAGGAAAGAATCAGGTCCAAACTTCCTAGCGGGACGAAACTCAATAGGAAAACGAGGAGAATTCCTGTACCTCCACCAATCAGGCTCAGGAAAATGGCCTCAAACAAAAATTGGAAAAGGATAAAGTAATTTCTCGCTCCAAGGGATTTCTGAATTCCGATGATGTTGGTTCGCTCCCTGACGGAGACAAACATGATGTTGGCAATCCCAAATCCACCAACCAAAATGGAAAATCCTCCAATTACCCAACCCGCCACGGAAATTACATCAAAAATAGAGCCGATGGCATTTTGAATAAATTCTGTTTTGTTCAGGGCGAAATTATTTTCCTGGGTAGGCTTAAGTCCTCTTTTGGCTCGTAGCAGACCGGTCATTTCATTTTCCAGGGCGACCAAGCCCACATCCTCAGCCAATCCTTTTGCTGCAATGGTAGGCTCCAGCCCATTTCTACCGGTATAGTACATTTTAGTGAAGGATCCATACGGAATAAGGCACGCCTCATCCTTGGAGGGCAATTCCAGAAATCCTTCTCCCTCTTCTTCAAAAATCCCGATCACCACAAATTTCATCCCTTTGATTTTGACTTCTTTTCCTATAGCCGATTGGTTGGGAAAAAGGGTGTTGGCAATTTTCTTTCCGATAATGGCCAGATTCCTTGAGGCTTCGATTTCTGCTTCCGAAAAATACCTTCCTTCTTCCAGAACTATTTCATAGACGTCCTGATAGGAGTGGACCACGCCGGTCAGGGACATGCCCTCAAAGGCATTGCTGCCCGCCTGAATAGTGGTGTTGGAGGAGGCTGAAATGGTCACGCCTTGCGCATTTTTGATCCGGTCGGACAAAAAACGGTACTCTGAAAGGCTGGCGGTAGGCCGTCTGAAATATTTCCACCAAGGGAAGTCCGGACCTCCTCCTTCAAAAGGAAATCGATCTACCCGCATCACATTCGTGCCCAGAAATGCAAAAGAGGAACGGATTTTGGTCTCTAATGAATCGACCAGGGTAAATACAGTGATAATGGCGAAAATCCCAACCGTCACTCCCAAAAGGGAAAGGATAGTACGGGTGAGATTGGTGCGCAGTGCGTTGATGGCAAAACGGAAACTTTCCCAGGTAAGGCGGAAAAACAGCATGCGATGAATAGTTGGTTTAAAACAATTTGGTAAGTTAGGCGAATTTGGACATTATTGTTGTTAACTTTGCACTTTTTAAAGCAAAAACCAAGCGAATTTAAAGAGAATCCATTCAAAAGCACCCTAGAAAATCGAGCATGAAGTGTTCCTTGTACATCGGGATAGTCCCTTATCCTCGGAAAGCTACTCGAAATTCAAACCGCCTGCCGGAAAAAGCAGGTCTGACCATTCAAATCAAATAACTACAGATGAAATTATCAGATTTCAAATTTGACGTCCCTAAAAAACTAATTGCTCTATATCCTACTGACAATCGGGATGAATCCCGACTGATGGTTGTCCATAGAAAAACCGGACAGATCGAGCATAAAAACTTCAAGGATATCTTGGAGTACTTTGGCGATGGTGATGTATTTGTCACCAACGATACCAAGGTTTTTCCAGCCAGACTCTATGGCAATAAAGAAAAAACCGGGGCACAAATTGAGGTCTTTCTCCTGAGAGAACTGAATCCTGACCTTAAGCTTTGGGATGTCTTGGTAGACCCAGCCCGAAAAATCCGGGTAGGCAACAAGCTGTATTTCGGAGACAGTGACTTGGTCGCTGAGGTGATCGATAACACGACCTCCAGAGGTAGAACCATCCGCTTTCTTTTTGACGGCACTCCCGAAGAATTCGAAAAAACCATCGATTCTCTAGGTGAAACCCCGCTTTTGAAGGAGATCATTGATCGTAAGGTTGAACCAGAGGACAGAGATCGGTATCAGACGGTCTTTGCCAAAAATGTGGGTGCCGTCGCAGCGCCTACAGCAGGACTTCACTTTACCCCTCAATTGCTTAAAAGGCTGGAATTGAAAGGAGTGGAAGTGACTCCAATTACCCTTCATGTAGGATTGGGTACCTTTAGACAGGTAGATGTAGAAGATCTGACCAAGCACAAGATGGATTCGGAAAACTACAACATACCGGATAAAACAGTCGGACTGGTCAATGAGGCACTGGATGCCAAAAAGCGAGTGGTAGCTGTAGGTACCACCTCCCTGAAGACCATTGAGTCTTCCGTGACAGCCGGAGGTAGACTTAAAGCCTCGACAGGATGGACAGACAAATTCATCATTCCGCCTTACGATTTCAAAATTGCCAATTCTTTGATCACCAACTTCCATTTGCCGGAGTCTACATTGCTGATGACCGCAGCGGCCTTTGGAGGATATGACCTGATCATGAAAGCATACAAGGAAGCTATCAAAGAGAAGTACAGATTCTTCTCTTATGGTGACGCCATGCTTATCCTTTAAATTCAAAAGCTCCGAAAGGAGCTTTTTTTTATCCTTTAGCTTATTCTTTTTTACCACATCAAACACGAATTACCAGCCATGAAAAAGGCGGCTATTTTGGTAGCAGGAGGCAGGGGCACCCGAATGGGCGGTCCGGTTTCCAAGCAGTATCTCCCCATTGGTGGATTGCCGGTATTGATGCATACCCTAGGGATATTTTATCAAGCTGTCCCGGAAGCGGAATTGATTTTGGTTTTGCCTGCTGACGATTTTGCTTTTTGGGATTCCCTTTGCAAAACCTACCGGTTTGAGATTCCCCATCGAGTGGTCGCAGGAGGGAATTCCCGGTTTCAGTCGGTCCGAAATGGGCTACAGGCTTTGACTTCCGGAACTCAGCTGGTTGCCATTCACGATGGGGTAAGGCCTTTTGTGAAAGAAGAAGTGATCAGAGAAAGCTTTGAGGTAGCCCATCAATCCGGAAGCGCTGTGGCCGTGGTAGCATTGAAAGATTCTATCCGGAAGCTTTCAGATGATGGCAAAAGTTCTTTTCGGGAAAGGCAGCGGTATCGATTGGTCCAGACTCCACAGACTTTTCAGGTTGAAAAGATACTGAAGGCATTTCAGGTCACTGAAATCCCTGAGTTTACCGATGATGCCACGGTCTATGAACATCAAGGTTGGCAGGTCAGCCTGATTGCCGGTAATCCGGAAAATATCAAAATCACCACTCCTGAGGATATGGAATTTGCTGAGTTCCTCATTTCGAAGAAAAAAGACTGACTTCTGCAGATTCACCGACTTTTTGGGGGGCTTTACCGACTTTATTCCAAAGTCCACCTACTGCCCGTTTTATAGAGGTGAGGGGTATACTAGTTTTGGTTCCATAATTCAAAACCGAAACAGACCATGAACCAACTCAGTAAAAAAAACAATGACGGCAGCATCGCTGTGGGATTCATTATCCTTGGGATAGGTGTAATCCTTCTTCTTCGAAAACTCGGCTTTTTCATCCCCGGATGGGTACTATCCTGGCCGATGATTTTGATCGCCATAGGGGTATTTACTCTGATCAAGCATGAATTCAGAAGCTTTTTTGGAGCGGTGATGCTTTTCCTGGGCAGTTATTTTCTTCTTCGAAATGAATTTGGATTTGACTTTGGATTAGGGCAATATATCTGGCCAATTGGTCTGATCGTTCTAGGCATCTATTTAATCACCCAGAAGAGAAGAGAAAAGCAAGTACTCGATGATATTCGGCAAAACTGGCAATCAAAAAATTCCAAAACTTCCTTTGGAAGCTCCTCGGTAGAGGATGCCAAAGTAGTCGATGAGAATGGCAATACTTCTTCTACTTCTTCAAATGATTCTTCTTTTTCCGGCTCTGGGTTTACGCGGACCACAGGGACTTCTTTTCATGACCGATTGAACATCGATGCGATCTTCAGCGGGGTCAATCGGAAGTTTATGTCCAAAAACTTTCAGGGAGGAAAAATCACTGCAGCCTTTGGTGGGGCAGACTTGGACTTGACCCAAGTGGATTTCAACGGGGTCATTACCATTCAGGTAGATATCATCTTTGGCGGAGTCAAATTGTTTGTGCCACCTCATTGGGATATCCGGACAGAAGTGACCAACATCGCCGCAGGCCTGGAAGACAAGCGGTTTTTCAGAGAAGGCGGAGTGGATACATCCAAAGTCGTTGTGCTCAAAGGAACGATCCTGTTTGGAGGTTTGGAAATCAAATCCTTTTAACGACCTTAAACGGTCATTTAAAACCGCTTATTCTTGCTACTAAACGCCTTTTCCAATCCCAATCTGGGTAAATGGGTCATCCCGGGAGCCGGTCTCATCTGGTTCTTGGGATGCCTCTTTTTATTGATTGAATGGGGTCTCGAATCTTCTTTGGCTGGGGCAGATGCCTTTTTTTATGCCTTTTTGTTTGTGGGAGGGGTTTTGATTTTGGATCGGGTGTTCAGCCTGATTTCTCCCAAAGGGAAAAATGTTTGGCTCATCTTTTTTCTCCCGATCAGCCTAAGCTTTATTTCCGTTTGGATTCACCGATGGGTTTTGGATTGGTATGCCGGAGACTCCGCGTATCGGGAGATGCTGAATGGACAGCTTTACCTTCGTTGGACTGTGTTGGGAATGGCGGAGCAGATGGTGGCCTTGTTGGCTTTGGCGGTTTCTCAGCTGGAGCGGCAGGATGAAATCAACAAACGGGAATCCCAAATGTTGGAACTGGCCAAAGAGGCTGAACTTACCCAACTCCGTCAGCAGCTTCAGCCTCATTTTCTGTTTAATAGTCTAAATTCCATCAATTCTCTAGTCGTGTCTCAGCCGCAGCGGGCAAGGGAAATGGTTCTTTTGTTGTCAGACTTTCTCAGGGGGACAATTCGAAAAGATTTACAGTCCCGAGTAGAGCTGAGGGAAGAACTTCAGACCTTAAAAATGTATCTGGAGATCGAAAGGATCCGTTTTGGCCACAGGTTGACTGTGGATTTTCATATCGGGGAGGGAACAGAGAGTATTCGAATCCCTCAGCTGCTTATTCAGCCCTTGGTAGAAAATGCCATCAAGCATGGGCTGTACGGAGTCGCAGGTGAAGTGAAAATTGAAATTAGGGCCCAACTGGACGGGAATTACCTTATTTTGGAAGTGAAAAATCCCTTTGATCCTACTGCCTCGACCCAATCTGGAACAGGCTTTGGGCTGAGTTCGGTGGAAAGAAGGCTATTTTTAATTTTTGGACGGAAGGATTTGCTCCAAAAGTCAGTTCAGCAGGAAGTTTTTCAAGTCACATTAAAAATACCCATATTTTAAAGTCAAAAAATCTCTGATGATCAAGACCCTTATCATAGACGACGAACCACTAGCTGCCGAACTGGTCAAAGAATACCTGATGGATTATCCTCAGATCGAAGTAGTCGCAATGTGTCAGGATGGATTTTCCGGATTCAAAGCCATTCAAGAGCATCATCCTGATTTGATTTTTCTGGATATACAGATGCCCAAGATTACAGGCTTTGAGATGCTGGAACTGCTAGATGAGGCTCCTGCGGTTGTGTTCACTACTGCATTTGATCAGTATGCTTTGAAGGCATTCGATGCTCAGGCCCTGGATTACCTGCTTAAGCCTTTTTCTAAAGAGCGCTTCAAACAAGCCATGGAACGTGTACTGAATCAGTTGAGGAACCCGAGCTCTGATGAAGATTCCGGATTACAATCTCTGGCGGAAAAAAGCAACCGGCTGGTGGTCAGGGTAAAAAATGATATCAAAATTATCCCGATCCAGTCTGTGCGGTTTTTTGAAGCGGAGGATGATTATGTGGCTATCCATACAGAAGAGGGTAAGTTTTTGAAAAAAATGACCATGAAGCAATTGGAAGAAAGTTTGGATCCGGGGAAGTTTGCCCGTGTTCATCGTTCTTATCTGATTAATCTGAATGAAATCACCGGAATTGAGCCTTATGAACGAGAGAGCTATCTAGCCAAGATGAGGTCTGGTGAAAAAATTCCCGTCAGCAAATCCGGCTATGCACGACTACGCCAAGTCTTGGGACTTTGATTTTTTTCTTGAAAAAAAACCTAAAAAACGAAAACCCTGCGTTCGCAGGGTTTATTTCAGTATTCGTCTTCGTTGAAGAAGAAGTCGTCCTTAGTAGGGTAGTCAGGCCAGATCTCCTCGATGGTTTCGTAAGGTTCTCCGTCATCTTCGAGTTCTTGGAGATTTTCTACCACTTCTAGTGGGGCACCAGATCGGATGGCATAGTCAATAAGCTCATCTTTGGTGGCTGGCCAGGGAGCGTCCTCAAGGTAGGAAGCAAGTTCAAGTGTCCAGTACATAGGTTTTATTTTAAGGTGTTCCGGATTTTAAGAATGCAAGAATAGTAAATTTTTGATTATGTAGGTTCTACTGATTATCTGGGAGAAAGTTGCTTTAGGATATAATTTTTCACATCCACTTTCCTTTTCAATCCAGAAAGCTTTTTTCTCATCATCATTTCGAAGTCTGGAGTCTGTACGCGGAAATTATCGGAGTTTTCCTGCATGGTCTGCAATTCTCCTTGATCCCGGTGCAAAAGATCCTTCAAAATGGCGGATTTGATTTGATTTTGATCGGTGAGGGGCTTGTCATCAAAGTCAGGATACTTGCCATGGGCCAGTCTTTCAAGAAAGGCTTTTTCGAATACAATATCCATGAAAAACTGGTAGGAACGGGCAGGCAGATTGGCTTCCTTGGGTTTTCTTGGAGGGAGTTTTTTCCAGTCTTCCTGAATTGCTTTTGCCCGCTCGGTGATAGCGCGACTGCTGGGCTGGTGGGCCATTTTTTTCAATTCTTCCACCATCTGCTCGATTTTCCGAACTACCTCCCTAGGATGCATCTGAGGGCCGGGATTCATGGTTCGCTTGAATCTGGAGAAAATCCGGTTGTTCAGTTTGGAAAATTCATCCCAAAGTGGCTGTCGCTTTTCAGCAGGGACTTTTCCGGCTTCTTTCCATTCTTTTTGGATTCGCTTGGAGATTTCAAAAGCCATTTTGGCATCTGGTAGGTCATGCGCTTCCCTTGCTTGCACTACAAGAGCCTCGTAGACTTTTATATTTTCCTCAGCCTGAAGGGCCAAGCCTTCAAAGAAATGTCTTCTGTTTTCAAAGAAAGTCTGCACTGCCTCATTGAACTGCGTCTCAATTTCTTCGTGGATTTCTTTGTCTACCGGCCCGGTTTTGATCCAACGGAGCTTGAGGTCTTTGAACTTCTCGGCCGTTTCCTTCCAGTCGGTATCATTCTTCATCGCCTCAGCTTCCAGAATCAAGCCCTTCTTCACTTCCAGGTTTTTGGTCCGATTGGCTTGAATGATCTCATTCAGGTAGGTTTCCTGCAGATTGAGCTCTTCAATCAAGGGGATAAAATCTCCCAAAGCATCGGTGGCAAACAAGGAATCCCTGAGATGAATAAGCTTCATCAGGAAGGATCCTTTGTTTTGATTTTCCTGAATGTCAGCTTTAAGCTTCTCGACTTTTTCTTTGACCTGCTCAAATCTCGCCTCAAAATAACTGATAGTGGATGCCTCGTCTTCTTTCACTTCGCCGATTTCACGGTCCGGCTTTCCCAAAAATCCCTTCAAAAAGACTTTTCCGTCTTTGATATACCCGTACGGATGATCCATCTCAATTCAATAGGTTATAGGTGGTCGTTTTCAATTTTTTGCAAAATAACCAATTACCCCTCATTAATCCTAAAAGAGGGATATTTTTGCCATCTTTGCCCACTTAGATCCAAAAAGCTGAAAAGACACCTATGAGCGCAGAAAAAATCATCTTTTCCATGGCAGGGGTATCCAAAGTGTACCCGCCTCAGAAGAAAGTACTCAAAGATATTTACCTCTCATTTTTCTATGGAGCCAAAATCGGCGTCCTCGGACTCAACGGCTCTGGGAAATCTTCCCTGCTCCGAATCATCGCCGGGATAGACAAAGACTTCCTTGGGGAAGTGGTTTGGTCTCCGGGCTATACCGTCGGGATGCTGGAGCAGGAACCTAAACTCGACCCGTCCAAAACCGTCAAAGAAGTAGTCGAGGAAGCTGTTGCAGATACGGTAAATCTCTTGAAGGAATTCGAAGAGATCAACGAGAAGTTTATGGATCCGGCCCTGATGGAAGATCCGGATGCGATGAATAAGCTCATTGAGCGCCAAGGAGAGGTACAGGAGAAGCTGGACGCTGCCAATGCCTGGGAGCTGGACGTGATGCTGGACAAGGCTATGGATGCCCTTCGTCTTCCCCCGGCAGAAGCCAATGTGGCTAACCTTTCCGGTGGGGAAAAAAGACGGGTCGCGCTATGTCGGCTTTTGCTTCAGGAGCCGGATGTGCTTCTTCTTGACGAACCGACCAACCACCTCGATGCGGAGTCGGTCCACTGGCTGGAGCAGCATTTGCAGAATTACAAGGGTACAGTCATCGCAGTGACCCACGACCGATACTTCCTGGATAATGTGGCCGGTTGGATTTTGGAATTGGATCGGGGAGAAGGGATTCCATGGAAAGGAAATTATTCTTCTTGGCTGGAGCAAAAGCAAAACCGATTGAAGCAGGAAGAAAAAACCGAATCCAAGCGTCAGAAGACCTTGGAGCGGGAACTGGAATGGATCCGAATGTCTCCCAAAGCCCGACAGTCCAAGGGTAAGGCCCGTTTGAATGCCTACGATAAGCTAGTGGGCGAGGAAGCAAAAGAGAAAGAAGCAAAGCTGGAATTATTTATCCCTCCTGGGCCGAGATTGGGAGCCAAAGTCATCGAGGCAAACCATGTCTCCAAAGCCTACGGGGACAAATTGCTTTTTGAAAATCTGAGTTTTTCTCTGCCCCAAGGTGGTATCGTGGGAATCATCGGTCCGAACGGTGCGGGGAAAACCACTTTGTTTAAGTTGATCACCGGACAGGAAAAGCCCGATTCCGGTAATTTTGAAGTGGGGGAGACCGTACAGCTTTCCTATGTAGATCAAGAGCACGATTCCTTGGATCCGAACAAGACGGTGTACCAGATCATTTCGGATGGGAATGAACACATGAAGCTTGGAAATAAAGAAGTGAATTCCAGAGCTTATGTCTCCAAGTTCAACTTTGCCGGAGCAGATCAGGAAAAGAAAGTCGGGGTACTCTCAGGCGGTGAGCGTAACCGGGTTCACCTGGCCATGATGCTGAAAGAAGGCGGAAACTTGCTGCTTTTGGACGAACCGACCAACGACTTGGATGTGAATACACTTCGGGCTTTGGAAGAAGCTTTGGAAAACTTCGGTGGCTGTGCAGTGATTATCTCCCACGACCGTTGGTTCCTGGATCGTATCTGTACGCATATTTTGGCTTTTGAAGGGGATTCTCAGGTGTATTGGTTTGAAGGCAACTTCTCTGACTACGAAGAGAACAAGAAGAAAAGGTTGGGAGATGTGACACCGAAGCGAATTCGGTATAAAAATCTGAAGTAAGCTTTGAAGTCAGAAGGCTAAAATCAGAAAGCTGAAATAACGCCTCTCGAGGAGAAATCTTCGAGAGGCTTTGTTTTTCTATCAAGATTTTGAGTTATTACTCTAAAATTAGTTTTTCAGAATGAGCAAGCGTCGACTCTATTTCCATCTTTCCATGATCTTGATTGCCTTATTGATTGGTGGTCTATCTCTTTGGCAATCTGGTTTTTGGATGGTTGGACGGAATAAGGTTCCTAATTTCACAGCAATTGCTATGGTCTTATTGATAATCGGGCAAGGTGGACTGGTTTTGAGTGGACTTAAAAAAGGGAAGGAGTAGGTTGATTCTATGGAAAAAAAAGATAGAAGTCTTTTAATCGCCTACACAGTTCTGTTCATTTCTTCCCTGTTAATTGGTGGATTTTCGTGGTGGCACAGTGGACTTGTGCCTGAAGGCAAAAATTATCCGAATCCCATTATGGTTTCGATGTGTTTATATTGTATCTGGTTCGGGGTAGGCGTAGTTCAGCAGTGGAAAAAGGCAAAAAAATTCGAATGAATAAGTTATGAAACTTGAGATCCTCAGTTTAATCTTTTTTCTCTTCTTTATTCAAAAAGCAGAGCGAGATCCCCGCTTGGTTGGGAAGTGGACGATGCTTTTTTCAAAAGACGAAAATGGAGAAATCGTCAAAGATGAGTTTTACGGAAAGAGCTACATCGAAACTTTCACAAGAGATGGGAAATGGATCATTGATCCACAGTTCTTGAGAGATGATGCTAAAAGACTCGGTGTAAATGCTCCCATTGACTATTTGGCCATTCCAACTTTCCAATGGAAAACCATCAATAACCAAATCCTGGAAATGAACACCAGTGAAGGAAGTCGGACTAATCGTTATGGCTTTTCAGGCGACACGCTGGTTTTTGGCTATTCCAACGGTCACACGAGATATCTTTTGAAAAGAAAATGAGTAAGAAAATTATCGATCGACTTTACGGGATACCTTTCGGATTGATCCTAGTGATCCTCTTGGTAAAATACTTGGACCTTTTTCCGATGCCAAATTGGGTTTTGGGAGTGGTGATAGCCTGGGGATCGATCGCTTTTTTTGTGGAGGGGATGAGGAATAGAAGAAGGAAGCCTTAATCCATTCCAAAGAAATCTCTCGACGGCTGCATCATCCATTTCCATACAGGCATCACAGCAATCCCGTCCAGTATATCCTCCTGATTCCAGGTTAGCAAAACGCCCTTTGGCGCCTTGGTTTCATCCATCGCCGCCTTTAGTCCCTTGATTTCCCGTTGGAGATTATCAGGGTTTAAATCCCAGCATACCTGAACCGCGCCGATGATTTCCTCATTCCATTTGACCACAAAGTCGCACTCGGAATCCTTGTTTTGGAAATACTGGATTTCCTTGAAGGATCTCCGGAGATGCAGGTAGACATAATTTTCCAGCTTTCTCCCCAGGTCTTTGCTAAAGGAAAGAGAATTGGCGGATGCCAAGGCTGGGTCCACACAGTATGCCTTTTTCGGATTGGCTAACTGTTTTCTGATTGATTGAGAATACATGGGAATCAGGTCGAAAAGGTAACTTTCTTCCAAATAATCGCAATAATCAATTACGGTACGGACGGATTTGATCTCCAGTAGGCTTCCCATTCGGGAATAGCTGAAAGGCTTTCCTACATTGGAGCAAAGGAAGACACCCAATCGGATTAGAGCAGTTTCATTGCTGATATTTCTTCTGACTGCCACATCCCGGGTCAGGATATCCCGAAAGAGCGTCCGGAGATAGTCTTGATCTTGATTTTGTAAGTATTCGGGAAATCCACCGAACAGGAAATAGCCTTCAAAACTTTCCTCACCCGGAGATCCATTTTTGAAAAGCAAGAACTCTTGATAGCTAAACGGAAATAGCTCAATCTGCTTGTATCTTCCAGTCAGGCGAGTTCCCAACTCTCTACTAAGCATACTGGCATTGGAACCCGTGATGTAAAGCTTTTGGCCTTTCTCATGAAGTGATCGGGCAAAGATCTCCCAGCCCACCACACTTTGGACCTCATCTAAGAGTATGGAAGTTTTGCCAAATTGATCTCTCAATTGTTCCAGTTTGGGAAAATCAGGTGACTCAAAATCCACCAATCGGGGATCCTCAAAATTCAGGTGTAGTCCAGGTTGGTCTATAGGAAGGCTTTTGCGGATCAGAATACTTTTTCCGCAACGTCTCACCCCGCTGACCACTAGGATTTGATTGGTTTGTAAGGGTAAAGTCATTTCCCTAGCTATAAGCTTTTTTTGGAGAAAATTCTCATTTTGCTCCTCGATTACCTGAGCCAGAAGGTCTATTTGTATCATTTAAATTGCTGTAAATCAATACAAATATAAAAGCTTGTATTGATAATACAAGATATTGTGTATTATCAATACAAGCTTTTGACTTTATGTCTTTTTAAAACTTTGGATTAACCCTTTTTCCTTCTCAACTCCAGCACCGTAATCTCCGGCCAAATTCCGACCCGCCCGGGAAAAGCCAAGAATCCAAAGCCACGGTTCACATGCAAGTATCGTCCCATTTCCTCATATAATCCTGCCCATTTGGGGTAGCGGAGGGAAGCGGGACTCTATTTGACCCAGCCGGGGATCTCGATCCCAAACTGCATCCCATGGGTATGCCCACTCAGTGTCAAATGAATAAATTGAGAGAAATTTTTCACCTGCTCGTCAAAATGCGAAGGATCATGACTCATCAGGATTTTGAAGCTTTTTTCCTTAAGATTGCTTGCAGCTTTGGCTAGATCGCCATATTGTGCAAAGCCTTTCCCCCAGTTTTCCACCCCGATTAGATCGATACTCGCATTTCCTTTTTTGATAGGAAGGCTTTCATTTCGAAGAAGCTTGAAGCCCACTTCTTCGTGGACTTGGAAAAGCCGCTGCATGTTCTGCACCTTAGCCTCGCGACTTGGCCAAGCCATGTAATCGCCGTAGTCATGGTTGCCAAGAATAGAGTATTTTCCCATTGGAGCATTTAGCTTTCGGAAGGTCTCGATCCAAGGTTCCATTTCCGCTGCCTGATTGTTGACCAAATCTCCGGTAAACAGAATCACATCCGAGTTCTGCTGATTGATCAAGTCGATCCCGTATTCCAGTTTCTTTTTATCATCAAAGCTTCCGGAATGGATATCCGAAATCTGAGTCAGAGTAAACCCATCAAACTCTTCCGGTAGGTCATCGAATTCCAAGGTATGCTTCATCACCCGATATCGGTATTTTCCAATCAACACACCATGCAAAATCCCAAGAAAAGGTACGGCCGCAAGGATCAATGCCGTTTGGCTGATCATTTTCCTTCTTTCTGGCAAAAAGTCTCCTTCTCTGCCCCCAGCTAAGGACTGAAAGGCTCCGGAGAGAAACCTCAAAATATCTTCTCCAAAAAGAAAAGCGAGGATGATCAGCTTGGGAATAAGTGAAAGGATCAAAAGAGAAACCATTCGGCCAAAATTCAGATTCATCGAGCCTCGGTCGAAGGTCAAAAACACATAGCCCACAAATAGATAGACCAGCATGGAAAATCCCCAAAAGGCATATTTAATCCATGGTTGGGAAGGAAAGCCTGTTTTGAAGGCCTGAAAGGAATACCAATCAATCAGGCCGAGGAATAGGATAAATAGAATCAGTCGGATCAATATGCTAGTCACGGGAGAGGGATTATTGGAATTTCGTGGGTTAAAGGGTTTAAATTACCAAAACGGGAAAGGCAAAATCAAGTTGGAATCTTCCAATTCATGCCAGAAGGTTCAATCAAATCCGGAAAGCCGGATTGATAGCCAATTCAAAAGAAGGCTTTTTTGGCTGTTCCTGAAATTTCAATTGCCTTTTCCCTTTCTTTGTGCCGGAAATTTTTCCCAACCAGCCTATTGACCTATGAGACAGCTACTCCTGAGACCCGGAGCTGAAGAGCTTTCCTACGAAATCCGTGGAATCGTCAAAAAAGCCCGACAAATCGAAGCCCTAGGTTTTCCTATTACTTGGGAAAACATTGGTGATCCTATCCAAAAAAGCAATCATGTGCCAGATTGGATGAAGGGGATCATTGCCGATTTGCTCAAAGAGGACAAAACCTATGGTTACGCCGACTCTAAAGGGGTGCTTGAAACCCGGAAGTATTTGGCAAAACTCAACAATGACAAAGGAGGAACCCAGATTTCTGCTGAGGACATTTTGTTTTTCAACGGTTTGGGGGATGCGATTGCCAAGTTGTACCAATTTTTGGTACCCACAGCACGGATTATTGGTCCATCTCCTGCTTATTCTACCCATAGTTCTGCTGAGGCAGCGCATGCGAATACCGCTCCTATCACCTATAAGCTCGACCCGGACAATCAATGGCTTCCGGACATGGAAGACTTGTATTTGAAAGTCAGATACAATCCATCCATAGTAGGTATTCTGATCATCAATCCGGACAATCCAACCGGGATGGTCTATCCCAAGGAAGTCTTGGAAGGTTTTGTGAAAATCGCCGAAGAGTTCAATCTCCTTTTGATCGCGGACGAGATTTACCAAAACATCACCTACAATGGAATAGAAGCCGTGGCATTGGCAGAAGTCATCGGGAATCGACCAGCCATTTCCTTGAAGGGTATCTCCAAGGAGTTCCCTTGGCCTGGAGCTCGCTGTGGTTGGATGGAGTTTTACAATCGGGATGCTTCCCGAGAGTTTGCCAAGCTCTGTCAGACTTTGGAAAATGCAAAAATGATTGAGGTCTGCTCGACAATCTTACCCCAGCTGGCTATTCCTAAGATCATGAGCCATCCCGAGTATCATGCTTATCGTCAAAAAGCCAATGCGGAGATCGGGAAAAGAAGTGAGTGGATGACTGAGATTCTGGGAGAGATCCAAGGGATCAAATTCAATCCTACCCAAGGAGCCTTTTACAATACCATCGTTTTTGATGAAGCCCTGCTTCACCCTGAGCAAAAGCTGGAGATCAAGGATTCCCGAATTCAAACCCTGCTGGATTCTTGGCTTGATGATCCTGCTATGCCCTTGGATAAGCGATTTGTGTACTATTTACTGGTTGCCGAGCAGATTTGCGTGGTTCCTATTTCTTCGTTTTGTTCTGATCTGCGTGGTTTTCGTGTGACTTTGCTGGAGGAAAAGGAGGAGGTGTTCAAGAACACTTTTAAACGACTAGGTAGGGCAATTGAGCGATATCTTTTATCATAAATTGGTGGTTTGTAAGAGGTAAGTAGTTAGTGGTTGGATACGACTTACTATTTACTTCTTACTACTTACAAATGATCTCTAACTTTCAGCTTCGGATCTTTGTCAAATTTTTCAACTTCCAGTACAGACTGTCCCAAAGTGCTCAAATCCGGTTGTCCCGCATTAATCCATGCCGTATACCAAAAATCAGCAATCATCTTAATCGATTTTCGCATTTGCCGCTCCACCATGCCATCCAAGGCCATGGCATAAGCTTCAGTGAATTCTCTGGAGTAGACGCGCACGGTCAGCCCATTCCGCTCTTCGTAGCTATATTTTTGATCTTGGGGAAATTGGGAGGATAGTTCCCGTTCTGTTTGCAAGACACTGTCGACCTTGAGATGAGCATTTGCTACTGCATCCCAAATGGCCAGCTGTGGCTTTTCTACGTATTCAGCTTTTCCCACCCAAAAGGTGTAATCTTTGGCCAGCAATTCGGGAACCCGGCTTTCCCAAAACCCGTGAATGCCTTCCTGACCGGTGAGCTGACCGTTGTAGTTTTTGGTGGTATGGAGAGGCACATTCAAATCTCCTAAGTAATGCCCCAAATCAGCGGAAAGTCGAAGGATGGCTGTTTTGTTCTTTTGTTCCATAGCCTTGGTCAAGCTGATGAATGTCAAATAGGCAGCCCAAGGGCCTATCCCATGCGCTCGGAGTGAATCTTCAGGGAATTTCTGAATCGCTTCAGGCCAATATTTTGGAAGAATAAACAACGCACTGTCCCCGTAATGATCCAGATCGATGTAGTGTTTCTCAGCCTCACCCTCTACCGCATATCTTCTTCGGTCCGGGTTGACCGCCTTTTCGGTGATAAATTCCAATTCGGTTTTATAAAGAACCATCATTTCGGGAGGCAGAGAAAAAACCGCTTGCCTGTTGATCAGAGAATGAGCGTAAAATCCCCAAAAGGGAGGAAGCAAAAAGTTGAATCCAAAAAGAATGGCTTGAAGAATAAAAATTTTCATACCTGAATTTAGCCAAAACATTTCTATTGGAGGGCTCGAAAAAATGTATCTTTGCGCTTCTGAAAGTGCTCTTTTTCCGAAGCATTATTAGAAAAAGAATCCTGTTACCAGACGAATGTTTCAAATTCCTTTGGCAGAATTAATAATTTACAATAACTTTGCACTCCAATTCGGAATAGGGGATCGTAAAGAATTTATTTAAAAACGAGATATGGCAAATCACAAATCAGCTCTGAAAAGAATTCGTGCCAACGAAGCTAAGCGTTTGAGAAACAGATATCAGGCTAAGACCACCAGAACTTTCATCAAAAGGCTTAAGGCTGCTACCGACAAAGTAGAAGCGATGGAGCTTTACAAGAAGGTGTCTTCTATGCTGGATAAACTGGCCAAGAAGAACGTGATTCACAAGAACAACGCCAGCAACAAGAAATCTAAATTGGCTAAATTCGTCAACGCGATAGCTTAATCTTTGGTACCATTTTGCATTCAAAACCTCGGAGTTCTCCGGGGTTTTTTTTATGCCTTTTTCTAACTAAATTCCATTTCACTTTTTGATAAATGTGTATGGATCAATACCTTTCCACCAAAATCTCGGAGCTTGCAGAAGAGGATCGACCACGGGAAAAGCTCCTGCTCAAAGGGAGATCTGCATTGACCGATGCTGAGCTCATCGCCATTCTAATCGGGTCAGGAACCAGAACGATGAGTGCAGTCGACCTCTCTCGGATGATTCTCCGCAATGTCAATCATGACCTTTCTGCCCTTGCCAGGCTTTCGGTCAAAGACCTGATGAAATTCAAAGGCATAGGAGAGGCTAAGGCCATTTCCATAGTCAGTGCCATGGAGCTGGGTCGCAGAAGAAAAGATCAGGAGCCTCCTGTCAAATACAAAATCTCCTCTTCAAAAGATGCCTACGACTTGATGAGACCTGAGTTGTATGATGAGGTAGTGGAATATTTTTACCTCATTTTGCTGACTCGGTCCAACCATGTCATCAAAAAGCAGTTGATCAGTCAGGGAGGCACAGCAGGGACTGTGGTCGACCCCAAAATGGTCTTTAAAATAGCCATGGAGCATATGGCCCAGTCCATCATTCTCGTTCACAATCATCCAAGTGGATCTACCACGCCCTCAGAGCAGGACAAAAGATTGACCGAGCGATTGGTCAGAATCGGAAGAGATTTGGATTTGGCAGTGGTTGACCATTTGATTTACTCCGATCATGGCTATTTTAGCTTCGCCGATGAAGGCATCCTTTGATTGATGAAAACTAACCAGATTATACTTCTTGTGGTCGGGATTGTGGTGATCTCAGCCGTAGCTTACATGTTTACCGCGGCGGAGAGTCCTGAAGCCTACGTGGAAAAAATCGAAAAGGAGCGTGAGCGTCAGTTTAAATACCTCCGCTTTAATGTGGAATCTCCCCTAACCGAGGACCAAAAACGGAACCTCCAAACTTTGACCTTTTACGAAATCAATCCCGAATACAAGATAAAAGCAAGACTCATCTCCATTGAAAATAAAAAAGTGCGTCAAGTCCCCATGACAGACGGTTCTACCGAACGGTATATCGAGCATTCCTACGCGGAGTTTGAACTGGGAGGCAAAACGAACAAGCTGCTGCTCCTACAGTCAGTAAGTGAAAGTGACATGCGGAATTTCTTTTTGGCCTTTGCCGACGAGACAAGTGGGAGGGAGACCTATGGAGGAGGGCGCTACCTCAATGTGCGCCAGGATGGGAAAAACAGTATCACCATTGATTTTAATTTAGCCTACAATCCCTACTGTGCCTACAATCCGGACTATGCTTGCCCATTACCCCCCAAAGAAAACCTGCTGACCATAGCCATTGAAGCAGGAGAGAAAAATTACGATAAATAATCCCGCCCTCCTGCAATTCTTCTAAATTTGTGAATTAGTCCAAAAAGGTGCCAGTGCACCTTTTTTGTTAACCCGTCGGGAAAGGTTCCGAATTAATAGGCTTATGAAAATTTCGATTAATCGACTCAAAAAATACATTCAACTCACTGAAAGTCCAGAGGAAATTGCGGCTCTTTTGACCCAATCGGGACTTGAGGTAGAAGCAGTAGAGGAGTTTCAATCACTCCCAGGAGGATTGGAAGGGATAGTCATTGGAGAGGTTTTGACCTGCGAAAAGCACCCGGATGCCGATAAACTGAGCATTACCACTGTGGATATTGGTGCAGAGGCTCCTTCACACATCGTCTGCGGAGCTTCCAATGTAGCAGCTGGACAAAAAGTGGTGGTCGCTACAGTTGGGGCGAAATTATACCCGACCAATGGAGAGCCTTTTGAAATCAAAAAAGCCAAAATCCGAGGACAGGTATCCGAAGGAATGATCTGTGCCGAAGATGAAATCGGCATTGGGACTTCCCATGCGGGGATTATAGTTTTGAACACGGACTTACCAAACGGCACTCCAGCTTCCGAATATTTCCAAGTGGAAAATGATTCCGTTTTGGAAATTGGGTTGACTCCCAACCGTGCGGATGCCGCCTCCCACCTGGGAGTAGCCCGTGATTTGAAGGCACTCCTTCATCGTCCGATCTGTCTACCCGAGGAAAAAGAGCTTCTTATCGAGTCATCCGGTCCTTCCATCTCGGTGGAGGTGGAAGATGCCACGGATTGTCCCAGGTATGCCGGCCTGGTCATCACTGAACTGAAGGTGGGCCCTTCTCCACAATGGTTGCAGAATTTCCTCCGCGCATTGGACTTGGAGCCGATCAACAATGTGGTGGACATCACCAACTTTATCCTTCACGATCTCGGACAGCCTTTGCATGCATTTGATGCGGATAAAATTTCCGGAGGCAAAGTCATTGTGAAAAAACTCTCCATGGGAACTCCATTTGTCACTTTGGATGAAAAGGAGCGGAAGCTTTCCGGAGAAGAATTGATGATTTGTGATGCGGATGGAGGAATGTGCATAGCCGGGATTTTCGGCGGTAAAGGATCCGGGGTGAGTGATCAGACGACCACTATTTTCCTTGAATCTGCCTATTTCTCACCTGATGTGATCCGAAAAGGTTCACAATATCATGGATTGAAAACCGATGCCTCTTTCCGTTTTGAGAGGGGTACCGATCCCAATATGCCGGTTTATGCCTTGAAACGAGCTGCCGCCTTGCTTCAGGAAATCGCAGGTGGAAAAGTCGCCTCAGAAATCATCGACCTCTATCCTAACCCAGTTCAGGACTTTGAAGTGGAAGTCGCCTATGCTCGTATCAATCGCCTGATCGGAAAAGTCATTGATCCCAAGGAGGTGAAAACCATTCTGGAAAGTCTGGATATTCGGGTGGAAAATGAGACTGAGGAAGGGTTTACATCGATTGTGAAGCCTTATCGAGTGGATGTAACCCGGGAAGCAGATATCATCGAGGAAATTCTCAGAATTCATGGTTTCCAGCAGGTTGCTCTTGCCGAAAACCTCTCCACGGACTATCTGGCAGAGCATCCGGTAAAGGACTTGAACAAGCTGCAGTATCGGCTTTCTGAAATGCTGGCTGGGAATGGCTACTTCGAACTGATTACCAATTCGTTGACCAAGCCTCAATACGCAGAGAAATCCGGCTTTTTGGATTCTGCCCTTAATGTAGAAATCTACAATAAACTGAGCGAGGACTTGGGGGTGATGCGGCAGACTTTGCTTTTCTCGGGATTGGAGGTCATGGCGCACAACATCAACCGAAGACAGACCGATCTGAAAGGCTTTGAATTTGGAACAGTTTACCAAAAAACATCCGAAGGCTATCAGGAAGGCCGAAGATTGGCAATTTTTCATTCAGGAAATCGTTCTGCAGAAAGCTGGATAGAGCCTGCAAAGGCATTCGGTTTCGCAGATTTGTATGCCACAGTGGAAAGAATCCTCGAAAAGCTCAATGTTCAAGTGGGCGAGGTGACCCCAGTTGAGGCTTTGCCATTTGCTTATGGATTGGAGTTGAAGTTGGGAGAAAAAGTGGTGGCTACCTTGGGCTTGGTGGATGAGAAATTACTCAAGCTGGCAGAAGTGAGGCAAGAGGTTTGGTATGCCGATTTGAACTGGGATTTACTTTGCAAGAAAGCATCCGGACTCAAGCGCTATCAGGAAATCTCCAAGTTTCCGGAGGTACGAAGAGACCTTTCCCTAGTCATCGACAAGTCCGTCACCTACGATCAGGTCAAATCGGTAGCCGAAAAAGCAGGAGGAAAACTCTTGAGAAGGATCGGTGCTTTTGATGTATACCAAGGAGAAAAGATTGATTCCGGCAAAAAAGCCTATGCCCTGAGCTTTATCCTGCAGGACCAGGAAAATACACTGACGGACAAGGTAATTGACAAAACAATGAGTAAATTGATCCAAGCCTTTCAGGAACAAGTGGGGGCTGTCATCAGAAGCTGAAAATGATACACGAGGAACTGCAAAAACTGGAGAAACTGGCCGTGCAGGCAGGGAAAAAAATCGAGGCTTTGTCCGCTGAAAATCAGGAACTAAAAGCCCGTCTTTCTTTGCTCGAAGGAGAAATTCAGGAAAAAGAGCAGGAAATCCATCATTTTAAAAATAAGATTAAAATTAGTAACATTGTGGATAACCGACCGGTGAGTCCTGAGGATGCCACCGAAATGAGTGACTTAATCAATAATTATATACAAGAAATAGATCATTTGATCACCTATCTGTCCGAATGAAATGGAGACGCTGGCAATCAGAGTGAAAATCGGAGACAGGGAATATCCCATGCGAGTCAAGCCTGAAGACGAGGCGAAAATTCGGCATGCCGGAAAACTGATTAATGAAAAATTGAGGAAATATAAGGCGGAGTTTGGCCTGGATGATACGACCGACTTAATGGCTATGGTAGCCTTCGATTGTATGGTAGAATCTCTGGAAACCAACGAAGTCAATGCAGAAGACTCCGAGCACATTCAGCGGAGTCTATCCCATATTTCAGCTTTGCTGAGCAAAGCAGTCTAATTATTGACACCCACTCTTTTCTAGCTATACTTTGGGCCGGTAGGGAATCCAATATATAAATAACCCTATGGCAGACGTACTATTTATCATCCTAGCAGCCCTGGCGGGGCTTGGCGGGGGTGCCGCTTTGGCGGGATTTTTCATCAAGAATAAACACGCAAAACTGGAGGAGGAGACCAAAGAAAGAGTCAAATCCATGATTCGGGAGGCAGAATTGAATGCCGAGTCAATCAAAAAGGACAGGATACTCGAGGCAAAAGAGAAATTCCTGAAAATGAAGGCTGAGTTTGATGAGGAGATGAGCAACAAGAAAAACATCATCATCACCAATGAGAACAAGGTCAAGCAGCTACAGCAGCAAGTTGCCAAAGAGCAAGAGCAAGTCAAGAGAAAAGAAGCGGAACTGGACAGCAAAAAAGAGAATCTCAATGCCCAGCTACATGCCGTTCAAGTCAAAAAAGAAGAGCTGGATCGGGTGACCAATCAGCGAATTTCAGATTTGGAAAAAATCGCCGGTCTCACTCGGGAAGAAGCCAAAGAACAATTGGTGCAAATGCTCACCGAAGAAGCCCGCACCAAGGCATCTTCTCAGATGAAGGATATTTTGGATGAGGCCAAACTGACAGCTACCAAGCAGGCCAAAAAGATCGTTTTGGACACCATCCAAAGGACAGCGACAGAGCATGCGGTAGAAAACTGTGTTTCTGTTTTTAATATTGACAGCGACGATATCAAAGGGAAAATCATCGGTAGAGAAGGGCGAAACATCAGGGCATTGGAAGCCGCCACAGGCGTAGAGATTGTGGTGGATGATACCCCTGAGGCAATCATTATTTCAGGTTTCGATCCTGTGAGAAGAGAAATCGCAAGACTATCCCTTCACCGACTGGTGCAGGACGGAAGAATTCACCCTGCCCGCATCGAAGAGGTAGTTGCCAAAACAGAGAAAAACATCGAAGAGGAAATCGTAGAGATCGGAGAACGGACCTGTATAGATCTCGGTATTCATGGACTTCATCCCGAGCTGATCAAGATGGTCGGTCGGATGAGATTCCGCTCTTCCTATGGACAGAACCTCCTACAGCACTCCAGAGAAGTGGCCAAGCTTGCCGCTACCATGGCTGCAGAAATGGGGCTCAATGCCAAGCTGGCCAAAAGGGCTGGTCTTCTCCACGATATCGGAAAAGTATGGCCAGAGGAGCAGGAATTGCCTCACGCTATTCTCGGAATGGAATTGGCCAAGCGATACAAGGAGCATCCTGAAATCTGCAATGCCATCGGAGCTCACCACGATGAGATCGAGATGACCTCTATGATTTCACCGATTGTACAGGCTTCGGATGCGATTTCCGGCTCAAGACCGGGCGCCCGAAGAGAAATCATGGACAGCTATATCAAGCGATTGAAGGAGTTGGAGGATTTGGCTTTGGGATTTGATGGGGTCAATAAGTGCTTCGCGATGCAGGCCGGACGTGAACTGAGAATTCTGGTGGATGCAGACCATGTGGATGATCAGACTGCCAGCAAGCTTTCCTTTGATATTTCACAGAAAATCGAAAAAGAAATGCAATATCCGGGACAGATCAAAATCACTGTAATCCGTGAGATGAGGGCTGTCAATTACGCTCGATAATCATTTGATTGCATATCCAAGAAATGGCAATTACCTTAGGTGATTGCCATTTTTGTTTGAATATGTTTGGAACTCACCTTTTCATTGACTTGATCAATGAGGCTAGATGGAAGCTTTTTCCCAGAAAAGTTTCTTTGGAAGAAGTGCGATTTTTGGAGCAGCACTTTTACTATTTTTCTCAGCTGAAGAATCCCCACAAAAGGGAGTTTATTTCCCGCTTGGAGACTATTTTGTCCAGCAAGAGATTTTTGGGAAGAGGAGGATTGGAAGAGGTGACTTCTGAGATGGAGTTGCTGATCGGAGCTACGATCACCATGGTGGTTTTTGGTTGGAAAAGTCTCAGACTCGCACACTTTCACACCATTTTGGTTTATCCCAATACCTATTACAGCACGATCAACAAGATTTATCATCGGGGAGAGGTTAATCCCAAGCATGGCTTGATTGTAATTTCTTGGCGATGCTTTGTAGAAGGTTTGGCAGACAAATCGGATGGGATCAACCTTGGAATTCATGAGGTAGCCCATGCGTTGAAATTGGCCAATTGGATTCAGAATGACGGCGAGAGGGAATTCAGCCCCCAAGCTTGGAAAGAGTACTCTAAATGGGTTCCTGGGGAACTCGCAAAAGTGAAGAGTGGCCAAGGTACTTTTTTCAGAGAAAGTGCTGGCTTAAACGAACATGAGTTTTTTGCAGTAGCCCTAGAGAACTTCTTCGAAAGAAGCCGGGAATTCAAAGAGTACCATGCCCAGCTGTATCAGTCTTTGATACAGCTGCTTAGGCAAGATCCTTTAGTTTTGATGGGGAAATTATGAAGGAAAAATATAAAATTGGAATAATCGGAACAGGCTCCATTGCGGTCAAACATGCGCAGGCTATTGAAAGCCTGCCGAATGCTGAATTGATTGGACTCTTCAATCCTAATCCCGAAAGTGCCGAAAAAGCCCGAGGAAAATTTTCAGTTCCGGTATTCAGCGATTGGGATGAGTTTATCAGGTTGACTGGGCTTATGGTGATCTGTATCTGTACCCCTAGCGGTATGCATTTAGAGCCTGCTCTGAAAGCCATCGAGGCTGGGAAGCATGTGTTTATAGAGAAGCCCATTGAGGTGACTCTTGAGCGAGCAGACCAATTGATCAAGTCCGCCAAGGAAAATAAAGTAAAGTTGGGGGTAGTTTTTCAAAATCGATTTTCCACCGATTTTCAAAAACTCATCGGAGCAGTTAGACAAGGGGAATTTGGCAGATTGTTGATGGGAAATGCGGCAATCAATTGGTTTCGATCCCCTGAGTATTACTCCTCCAGTCAGTGGAAAGGGACCTTGAAATACGATGGGGGGGGAGCTTTGATCAATCAGGCGATCCATACCCTGGACTTACTTTTGGAGGTGATGGGTGAGGTAGACTCGGTCTTTGGGAAAATCAAAACGGTACTGTATCCGATTGAAGGAGAAGATTTGGGTGCTGCTTTGGTCAATTTCAAATCCGGAGCCATAGGAACAATCACTGCAGGAACCTCACTTTTTCCCGGATATCCTGAGCGCTTGGAGATTTACGGAACAGAAGGAAGTGCCATTTTAGAAGCGGGTAAATTGGTGGCTTGGAATGTGAGAGGAAAAGAAAGTCTTCTTGAGAACACTGAGAAAATCAGTGCTTCAGGAGCTTCCGATCCGAATGCGATTGGCTTTGAACTGCATGCCGCTCAATGGAAGGATTTTTTGGATTCAATTGAAAGCGGAAAACAACCTGAAGTGGATGGTCCCAAATCAAGAAAATCTCTGGAACTCATTCGGGCTATTTATCAGTCCAGTTTGGAAGAGAGGATGGTCAGGTTTCCTTTTGAGGAATAAATGATTTCTCACAGATGGCTCAGATGAGCACAGAATTTCGGCTTTCTGACTTTATACTTTTAACCTTCAAATTTCCGGCGGGCCCTGCTTACTGGAAACTGCCCACTGCCTACTTTCTCTCCACTTCTCTCAAATTCTCCAATTTCTTGTTTCTCAAGAATCCATTGATGTCTTCGAAATGCTCTTTTACTCGCTTGTTTCCAAATTCAAATACTTTGGTGGCCAGTCCATCCAAGAAGTCCCGGTCGTGAGAAACCAGAATCAAAGTGCCATCAAAGGCCTTCAGCGCATCCTTGATGATGTCTTTGGTTTTCATGTCCAAGTGGTTGGTCGGTTCATCAAGAATCAAAAGGTTGACGGGCTCAAGCAAAAGTTTGATCATCGCCAACCGGGTCTTTTCTCCTCCGGAAAGGACTTTCACTTTTTTGTTGATATCATCGCCCTTGAACATAAAGGCTCCCAAAATATCCTTGATTTTGGTTCGGACTTCTCCGACAGCGATTTGATCAATAGTTTCAAAAATGGTCAAGCTTTCATCCAATAGGGAGGCTTGGTTTTGGGCGAAGTAGCCGATCATCGCATTATGGCCTAATTCGCATTTTCCCTGAAAGTCAATCTCGCCCATGATCGCTTTGATCATGGTGGATTTACCTTCCCCGTTTTTACCTACAAAGGCCACTTTTTGCCCCTGTTCTATGGTCATGGAAGCATCTTTGAACACCACATGATCTCCATAGGATTTGCTCATTTCTTCGACAATCACCGGATATTTTCCTGATCTGGGGGAAGGAGGGAAGCGAAGTTTCAAGGCAGAAGTATCCACTTCGTCCACTTCGACGATTTCCAGTTTTTCCAGCATTTTCACCCGGGACTGGACCTGAAGCGTTTTGGAATAGGTGCCTTTGAATCGCTCGATAAACTGGGTCGTTTCTGCGATAAACTTCTGCTGTTCCTCGTAATGCTTCTGCTGCTGCTCCCGGCGCTCTTTGCGAAGCTCTAGGTAGTGACTGTACTTGGCTTTATAATCATAAATTCGGCCCATAGTCACCTCGATGGTTCGGGTAGTGATATTGTCCACAAAGGCCCGGTCGTGAGAAATGACCACCACCGCTTTGGCCTTATTCATCAAAAAATCCTCCAACCACTGGATCGATTCGATGTCCAAGTGATTGGTGGGTTCATCCAAAAGAATCAAATCGGGTTTTTGCAAAAGGATTTTTGCCAGTTCGATTCGCATTCTCCATCCTCCGGAAAACTCGGATGTGGATCTTTGGAAGTCCTCACGGACAAAACCCAGGCCCAAAAGGACTTTTTCTACTTCTGCTTCGTAGTTGATTTCTTCGATGGCATAAAATTTCTCACTGAGTTCGGAAACCTGCTCGATCAGCTTGTAATACTCTTCGGATTCATAGTCCGTGCGAACGGTAAGTTCTTCGTTGATTCGGTCGATTTCTTCCTTCATTCCCAAATAGGAAGCAAAGGCTTTGGAAGTTTCTTCCATCACCGTGCAATCATCCGAAGTGAGAAGATGCTGAGGTAGGTAAGCAACCACATAGCCTTTCGGCGCAGAAACAGCCCCCGAGGTCGGTTTGTTGACCCCGGCAATGATCTTGAGCAAGGTGGATTTTCCAGCTCCATTTTTACCCATCAAGGCGATTTTGTCACTTTCGTTGATGTTGAAAGTAATGTTGCTGAAAAGCGGAGAACCGCCATGCATGACGGACACGTTATCTACTGAAATCATGAATCTTGAAATTGAAGGGGCAAAGGTAGGGATACTCAGGATTCTAAGTTTGATTGATTGAAAAAAGTATTTTGGAAATTAAATCACATAGCCTAAATTACTAAAAAAATCTTTTTATGAATCCTGAAAGTGATATATCCTTGCTGGAGTTGATTTTGCTCGTAATTTTTGGCTCTGGATCAGGTACGGTGATAGTTGGTCTTTTTTTGAAGGCAAGGTTTGAAAAGGATCTTGCTAGACATTCCAAAGTTTTCTCAGACAATCTAAAGTCTATAAAGAAAGTCTTTGAATCTCTTGTGAAAGTTGGTGTTGCTTTAGATTTATATCTTTCGACAAGAGAACCTGAGGGCTTAGATGAGAGATATCAATTCAAAAATAAAACAGTCCATGTTTTTGATGATTTTATAAAAAATTTTGAAGAAAATGAAATTATTTTCAATGAAATAGAAACAAGATTATTAAAAGATGTTGTCGAACTAATTAAAAAAGTTAAATATGCTCATGTCACAGCAACCTTTTCTGAGAATTCAAGAGGGTCTGATTTTTGGAAAGAATCAGTGGGAAAAAAAGCTGAACTTGGAAAAGTAGCATTAATTGATTATGTAAAATTAAGAGATAATTTAAAAATAGAGTTTCAAAAGAAATACAAACTTTTAATGTAGAGTATATGAGGTCTTTATATATTTCAATACTGTTTATTTTAGTAAGTTGCCAAAAGAGTCAAAACCAAAGCTTAGGATTTGAGGAATTACCAAGTTTTAAAGAGATTTTGTCCTCCGATTCAATTCAGTTTTTGGAATATTTTGACTCTACTTCTAGAATATATTCCAATTATTATCATGGATTTTCCGTACGTGTTCCTAAAGGCTGGGATTCGGATAGAGGATTTGCAAAAAGAACAGTCTTTCGCCTTACAAATTATGATAGCGGTATCGTTTTTTCAGTAACAATAAATAAATTTCCAGAACAAGAAGATATCCCAAAGAGTATTTGGGGCCCTCTTGTTTCCGATTCTTTAGGTTATGTAAGAGATTTCAAGAGAGGTATTCGAGATCAAGTTAATTCTGACATTTTGGGTCTAGAGTTGATTCCCATTTATTACAATAATTTGCAAGCGTTAAAAACTAGATATCACTATTTGTTCAGAAGTGACGAATTGGAGTATTTAATGTTTTCTGAAGTAATTCAATTCTTTAGAGATGGAAATATTTATACTATTGGATTAATTATTCCAAAAGAATTTATTGATAGAGATAATCGATATTTTAGTTTAAAAAATAACTTTAATTTAATTCCAATTTATTATGAATAAGCATATCAAAAACTTGTCTTTAGGTTTCATTCTTTCTGTGATTTTGGGTTTTCTTGTCTATTCAAGTAATAATAAATTCGAATTAGGAGGCTACATGATTGGTGCTATTTTTGGTGGAGGAGTTTCTTTATTTTTGATTAGCCTAGGTGTTTCGAGTATAATTGGTTTGATTTTTAGGTTTTTTAAAAAATCCTTTTGGGGTGTGTTTTACAAGTGCTTCTGGTTAATTTTTTTACTAACCTCGTTTTTTGTTTTAGTTGGTACATTTATTTGATTAATTGATGTGATAAGTTCTGATTTATTTTGCATTTATCTACCTTCGTCCCATGCTTGTAATCGTCACCGGGGTCTCCGGTACAGGAAAAACCACGCTTGGGACTCTTCTGGCCGAAAGGCTTCGGCTCCCTTTTTTTGATGCGGATCATTTTCACCCCGCTGAAAATATCGCCAAAATGAGCGCCGGCCATCCCCTAAACGATGAGGACAGGCAGCCTTGGCTTCAGGCGTTGGCAGATCAGCTTCTGGTTTCGGAGGAAAGAGGCGGGGCAGTTCTGGCTTGTTCTGCTTTGAAAAATGCCTACAGAGAAAGGCTTTCGGTATCAGAAAATCTTCGCTGGATTCACTTGACTGGGGAAAGAGATTTGATTTGGGAGCGAATGCTGGCCCGAAAGAATCATTACATGAAAGCCGGAATGTTGGATTCCCAGATTGCGGTTTGGGAAAAGCCTTTGGAGGGTTATTTATTAGATATTTCAGGGACTCCGGAGCATTTGCTGGAGAATTCCCTTAACTACTTAAAATCTAAATCGATGAAAATGAAAATGGGAGTGATCGGAATGGGGGTCATGGGCAAAAGCCTAGCACTCAATTTGGCCGAAAAGGGCGTTCCGGTCTCAGTTTATAACCGTTTCGTAGCAGGAAAAGAAGAAGGCATAGCCCAAAAGGTACTGGACGAAAACCCGGAGTTTTCCAATATGCTGGCATTCGAGGACCTGCAGCAGTTTGTGGATTCTTTGGAAAAGCCCAGAAGGATTTTGATGATGATTCCTGCTGGCGCTGCTATTGATGCACAGTTGGATACCTTGATTCCGATTTTGGAAAAAGATGATTTGGTCATCGATGGGGGAAATTCCTTCTACAAAGATTCGGAAAGACGTGTAGATCGAATGAAGGAAGTGGGCATGCACTTTTTGCCTATGGGCGTTTCCGGAGGTGAGGAGGGTGCAAGAAAAGGGCCTTCCATCATGCCGGGTGGAAATGCCGAAGGCTATGCTATGGTCGAGGATTTCCTGGGAAGAATTTCTGCCAAAGACAAAGACGGAAAGCCTTGCGTGACCTATGTTGGCCCGGGAGGTTCCGGCCATTTCATCAAAATGGTCCACAATTCCATTGAATACGGAGAAATGCAGGTTTTGGCTGAATTGACACATTTGTTGCGATTTGGATTTGGCCTGAGTGCAGAACAGGTTTCTGAAATTTTCTCGGACTGGGGAAAGGGAGAATTGAAATCCTTCCTGTTAGAGATCACGGCAGATTTACTTCTATTCAAGGAAAATGGAGAATTGCTTTTGGATAAAATCCTGGATCAAGCCGGACAAAAAGGAACGGGTGCCTGGTCTTTGACCACAGCTTTGGAGTATGGAGTTCCTTACAGTCCATTGGCTGAAGCAGTGAATGCCCGGGGAGTTTCTGGAGAAAAAGCCATGCGGGTGGCATTTTCAAAGACTTTCCATCAGGAATTCCAAAAAGTAGAAGGTTCTCTAGAATCTTGGCTTCCAAAAATCAAAGCAGCTTATTCTTTGGCCAGAATCATCAATCACGAAGTTGGTTTTAGACTTATGAAGACAGTTTCGGATACTAAGGATTGGAAATTGAACTTCAATGAAATCTCTCGAATCTGGACCAATGGCTGTATCATCCGATCAGGTTTGATGGAAAATATCTCTTCCAATTACTCCGATTCCTTTTCCTTCTTTGAAATGCCTGGAGTGAAAGAGCAGGTAGTTTCAGGAAGAAAAGCATTAGCAGAATTGGTTGGTTTGGGCTTGTCCCATGGTTTTGCGCTTCCAGTTATGAGCGCCGGAATCAATTATCTCTTGGGGAGAATTACAGCAGAGTCTTCCGCGTCGGTGATTCAAGCGCAGCGGGATTACTTTGGGGCGCATACGTATCAAAGAAAAGATGACCCAAGCGGGAAGTTTTACCACACCAACTGGATTTGAGATTTTTGATTTACGAATTACGAAGGGCTGGAGAAATTCAGTCTTTTTTTTCTCACAGATTACTCAGATTATCACAGATGAATAAATTTGTGGATATCTGTGCCATCTGTGAGCTTTCTTGACTTTGCAGCAAAACAAAAAATCCACCATCGGATTGGTTTCCAATAGGGAATAGACGAAATTAAGTTTTGTATAAAACCCACCTCCCTATGAAAGCTTTTAAATATCTCCTTGTCCTCCTTTTGGGATGCGTCTTTTTGAATCCTTCCTTTTCCCAAGAATTGCTGATCAACCATGTGAATATCATCACCATGGAAAATGACCAGGTATTGGAGGATCATTCGATCTATGTCAAAGACGGAGTGATCATGGAAATTGCTCCCGAAGAAGAAATCAGTGTGGCTGGTGTGAGAACCTTGGATGGCAGAGGAATGTATGTTTTTCCGGGCTTGGCCGAATTTCACGCCCACCTTCCCAATCCGGATCAGTTTGGAGCGGTTTTTCAGGAGGAGGTTTTGTGGATGTATCTGGCCAATGGAGTACTAAGGATACGAAGTATGCTGGGTCATGAATCCCATTTGGAATTAAAAAAGCGAGTGGAGACAGGGGAATTGACAGGTCCCCGGATGTTTATTTCAGGCCCTTCGCTGAATGGAACTTCGGTAGCTGATCCTGATTCGGGGAGAAAAATGGTTAGGGATCAAAAGGCAGCTGGATATGATCATTTGAAACTTCATCCCGGCCTGGATGATCCTAAGTTTTTGGCCATTGCAGATGAGGCAAAAAAGACCGGAATCTATTATGGAGGACATATTTCTCTGGATGTGGGCTTGGTCACCTCTGTGAAAAACGGGTATCGCTCTGTTGAGCACATCGATGGGTTTTTGGAGGCAATGCTTCCGGATGGAACTGCCATTGACCCCACCGTCTCGGGTCCGTTCAATATGAATTTGGTAGGTCAGGTAGACCAAGCCAAACTTGATGGTTTGATTCAGCTTTGTCTGGAAAATAAAACCTGGATTGCTCCAACATTGACGCTTTTTGAACGGTATTTTGGCTACCAACCCACCTATGAATTGCGTCAGCAGCCGGAGATGTTTTACTTGCCGGGACAGCTGACCACCCAATGGTACAATACCAAATCCAAACTGGAAGCGGATGGAGTGCTGGCAGAAGCCAAGGTTAAGCCTTACCTGGAATTCAGACAAAAACTTTTCCTTGACCTTCACAAAGCCGGTGTGCCGATGATCATGAGCTCGGATTCTCCACAGGTCTTTAATGTGCCGGGATTTTCCATCCATCGGGAAATCGAATCCATGTCCAAAGCCGGAATGTCGAATTATGAAATTTTGAAAACGGGAAGTGTAAACTGTGCAGATTATTTTGAAGAAAGCGGGGAATGGGGAGTCTTGAAGCCCGGTGCTGCTGCGGAGTTTGTATTGGTTCAGAAGAATCCTTTGGAAGACTTGACAACGATGCAAAAGCCTCAGGCGATCATGATTCAAGGAAAATTCATCCAAAGAGATGAGCTGCAGTTGCAATTGAACCTGATCCGACAAAAGTACCTTAGACAATAAGATTTATGATTTACGATTTAAGACTGAGTTTTGAGCCTCAATCTTCTTAAATCGGAATTGGACTTTCTCAAATTTTCCAATCTTTCAATCTTCCAATTTTGCAATCAAAAAAACATGAAATACTCCTCTTTCCTAGCCGCGACCGCTATCCTTTCGCTAGCTTTTGCTTGCTCACAAAAACCTACTCAAGAATCTATCCAAGAAGAAATCAAACTTATGATCAAAGCAGAACAAGTGGCTGAACACAATGGAAAGCCAGTTTATCATTATGTCCTGGACAATGGGACCCTACAAGTTGAACTCTCCAATTACGGAGGCCTGATTCACAAAATCATTACTCCGGACAAAAACGGAAACAAAGAAAACATCACGCTTACCTTTGATACAGTAGAGGAGTACCTATCCAAACCCAATCCATTTTTTGGGGCAACGGCCGGAAGAGTGGCCAACCGAATTGCCGATGCAGAGTTTAGCCTCGATGGCACCAAATACACGCTGGCCAAAACCAACGGGGACAACCATCTCCACGGGGGAGTAGAAGGCTTCAATAAAAAAGTTTGGGATGCCGAGCCTTATTCCAATGACTCCACTCTAGGTGTGAAAATGACCTATCTCAGCGTGGATGGAGAGGAAGGCTATCCCGGAAATCTCCAAACTACACTTTGGATGGAATTGACCACGGACAATACCTTGAGAATTCGTTTTGAAAGTACCACAGACAAGAAAACCATCCTCAATCTCACCAATCATACCTATTTCAATCTGGGAGGGGCGAAAAGGGATATTCTGGATCATGAATTCCAGTTTTGGGCTGATTATTACACCCCGGTGGATGAGGAACTGATCCCAACCGGAGAGGTGAAAGATGTGACCGGAACTCCATTTGACTTTCGTACTCCAAAAATCCTAGGCGATCAGATTGCAGCCAATGGAGGAGGATTTGATCACAACATGGTCATGAAGATGGAACGGACTCCGGAAATGAAACACTTTGTGCGGGTTAAGCATCCGGAATCCGGAAGGGTGATGGATATGTACTCCGACAATGCAGGCGTGCAGTTTTACACGGCAAATTTCTTGGCCAATTTTGCCGGAGCAGATGGCAAGACTTATGAAAAACACTGGGGATTCTGCCTCGAATCCCAAAACTGGCCCGATGCCATTAATCATGAAAACTTCCCCAGCCCAGAATTAAATCCCGGGGAGAAATACGAGCATAGGATTGAGTATCGATTTTCAATCTCTAATTGAGGATAATTTCCAGAATGGATGATTTGATTTTCCACTAGCCATTCGGTAGAGGAATTCGGCTGGGAAAAAGGTTGCCAAAAAATTTCCAAAGGTCACCGTTTTCCCGGCCTTCAAAGTTTAACTTCGATCCTCAGGGAGATCTTTCAAAGCATTGAAAGTGAAGCCTCATCCCAAATTAGTTTATTTGTTTTCATTTAGAATTAGACTTTTAATTTCATTAAGTTGTAGATTATTAAATCATCACTATTAATAATGAGAAAAACAATTTATTTAGTTGGTTTTTTATTAGTTGTTTTTAGAACCCATGGTCAAGAAAGCAATTTGCTACCCGTTCAAAACAATAAGCCAGAAAGGTTGGAGTGGTTTTCGGGTTTAGGCTTGGGAATGTTCATCCATTGGAGCATGGATGTCCAAGTAGGTTCTGTAATCAGTCATTCAATGGTTGGAGCATCTGAAGAGTACCTTGAAAACTATTTTGCATTGCAAGATTCGTTTGAACCACAGAAATTTAACCCCAAGAAATGGGCTAAACTTGCCAAATTAGCTGGCTTCCAGTATATGGTATTTACTACGAAGCACCATAATGGTTTTTGTATGTATGATACAAAAACAACAGATTTTAATGTGATGAACACTCCATTCGGAAAGGATGCCACTAGGGAGATTTTTGATGCATTTCGAGAAGAGGGAATAGCCATAGGAGTTTACTTTAGCCCGGAAGACTGGAAATTTATTCACGAGCAGGGAGTCACGATAACACGAGATCATACCACCAAGGCTAATCCTGAGCATAATCCAGAATTAAATAGTTATGTTAAAGAGCAGCTAAAAGAGTTGTTGACTAATTATGGTAAGATAGATATTGTGTTTTTGGATGGTATGATGGGGTCAGCGTTCCTCAATACCGAATTTGCGGCCTATTGCTGGGAACTTCAACCGGATGTCGTCGTGACTCGCGGAGGTATGGAAACGCCGGAGCAACGTCTTCCCCAAGAACCTTTGTCGAATATATGGGAAGCTTGTTTTACTATGGGTACTCAGTGGCAATACAAGCCTACCAATGAAGTGTACAAGTCAGGTACTACAGTCATAAATATGTTGTTAGAGACCCGTGCCAAAAATGGCAATTTGTTGCTAAATGTGGGCCCGACGCCTGACGGAGAGATTCCAATAGAGCAAGAAAGCATTCTACGCGAACTTGGGCTTTGGATGTTGGTAAATAAACGAGCAGTGCAAGGCACATTACCTTACAAAAAGGCCAGTCAAGACAATCTTTATTTTACCCAGAGCAAGGACGGAAAATCACTTTTTGTGGCTGTCACTGACTTAGATTGGAAACATGGGGAGAGGAAAGAATTTCTAATTGAGGGAGTACAGGTGGAAGAAAATGGAAAGGTGGAGGTACTGGGCCATAACGGTGAAGTTGTTGTATATAAGCCAGATCTGGATGCTAAGGTTTATTGGAAAAATACAGATAGAGGATTGGAAATCAGTGCAGTACGGGGGCAAAGGTTATACAACAATTTCAAGTGGCCAAACCCTGTCGTAGTTGAGGTTATTGATTTTAAGGATCTAAATACTAAATAACCTAAACCTCCAAAAAAGGTCGAATTGTTGATGTATTTCCCTCCACATAGAAGAGATTAAAAGCCAGTAGAGTTGTGTGGGTCCTCTCACCCTCCCCTTTAGGATTTATAATTCCAAGGAGGGTTTTAGTTTAATTTTCATTTTCAGAAAAATACAAAAAAGTATCCTCCGGGCTTGACTCAATTTGATAAAAAACAATCCAGCCTCTGATGCTAAGCGGCTGGATTTTTTATTGCATCGATTAGGGTAGATAATCCAGAGCAACCTTTTTTATTGATCCAACCAGTTTTTGAATTCACTGGCTTTTTCCGAGCTGATTATCACAGCTTCTTTGCTCGGGGGATTCAGTTGTACAAAGAGCTTTCCCTTATGATAGCGTTCCACCTGCTGGATAGCTGAGAAGTGAACCAAAAATTGCCGGTTGGCACGGTAGAATTTACTGGGATCCAGGTCTTGTTGGATGGTCTCCAGATTGGATTCCATCAGATAATTCTTTCCATTTTGGGTGGTAAGGTGGACCACGCCGTTACTGGTATAGAAATAGGCAATATCTTCGGTAGGGATGGAAGAAAATTTTTCTCCCTGCCGAATGAGCCAGCGGGATTTGTAATTTTTTTGATCTGCCCGGATTTCTTCCAGGACTTTTTGGAAATCGGGTTGACTGGAGGATTTTCGGCCCAGTTGAAACCAATTTTGAAACTTTTCCAGACTTTGTTGAAGCTCTTCTTTTTTGATCGGTTTGAGCAAGTAATCGATGCTATTGACCTTAAATGCCTTGAGCATAAACTCATCAAATGCCGTGGTAAAAATTACCGGAGACTGGATTTTTAATTGGTCGAAAATTTCAAAACTGATCCCATCACTAAGCTGGATGTCCATGAAAATCAAATCGGGTTCCTGATGATATTTTAGCCATTTCACGGTCTCATCTACAGAATCTATGACCTCCAGTATTTGTATTTCCGGATCAATTTCCTCCAATATTTTCTGCAATCTTCGGAATGCCGGTGCCTCGTCTTCGATGATCAGTACTTTCATCTGTTTATAATTTGTTTTTTGGAGTTCAGATGGAATCCCTGCCTGAGGTAGGCAGGTCGCACAATTTACAATCATCCCAGTGTGTGTCGCTTGCGTCGTGACTGCCTGCGGAAGGCAGGCTCGATTTCATGCGGTCAAAATGCTGGGTATGGATTCTCGTTCCTCTTTGATTTCGATGATTGGTACTGCCACCATAAAGTTATGGGCAGTCTGGATGATATCGATCGGATCACAACCCAGCAATTCATAGCGTTTTCGAATGTTTTCCAAGCCTGTCTGGGTAGATCGCTCCAGGGTCTTTTTTGGTTGAAGGTTGTTTTTGATCACCAACGTACCTGAGCTCTGACTGTAGATTTCCAGAAGCAAGGGTTTCATTTTGGAAAGTGAATTATGCTTGATGGCATTCTCGATTAGCATTTGTAAAGTGAGTGGAGGGATAAAGTAGCTTTTTGATTTTTCGTCGATCTCGACTTTTACTGTCAGACTGTTCGGATAGCGAATTTCCAACAGGGAAAGGTAAGATTGGGCAAAGTCCAATTCCTCCTGTAAACTGACCAGTTCCCGGTCTTTTTGCTTTAAAATGTAGCGATAGACCTCGGAAAGGTTTTGGGTAAACTCAATCGCCATTTCCTGATTTTCTGCGATCAAAGTGGTCAATGTATTCAAGCTATTGAAAAGAAAATGAGGACTCATCTGATTTTGTAATACCTCAAATTGACTTCGTAAATGCTCGCTTTTCAATTGTTGATTTTGTACAAAAGACTGCTTCCAGTTTTGGAAGTAATAGCTCGCCTCATAAAAGGTCCCGATAATCAGGGAAATCACAAAGCTGAAGGGCATGCTTTGAAAGTAATCTTTCCAGGAAAGTATCTCTTGTTGGAAATTTGGTTCCAACAGGGATTTCATGATCACACTGGATATTGATATAAATAAGGTGAGGCTAAGTAAGGTCAAAATCAGCCTTTTTCCAGTTTGGGGGATGTGGGGAAAGACTTTTCGTAGTTTGAAAAAGATAAAAACAGCGCCGTTCCAGTAAACAGCGGTATAGATTAATGATACCAGATAGGCATGCAATGGAGAGCTATAGGCTAGATCATGACCTTCAATAAAATAGCTGGAAACAAAGGCTACAATCGGTATCCCTATCCATCGTATTGTTTTTTCTTTCAGTCTCATATTCCCGTGATTCTACTTAAAAGTAGAGAATTATGGATTGGATTGCATAGGATTTAGGCTCAAACCAGAATTTTTGACTTTGAAGCCGGAAATCAAAACCCTCAAACTGAAAACAATGGATAAATCTTTGATTTCAAGTTTAATGAGGGTTTTTCCGGATTTAATTCAAGATAGTCAGGCTTGACCTATTTTGTACTAGGTCTACTTTTTCCTACTCCCTAGTTTTCTGCCATCAATCAAAAAAAAACGGCGATGAAAGCAACTAAATCAATTCAGACTCTGACAGTTTTGATCCTGCTTATTTTAACAACAGGTTGGCTGTCCAGTGCAAATGCACAACAAACAGTAAAAGGTAAAATAATCGATGCTCAGGCAGAGTATCCCTTACTTGGAGCAACGGTGATTGTTTTGGATTCTAATCCATTGGTCGGCACAACTTCCGATGAGAATGGAAACTTCAAATTGGAAAATGTACCGGTTGGCCGACAAACCCTTCAGGTACAGTATCTAGGTTATACTAGTATAACTCTTCCCAATGTGTTGGTTACAGCAGGGAAGGAAGTCATTTTGGATATTAAGCTGGAAGAATCTTTAGCGGATATGTCGGAGTTTGTGTTGACCGCCCAAGCCGACAAAGATTTGCCTATCAACGACATGGCCAAAGTGAGCGCTCGTACCTTCAGTCCTGAAGAAACGACCCGCTTTTCCGGAGGCAGAAACGATGTGTCCAGATTGGCGGCTTCTTTTGCAGGGGTCAGTGCCCCGGATGATTCCAGGAATGACATTGTAGTGCGAGGAAATAGTCCTTCCGGCTTGCTCTGGAGAATCAATGGGCTTCCAGTGGCTACGACCAGTCACTTTGCTACCTTGGGAGTCACCGGAGGGCCAGTGAGTGCCTTGAATCCCAACATTCTTCGAACTTCGGATTTCATTACGGGAGCCTTTCCTGCCGAATATGGGAATGCCAATGCAGCGGTATTTGATGTGAATTTCCGAAATGGAAATACCGATAAGTTTGAATTTACAGGGCAATTGGGAGCTTTTACCGGAGCTGAATTAATGGCTGAAGGTCCTGTGAATCGAAAAAATCAGGGGTCTTTTGTCGCAGCCTACCGCTATGGGATTGCCAGCTTGGCTGCCACTGGAACCTCCGCAACTCCCTATTATCAAGACTTCAATTACAAGGTCAATTTGGGAGAAGGGAAGTTGGGTAAATTCGAATTATTTGGAATAGTAGGAAGGAGCAGTATCGATTTTCTGGGAGATGAGATCGATGAGACAGACCTCTTTGCAGACCCCAATCAAAATGCCTATGTAGAAAACAGCCTCCGGATTTTTGGCTTGGCTCATACCTTGAGATTGGGTAGGACTGCATACCTGAAGACTACCTTAGGTTCCTCTTCCAACGAAAATTCATTTTATCAGGATAATTTGATTCGTGATGAAGCAGGGAATCAAATCAATTCTTACCGTGCTGTGGAGGTAGAAAACCAAGAGAACCGCTACACCTTGAGCATGCTTTTCAATAAGAAATTCAATGCCAAATGGAGCTTGAGAGCAGGCTATTTGGGAGAGACCTACAATGCGGATTTTTTACTGAGAGATCGGGACAATCGAGTGCAGATTCCAGACGAAGATGGAGATGGGATTCCTGATTATTTTCTGACGCTAAGGGACGTGGATGAGTGGTTTATGATCGGACAAAATTATGTCCAAGCCGAATACCGAGTCTCTGAAAAATTGACGACCACCTTCGGACTTCACAGCCAGTTCATGAACTTGAACAATGATTTTGTAGTAGAACCAAGAGCAGCTGTCAGCTACGAATACAAGCCTGGTCAGAAATTTAGTTTCGCCTATGGGATGCACAGTCAGCAGGTTCCTTTCCCTATTCTCTTCTTGGAAGAAGAAGTCACTCCCGGAAATTATCAAAGAACCAACCTCGATCTGGATTTTATGCGAAGCCAGCATTATGTCCTAGCTTATGACCGAAGAATTGGCTTGGATTGGAGAGTCAAAGCGGAAGCCTATTATCAGTCATTGAGGAATATTCCGGTAGAGGTCAATCCGAGTTCCTACTCAGTGATCAATGAAGGAGCAGACTTTGGATTTGATGAGCGTGCAGGATTGGTCAGCGAAGGTGTAGGAGAAAATTACGGCGTGGAATTGACCATTGAGAAGTTCTTTTCGAATAATTACTACCTGATGTCCACCTTATCCTTGTATAACTCAACTTATGAAGGAAGCGATGGGATAGAAAGGAATACTGCATTCAACAACGGATTTGTATACAATTTCCTGGCAGGAAAGGAATGGGCAGTTGGCGCCACTGGCAAAAACTCCATCACCTTTGACACGAAGTTTACCACAGCCGGTGGAAGACCCTTTACTCCGATTGATTTGGAGTCCACGATTGAGAATGGCGGTCGGGAAGTGTTTTTTGAAGATCAGGCTTTTAGTCAGCAGTTGAATGATTATATGAGATGGGATGTGAAAGTTGGATTTAGAATCAATAGCAGCAGGAAAAAAGTCTCTCATCAGTTCTTCTTGGATCTTCAGAATGTCACAAATAGGGAAAATGATTTTGCCCAGAGATACAGCCCAACTACCAATCAGATCAACACCGTGACACAAATCGGTTTTTTCCCCGATGTGATGTATAGAATCCAGTTCTAAAACTTTAAAAGTTGTTTTGTCGCCGGTACTCTCCGAGAGGAATTCGTTCTTTCTTGGAGAGTTTTTTTATTGGGCTTTTAGCTTCTTTATCAATTCAATAAAGTAAGCTTTCGACCAAATCTCAACGGCTTTTGGATCAGGTATAAACCGGATGATATCTTCTTTTGCCTGATCGAAATTAAGTGAATCGATTTTTTCTGAAAGTAGAATTTGAAGATCCTTGAAAGAAGCTTCCTGCTTAAGATGTCCTGATTCCATAGCCCTCACAGAGAAGTGTTGTAGATGGATAGCATGACCATGTCGGATATACCATTCTAAGTCAAACCAGTCTCTTCCTTTTACTCTGGATTTCCATTGCCTAAAGAGTAAGGCATACATTTTTCCTGCAAACAAGTCTTCGATTTTGAAGCTATTTACATAAAAAGAGAAAGGCCTGAGAAGCAGTTTATTTTCTGTCTGAAATGAAAGTGGAGGAAAAGTATCTACTTCCAGTTTGATTTTTAGGGTGGGTTTGGTGATAGGTAAGGGAAAAGTAGTTTGTTCCAGGATCAATTCTTTCCAATTGGTTTCAGCCTTGAGGAAGGCTGATTCGATTTGTGAATTGATCGACTTTGGTTTTTCCCTTATCGAGACCTGCATTCCCAAAGCTTCAAATTCTTCAATCAAATAGGGTAAATAGGAATTAATTGAGAATTCCCTTATTTTCTCTAAAAGAGAAAAATCCAAATCCTCAGAGAAGCGTGGCAATTCATGAAAAATTCTTAAACAGGTGCCTCCGTAAAAGGCAGCTATTTTGAAAAATCCAGCCCTATAAAGTCCAGCCAACGCTACCTCCTGCATGATTTCCCGAAGGGCACCCAGTAGTTGCTCCTCGCTTTTGGGATTGTATTCCTCGATCCATTTGGTAATCATGGTCGTTCGAGGGTTTGGGTAAAAAGGGATAAACTCGATTTTTTGGGTGAAAAAGGAATCCAAGATTTCATTTCTTCCAAGTCAAATTCGGTAAGGTCGCTTAGGTTGATTCGAAGGTTATCTTCCAGAAATCGGGCAACATCTATTTTGCTTCGAAACAAGATGCCCGAAGTAAAGACTATCTTGTCCCAAATTGCCTTTTCAGGTTTGGCGATTATAAAGAATCCTGATTCTGGATTCCCTTGATTACTGAGTCCAAGTGAGAAATAGCTGGGTTTTACATGGGTGTAATCAAATACTCCAAGATCAGTTCGGAAAGTTTTACTAGGTCTTGTGGTGACTGAACTTGTCTGATAGACACGTTCGGGAATAAGTCCATGGAATGAGAGGGCGGATTCCAATGAGATATAACTTGGGCCATAGAGTTGGTTGGCTAGAAGAAAAGGGTGAGGGACGAGATCCGAAATTCGCTTTCCCAAGACATAAAGCCCTTTTTTGATCTGCACCAAATCCCCAGACTTTACCCAATAGTTGATCTTATCGTAGGGCCTACGGTAATCCCTAAGTAGTGGTAAAATTGCCGAAGTAGCCAAGGGAAAGTTTCCTAATCCTTTTAGCGCCAAAAGTTCATTCATATGTCAAAAATACAGGTATAATTCGGAAATATTCCGAATTATGTATGAAAAAATTACAGGTTTGCTTTCAATTTGAAGTTTTCCCCGATCGCTCGGATTACTTTTAAAATGGTTTCAAACTGGGGTTTGGAGTCTGGGGAGAGGGCTTTGTAAAGGCTTGGCCGGCTGAGTCCGGTTTGTTCAGCGATGCGGGACATTCCTATTGCCTTTGCCACATGGCCAAGCGCAACGATGATTTCTTGGGCATTTCCTTCTTCGAGTACGGTATTTAGGTATTCCTGAACCATTTCCTCATCATCGAGGTATTGGGCAATGTCAAATTTTAAGATATCCATATTAGTTTTCTTTGTATTGATTCCAGAGAGCCTTTGCTTTTTTGATGTCGGATTTCTGAGAACTCTTATCCCCGCCCATTAGTAAGAGTATGATTTTTTCTCCCTGCCTTCGAAAGTAAATTCTGTAACCCGGACCATAATGGATGCGAAATTCTTCAATTCCTTCACCAACAGAAGAGACATCTCCTAAGTTTCCTGCTTCTACCCGTTGTAGCCTCAAGAGGATTTTAGCTTTGGCTTTCCTGTCATTGAGTTTTTTAAGCCACTTGTCGAATTCTGAGGTTTTCTCCAGAAGAAACATACGTAAATGTAATCACTTGGATACAAAATGAAAAATGTTTCAAACTGAGTCTCGGATTTAGGATATAAAATTATTCCAAGTTTGCAGAAATTTTATGGGGATACATAGCCTCCAAGGGTCAAAAAATCACATTCCTCACAAGGTTTAAAAATGCCTTGGAGGGTTTTCTTATTTTTCTTAGTCTAATGGGTAAAATTCTAATAAGGCTTAAAAAATTAAATTCTGGTTACTTACAAAAATCTTCAATAAGTCCTTTGGCTTCCTCATTACCTTTATCTAGGGCATTTTTCCAATCTAAGCAGGCAAGATCAGTTTCTTCTAATTTAAAATATGCAATTCCTCTCATAGTAAGAGCCAAAATTGTAATTTCAGGATATTCTTTTTTTAGCTTGCTATCACTATTTATAATGTAAGAAAAGTCTCCAATAGCATTTTTCGATTTTTGAAGGCCATTAAGAAAAATTTCACCTCTCAAAAAATATGCGAATAAATTTTGGCTATTTAATTCTATTGATTTGCTAACATCCTGCAATGCATTATTGTATTGTTTAAGTTTAAAGTTTGTTTTTGCTCTTGAAATCAGTGCTTTTTCCGGGTTTTTTGCAGTTTTAATTGCTAAATCATGATAAAAAAAAGAAGAGTCTAATTTGTTTAAATGAAAATAGATTTCGGCCTTCTGTGAATATTCTAAATCTGAAACCTCGGAATTTAAAATAGCAATCTCTATGCTATTAAGAGCCCCTTTATAACGTTTTTCAGCTTGAAGGTAATGCGATTTCTTAAAATGTAATCTTCCTTCTTTTTGATTTGTTCTGATTGCTTCCTCTATATATTCCAATGCAAGTTTTGATTCGTTCTTTTTCCATGCTTCATCAGAAAAAACTTCAAACTCTCTTGATTTTAAATTTTTACAAGAGAATAATATTACTAATCCCAAATAAAAAAAGCTGCTATAAAATCTCAAGAGATTGCATGTTTTGAAACTACTAGTTAATTAAAATTAATAATTGAACCAACCTCCTGCACCTCCTCAAATCCCTGATACGCACATACCACTGCCTCAAAATCTTCCAGATTTCCGAGGTGCTTTAAGGCCAAAGGATTTCCAAAATGAACCAATATACAAGGCTTGCTTTTTGCCAAAGCCTTGATTTCATCTAATTCGACCTGATCCATCCCAAATTGATTCAAGGACTTATGGCTTGGTACAAAAACAGCCAAAATCACTTTTTCTGCTAGTTCGATTGGGGCAACAGGTAAATCCAGTTGCTGGGAAAAGACACTTGAGTTTTGAGTGAAATATTCCCGGTATCCCAGTTTTTTGTCTTTTGCCAAAGCTTGGAGATTTTCAGGATTGATCTCTCCAAAAATCACCGAAACGTAGTTTTTCGCCAGATCTTTTTGAAGCCTGGAATGCTGGTCCCAATCGAAAGTTGGAACTTCAATATTCTTGGACTCCATCACACCTAAGCGCTTTTTCAAGTCCATTATTTTTTGGAAAACCAAATCCGCTTCTTCCTCTGATGTATTTTGGGAAATTTTCTGAATTCCCTCTTTCACATGATCCGAAAAGCATAGGATGTCATTTCCCGCATGGAAAGCCTGCCATTCCAATTCTCCCGGTTCTGGATAAAGATTAGCTACTGCCTTCATATTCAAGGCATCTGAGATGACCAATCCCTGAAAGCCCATTTCCCCCTTTAACAAATCGGTAATTAAGGCTCGGCTGATACTGGCTGGTATGTCTTTTCCTCCAGTCAGTGCCGGAACTGCCAAATGGCCGACCATGATCATTTCTACTCCTCGGTCGATTCCATATTGGAAGGGTAAAAGTTCTTCAGCTTCAAGCTCTTCCTTGCTTTTATGCAAAATCGGCAAGCCCAAATGGGAATCCACCGCCGTATCTCCATGTCCCGGAAAATGCTTCAAACAGGCTCCAATCCCTGCTTTTTTCATCCCTGAATAAGCTGCAAAGGAAAGTTTGGCAACTTTCTCTGGATCATCTCCAAAAGAGCGATAGCCGATCACTGGGTTATTCGAGTTGGTATTGACGTCAGCACAGGGAGCCAAATTGAGATGAATTCCGGATCGCTTCATATCCATTCCCATGCGATAGCCTACTTCTTCCACCCATTGTTCAGCATCCTTTTTCAAAGCTCCCAAAGTGATGGCAAAGGGATATTGAGGTGTTTTTTCTATCCGCATCGCCAAACCGTATTCCCCGTCTACACTAATTAGTAAAGGGATTTTGGAAAGTTTTTGGTACCGGTTGATCAGGCTAATCAGTTTTTCAAAAGTGCCCGAAACGTCTAAGGTCTCTGCTCTTTTCTCAAAGTTGGCCGCTGCGGAATGTCTACTATGGAAAAAAGTCAGCCCACCAATTTCCTGTTCCTGAATCAATTTTTCTATTGCCTGATAATTCTCCTCCGAATCATGGATGAAAGCTGCAGGAGAGAAGCATTGGGCGATTTTTTGGGTTTTAAGCATTTGAAGATTCAAATATTGAAAGTACTTGTCCGCTGTGGCGGATTGGAGAATTAAGTTGTAAGGTTGTAAGGTTGTAAAGTTGCAAGGTTTCCCAGAGTAAAATGCCACAATGGTCTCCAAGGGCTCGTAAATCGTACTTCGTAACTCGTATTTTTTAAGCTTTCTGACTTTAGCTTTCTAACTTTTTCCCAAACTCCCTCGGGTACTTCGCCACATAGGCCATCACAAAACTTGGAATTGTAGCCAAAACCACCCAAACGAAGAAGCCGGGATAGCCCAGCCATTCCTGCATATATCCCGAAACCATCCCCGGAATCATCATTCCCAAAGCCATGAAACCCGTAGCCAAGGCATAATGAGCAGTTTTGAAAAGACCTTCAGCCAAATAAATCAGAAAGACCATGTAAGCAGCAAACCCAAAACCATAACCTAACTGCTCAATTACGACTACAAAGGCCGGGAAAATAAAACCCTCAGGCTGTTGCCAGGACAGGAGCACATATCCCAAATTCGGTGCATTAATCGCAAAGGCCATGGGCATCATCCACTTGCCCAAACCATCTCTGGAAATGACAATTCCACCGATGATTCCACCTGCCAAAAGGGAAATCACTCCCAAAGTGCCATACAAATAGCCCACATCCGTGACGCTCAGACCCAGTCCTCCAGCGGCTTTTTCATCTAAAAAGAAAGGAGAAGCCATCTTCACCAGTTGAGATTCTCCTAAGCGATAGAGCAGAACAAAACCCAGGGATAGACCGATATTTTCCTTGGTGAAAAAGGTAGAAAAGACCTTTCCAAAACTGGGCTGATCTTCCTTTTTCACCCGGACTTCTTGCACATTGGGAGTGGAGAAAAAGTTGATCAGGGTCAGAAGAAGCATCAACCCCGCCACAATAATCATGGTCCAAGACCAGGCTTTGGTCGGGTCACCCAAACTTTCTTCCAGATTACCGGCAATTACCACAATCAAACCCTGTCCGGTGATCATTCCTACTCGATAAAAGGTGCTTCGCATCCCTACAAAAAAGCTTTGCTGATCGGGTTTTAAGGCAATCAGGTAGAGACCGTCTGAAGCGATGTCATTGGTGGCGGAGGCAAAGGCTCCCATCCAAAAAAATGCAAGAGTAATGGTGAAAAACTGATTCAATCCCGTAGTCAAACCTACTCCCAGAAAAACCAGTGAGAGAATGAGCTGCATGGACAGGAACCATTTCTTTTTGTTTCCAAAAAGCTCCAAAACCGGACTCCAAATGGGTTTGATCACCCAGGGTAGATAAAGAAAAGAGGTGTAAAGCCCAATATCGGCATTGGAAACGCCCAAACTTTTGTACATGATCACCGATACAGTAATGATGATGACGTAAGGGACCGATTCGGTCAGATAGAGAGAGGGTACCCAAATCCATGGGTTTTTGGAGGGATTTTGGGTCATGATTTTCTCAATAAATGCTGGTAGACGCTGATTTCGGAGCCCTCAATGATTTTTGCCCCGACCGCCTTCTCATAAAACTCTGCCGGACCTACACCCCCGATGACAGCATAGGCATAGCCCATTTCCCGAAGAGATTCGAGCGATTTCAGGAGTAAGAGTTTTCCGATTCCTTTTCCCCTCTCGGATTCTAAGGTGCCGGTGGGTCCAAAGAAATTCCTCGCCGTGCACTCATAGCAAGCAAAGCCCAGAATTTCGTTTCCCCGCTGGGCAATCCAGCAAGCAACCGGCTGACGGGAAAAAGCAACTTCCACCTCAGATTTCCAGTAAGCTCCAAAATGCTCGTAAACCCAATCACAGACCAAGTGCTTTTCCGGGGCAATTGCCTTCCGAAAGTGGATGTTCTCTTTTTCCTGCAATTTGGCTTCCAAAGCCCAAGACTCCGGGAGTTCTGTCAGGCGGACGAGCATGTCTTTCATGGGCGGGAGGTTTTAGGGGTTTGGAATACCTGAGTCTGAACGATTCTTCCGTAATGATCTATCCATCGGATGGCCAAATACTCTGTATTCAAACTCGGAACTTCTAAATATCGGACTCTCGATCCACCTACCCAAGCCGTGTGAATAATTGCCTCGTGGAGAGTGCCCAGATCATTTCCTCCCTGAACCATCGCAAATCGGATAGCAGGGTCAAGCGGTTTTTCCAATTGGATTTGGGTTTTTTCCGAATTGCTTTTCACATCAAACACGACCGGAATTTCGATGACGGCAGGCGTCTTGGGGTCAAAAGAAGGAGGGAGAGTCGGTCGATCATACACTTCACTTTTTAGGAGTTGAGCAACATCTCTGTTTTTGGAATAGATTGATTTGGCCGAAAAAAAGGAGTTACCTTGGATTTGGGGCAGGGTGCGCCCATAGTTCAGTTGTGTGTTGATTTCGGCTGGATTTTTCCAAGCTTCATCCGAGTCTTCACGGACTTTATATGGACCATTGCCTAGGTAAATAGGAATCCCAAAGCTGTTATTGGACCACCAGTCGGCCAGTTTTCTATGAGAGGCCAAAGGATGCTCCATGCTCCAGTATAGTTGAGGAATCAGGTAGTCGATCCATTGGTTTTTCATCCAGAGCAGGACATCGGCAAAAAGGTCATCATAGTTTGTCTGTCCAGCCCGAGTAGGAGAACCTTTGGGGTCTTTGTCCTGATTTCTCCAAACGCCAAAGGGAGAAATGCCAAACTGCACCCAAGGCTTGGTGGACTTGATGGTTTGATTCAAGGCAAAGATCAGTTCATTCACATTTTGCCTCCTCCAGTCATCTAAGGACTGACCGGGTTTTTTGTATTTATTGTAAGAAACCCGGTCAGGGAATTCCTGCTTGGGTTCACGATAAGGATAGAAGTAGTCGTCAAAATGGATGGCATCGATATCATAATTGCTTACTACTTCTTTGATAATGGCTAAAAGGTGATTTTTCACCTCGGGGAGTCCGGGGTCGTAATACCACTTGGTTCCGTACTTCAGCATCCAATCCCGATGCTGATAGAAGTCATGGGATTTGCTGAGCTCTTCTGTTTTCAGGTCCATGGTAGCCCGATAGGGATTGAGCCAAGCGTGAAATTCCAGCCCTCGGTCATGGGCCTCTTTGATCATCCAGGTAAGAGGATTTTCTTGGGTTTGGGGAGCTTGGCCTTGTTTTCCCGTCAGGTATTTGGACCATGGAGCATAATTGCTGGGATAGAAAGCATCCCCTGCGGTACGGATTTGGACGATGACTGCATTGAAGTTTAAATCCTTGTAATAGTCCAAAAGAGCCAGATAATCCTTTTTTTGCTTTTCCCAAGGGTCCGTACCTGAGATAGGCCAGTCAATATTAGCGACAGTCGCTATCCAAACACCCCTAAACTCCCGGGGGATGTCGGGCAGTCGATAGGATAGGGGCTGAAGTGCAACTGGCGGTAGAACTGGAGTTTTGGTGGGAAGGATTTCCGATGTTTTTGGGGCGCCAGTTACCGGTCCGCTAGTTTTATTGGTAGGTGGAGAGGGGACAGATGGTTTTTGCGTTTTACAGGCTGTGAGAAAAAAGAGACAAGCGAAGGTCCAAAGGACCCATTTTGAGGTGGAATGCATGGAGGGGATTAAAGCTGGGGTACTGGTTTGAGTTTGAGGTCAGAAAGGTTTTTTCTCAGTTGATTCATGAATTTGTCTCCAGGGTCAGTCTTCACTGTGCGATAATTGGGATCGGCTTCTTTCCAAAGGTCGGTCTCCTGAAAATTTTGGTATTCATGATGCCCGATTACATAGTCGATAGGATATTTTCTTTTCAAATAGCGGATCAAAGCCTCATTTGCCTTCAGCTGTTTTTTGGTCAGAGGCATAGCATCACTTCCTATGTTTTCAATTCCTATGGCCAGATAGTTTAAGCCAATTGTGTGCCGAGCGAAAGCCGTGTCAGGCAAAAGTCTGAAAATCGTCCCATCCCGATCAATTAAAAATTGGCTGGAAACATTCAGATTGCTTGCCCCTGTCAAATCCGCCCTGCCTCCCAAGGTCGGCGGATCAAAAACATCAAAAGTCACCTCGATATTGTCAATCGCCGTCCAATGCACCACGACCATCTGCGGGTCAATGCTTGCACTGGTTTTTTCAAGTCCATGCCGGTCTTTGAGGTATTGAATAGATAGCTGTTCCCTTTCTTCGTTCCAGGTGATGGGCTTGTCGAGAATTCGGAAGCTTGCTTTTGGACTGCAGGAAAAGGCAAAAATGCAGGCCAGCAATGAAGCTTTCCAGTGAAGATTGCTTTGCATTTCGGAAGTGCTTGGGGTTTTGATTCTTAAAGCTAAACTAGCCAGAATTCCCAAAAATCAGTCCCTGCTTGGCCAAGAATCTTTTGTCTCTTTCTATTTTTAGATTAGTTTTTGTATGAAAATCCAATGGAAAGGTTTGATCTTTGGGCAGAAATAACAATCAAGCAATTGTTTTCAAGTCTTCCTCGATTTTGTAAGAACAGCACACTTTCAAGGATAAAAAAACCAGAAAAAAGTCAATTTATGTTTCAGTCAATAAGATTAACCCTACTGGTACTAGGCATCTTTTTGTTGAGTAATTCCTGCTCCAGTCAGGATCCTGCGCCCGATTCGGACCCGAAGCAAAACCTGAATCCTTATTCTTTGGGGAGAGTGGGAAGCCCCGATAATGCTGAGTCAAGTACGGAGGCCGGACTGGTTCTCATGGGGGGAAGTACGGATGTGGACGCGGCGATGCGTTGGATGATTGAGCGATCGGGCGGGGGGGATTTTCTGGTAATTCGAGCTAGTGGAGGTGACGGGTACAATGACTACCTGTATGATTTGGGCGGACTGAATTCTGTAGAAACTCTTCTTTTGAATTCGAAAGAATCAGCCAACAATGACTTGGTTTTTCAGACTATCAAAAATGCCGAGGCCCTTTTTATCGCTGGGGGAGACCAGTCTGTTTATTTGGAAATGTGGGAAGGGACCTTGGTAGAAGAGGCTATCCAATACCTCATCCATGACAAAAAGATTCCCATTGGAGGAACAAGTGCAGGTTGTGCTATTATGGGTGAATTTGTGTATTCCGGTGAAAATGGCTCCATCATCAGTCAGGAAGCGCTTCGCAATCCTTTTGATTCAAGGTTGACAGTAAGAAAATCAAGCTTGATCAATCATCCTTTTCTCAAAAACACGATCACGGACCAGCATTTCTTCCAAAGAAGCCGGGAAGGGAGATTGGTGACATTTATGGCCAGACTGAAAAGCGAAGCCGGAGAAATACCCCTTAAGGCCATAGGAGTTGACGAACGAACTGCGGTTGCAATCGATAAAAACGGAATAGCCCAGGTTCTTGGGCAGTCCTATGCTTACTTCCTCTTGGACAACCTACCTAACCTTCAACCCGAGAAAATGGAAAGATCGGCTCCCTTGACTTGGAGCCTAGGCGGTGAGGCTTTGAGATACAAGGCAGTAAATCAGGCACAAAACCTCAACTTGGACCTTAATCCATGGGAATTCGATTGGGATGGATTTTGGTATGTGGAAGAAGGAATTCTCAAGAGAAATTGACCGAGTTTGATTTGGGTTAAAGTCCAGTACCTTTCGCTTCTTTTATTTTCCCGGATGATAGACTTTTTTGGCGTTTTGAATGACTTCTTCCTTATCCAAGGTCATCCGCTTCAGGTCCCGATTGACAAATCGCTCCATTTGGTCTGAATAGTGCGGACTTTCGGGGCGATTACTTGCCCCGTAGACATTGATGCTCTCCAATTGGGGAAGGCCATTTCCAAATCTGACCATCAGGATGTAAGACTCTCCCTGCACGGCTTTTCGGGTTCCGTTTTCGAGAGGGGTGCTTCGGATGGCTGCCAGAACGTCGTCCAAACCCCAAAGAGGCAAGACTTTTTCTCCTCGGACCAGCTTCTGGTATTCTCCTAAAGTGATCAACTCTTTTCTGAAATGGGTCTGAAAATGCTGCTTTGCCTCCCTTAGTCCAATGAGTGCCTCTTCTTGAGTAAGCTGCGTATCAAAACTTCTTCCCTCCTTGGCAAACTGATCCCACCAATAGTAGTAGATAAAGCCAAAAATAGCAGCACCTACACTTTCCTGATCCGCTTCTCTGTCCCAAGCTTGAAGCTGGTGAATAAGGCTTCTGATGTCTTCATGCTCAAGGGAGTCAAGGGAAAATAGAGCCGTCATATCGGTGCGGAATGCGAGGTTTTGCGGTAGGGTTTGGTCAAACTTAATTCGCTCAAAATACTCCCATGAGATCCTTCCTGTGTCCGGCATAAGTTCTCTGAATCTCGCCGATCGGTTGTTGTCCCTAAGGTCAAAGCCCATTTCCACAGGATAATCCTCAGCATACAGATTGTCTTCCATTCTGCTTGCTTTGAAAGGAGAATGGTTGGTATTGAAGAGAAATCCCGAATTGGGATTTACCTGCTGAGGAAGCTCTAAAAAGGAGTGAAATTCAGTCCAAAGGGTTTGTTTGGTGTTTCCGGGGACAGTGCCTGTGTAGTCAAAGCCGGGAGTCCTTTTAGGTAAAAGTCCATTGCTGACATAGAATATGGTGTCGTACCTGTCTGCATAGACCGTATTGAAGTTGGTCAGCTGCATGGAATTCATGGCCGCTTTCCATTCGGAAAAGTTCCTGGCTTTGTTCATTCTCCACCACTGTTCAGGAGCCCCGATTCGCTGCAATGCTCCCATGCGAATGGAAAAAGCTCCCTGATCCGTAACTAAAGTGGGGCCATAGATGCTTTTCCAAACTTTTTTGGGAACCGGAATCGTAATCCAATCCCAAAGGCGAACCTTAAGCCAGGCATAGTGTGATTCCAATTCCAGCCATTCTCCATCGACGAGGTATTCATTTTGGTCATCGGGATTGAGCTGCAGCTGATAGAGATCCAAAAAGTCAGGTGTATTTACCGTGTGGGCCCAGCCCAAATGTTCATTGGCTCCATGAAAAATCATGGCTCCGCCTGGAAAAAGTCCTCCGAGGATATTCCAGCCTTCTTCCGAATGAAGATGGGCCTCATACCAAGCCACGGGCCCTTCCAGAGGCTGATGGGAATTGATAGCCAGGAAGGTTTCATAGGAATCTGTCCTGCTGGAATGAACCGCGATGGCATTAGACCCCTTGGGCATCGGGTCTTCAGGAATCATTTCCACATTTCCGCCTACTATTGCTTGCACGGCTCGGTCTGCACCGGACATCTGAGCAAGAGAAAGGATATAAGCCGAGACTATTTCTTTTGGAGTAATGGGGAAAGCTGGTTGATAGAGTACCTCCTCCGGATGAGCAAGGGCGTAGTCATTCATGCCTGCCGCATAGCCTTCCAAGACTTTTTTGAATTCTGGGGAAAAGGTGGAATCGTATTTTTCACGGGCAATTTTCTTTGTTTCCAATAAATGGACAAAGAAATCCACTCCAGCCCCCTGTTCCCCAAAGACACGTCCCGCCAGAGCTTTCCCTGCCAAAATCGTTTTCTGAATCGTCTCAAAATCATCCTCAGCATGGGCCCAAGCCAAGCCATAGGCCACATCGGCATCCTTTGTTCCAAAAATATGGGGTACACCAAATTCATCCCGTGCGATCTGTACCTGAGAAGTATCCCATCCGGAAGGTTTCAATACCCGCTGGCAGGAAGTACTGAGAAGGATAAACAAGAGAAAAATGGAGTTGATTCTGTACATGTGAAGAATGCTTTTTTCGGAAAAGTAAAGATGGGTTTTTTTAAGTTTTAAAAAAGAGGACAAATTCCTGTCAAAATAGTTTCCCAATCCCTGAGACGGGAGGTCAGCCTTGAAACTAGCCTATTCTGCAAGGCATGACGTTTTTTGTGGGCTTAAGGGAAAGCAGAGGACAGTTTGCTGGTAAAGGCAAAAGGGTGGTTTTACCGAAGTTTATTCCCGAGGGCTTTGGTTTTCAAGACTTTTTCTGAAAAATCCCATTTTCATCTAAACTCATAATCCACTCCATGCACTTGGGTGAGTAGGGTGGCCGGAGCATCCAGGGCCACGGCGGATTTGAGTGGAATCGGGGTGACTGGGGAGTTTTTCGCCAAGTAATTTTTCATAGCCTCATGGAGCGTGTAGGCTGTATTTTCAGTTTCCATTACTCCTTTGAATCGGCAAAGCATGTCATCCGGATCTCCGTCCCGCTCGCAGGCACAGATCGTGTAGACTTTCTCCATGTCGAGTGGCTTGCCGTGAACCAAAGCTTTTTGAACTCGCTTTCCTTCTTCACCAAAGGCGTTGAACTCGACTTCCATTCCCTTGAATTTGATCACCCAGCCTCCAAAACGCTTGGAGGCATCTTCTGCAAAGACATTGTTCAGCTCTTTTTCCAGCCAGGTACTGATCTGTGTTCCGGTCACTTTCCCCGTGCGGATAGTGCTGTCTACTGGCAGCATGTCGTAGATGAATCCATGAGTAATAGGAATATTTCCGGTCTGGTCTGGAGTTGTCCTTGGGGGACAAAAACGAAATCCATTCGAAAGGACAATGTCCACTTCGGGTACCTGCCAGCTGATGGCATTCAGAATCATCGTGTCGATTGGGTTTTCGATCACAAAATAGCGGTAAAGCGGTACTGTGCTGTATCCTGCAATCTGGTAAATGTCCTCTTGGAAGGGCTGCTCATTTTGAGCAATTAATTCGGTCATCTTTTTGGAAGGAGCATTTTTCACCGCATCCACTTCCAAAAGTTCATAGTGGTCACTGACTACTTTTCCGTTTTCGATTCTCAATTCCAGTTTTCCCACAAAAGAACCAAAAGCTCCGGGTTCCACTACTTTGGCGTAGGTGGATTGGATGGGTTTTCTTACCCGCTCGTGGGTATCTCCACCAAGAATATAATCTACCCCTTCGCAGGCGGGGAGATTGGCCAAATGAAGCTGTTGAGACAAACCCAAATGTGCTATGATTGCCACAAAGACACATTTTTCCTGATTTCTCAGCACATCTACATAGTGCGCAAGGTTCTCTTCAGGTTGGGTATAGATGATTCCTTTGCTGTAGTTGGGGGATTGTCGGATAGGCACCAAATGGTCGGTATAACCCAAGAACCCGATTTTTACTCCATTGACGGTCCAGATGTGGTAAGGAGGGAAAATGAGTTCACCCTTTTTTCCATTACCAGAATCGTGGTACATGTTTGCGCAAATTTTTGGGGCATGAAGGGATCCAAGCAGGTGCTGCATGGCTTTTTTATAATAGACAACCTCCCAATTTCCTGGCAGATAGAGCTCATACCCCATCTCATTGAGCAAGGGGACGATGGCCTCGCCGGTGGTTTTCACAGAAAGCTCCGATCCCTGAAACATATCCCCCGTATCAATCAGGAAACTGTGCTCACTTTCCTTGCGGAGTTTCTCCACAAAAGTCTTCAAGTGAGCATATCCCCCAGTCTTCCGAAATACAGATTTTCCATTTTCCCAGAATAGCTCATCATGGGGATGAATCTGACAGTGCACGTCCGTGGTTTGCAGAATGGAGACCGTAAAGGAGGAAGGGTTTTCTTTGGGAGATTTTTCAGTCCTATCGGAGGCAGAAGCTATCCCGGCAAGTCCGGTGGTGGCTCCCAAAGCACTCAACTGAGCGATGAATTTTCTTCTGGAAGAGTTCATGTATCGATAATTCTTGGCTGAGGTAATCGGGTTTTGGATAACTCAGGAAAGAGAATACGCCCCCAATATCTTTGGGAAAATAGAATTTTAAGTCTAAAAAACTTGGTGACAGCTGTCACAGAACCAGAAAAAGCGATGGTCCCAGAAACGAAGTTGATCAAATTGAATCTACGAGGCATAGGATTTGGAAAGTGAAATTGGGTCAGGACCAAGATAGAATGGGCTTCCTTCTCCAGTCACTCTGAGCAGATCCTAGCCTGGTGAATGATTCAAAAGACCGCACCTTTGCATTAATTGTCCACCAATCCAGTTGATTTTTTGGCAGGGGTAAATTTGACAATCTCGTTTTTCATGGGCGAAATGGTTTGCAAATAGGCATACATCGCACTCAAATCTTCTTCTTTCATACCAGCATACATGGTCCAGGGCATAATGGAATTGAATTCGCCTGGATTGACTTTTGGTATGGCGTAGCCTGAGTCTGTGTATTGTTTAAATCTCTGGATAAAAACCTCCTCCGACCAGTTTCCGATACCTGTCTCTGGATCTGGGGTAATATTGGAACTGGTGACTAACGATCCGTCGGGAAAAGGAAAATCTCTTCCCCCAGAATATGCAAATTCATGATTAATTACCCCCTGAGGAGTCATTCGTGTATGACACTCAATGCACCCGGAAGCATTCACCAAATAGCCTCCATAGGCAATCTGATCTTTAGGATCAGGTTTGGTCACCATCTCTGCATTTTGGGGCATAGTTCTCAGAATCAGGTTTACAGGGAAATCCGCCTTGGAGTCTTCAATTTTGGTTTCCACAGAGGGGATAGATCGAATATAGGCGATGATGTCATAGATGTCTTCGGGATCCATTTTACCATAATATACATAGGGCATCAGAGGAAACATGGCCCTGCCATCGTTGGTGACTCCAGTGGTAATCAGCCGGAATAATTCACCATCGGTATAATCCGAAATCCCAAATGGGGTAATGTTTTTAGCATAAAACACACCCGGCAATCCCATCGAGTGATCAAAGCGGTCCCCGCCTGCACCCAAAGTACCCGGTGTCGGCGGTCCTGAAAAAAGGGAGAAATCCCGCTTGGAATGACAATCCATACAGACTGCTACGTGGTTGGCTAGGTATGCCCCTCGTTGAATGCGGTCGGGGGTGTAGTCAATGGTAAGATCCGGTGCTGGGTCTACCTTTGGAAAAGAAAATTGAAGAATGACTACGGCGCAAACCAAGAGCAAAACCAAGGATCCGATCAGGTAAACGGTAATTTTTAAAATCTTTTTCATGGTGCTTTTGATTTGGTTTCCAGTAAGTTAGGTTTTAAGTTGTGAAGTATGCATCTTAAGCCATAAAAAGTTTTGTCAAAATCCTAAGTTGCAATTTTTTTTCTTCAATTGGGTTGTTTTTTCCAAATCAACTATGGGTTTTAAGAAAACAGAATGGAAAATTTCTTTATCCTTGAGAAAAGACTTTCTATTTTCACAGCCAACAAACCATCAATCGAATGAATAAGCTCCTTCTAGTTGTATTGCTGATCCTTGCCCTACCTGCATTAGGTCAGCAAAATGAGGTGTTGAGTAAGCTGGACTCCAAAGCTGATTTTTATGGAGATATAGCGAGGCAAATTTGGGCCAATCCTGAATTGGGCTATCTGGAGACTAACAGCTCAGCTTTACTCCAAAAAACACTCCGCGATGCGGGATTCAAAGTAAATGCAGGAGTGGCAGATATTCCCACTGCTTTTGTGGCTGAATATGGCTCAGGTAAACCGGTGATTGGAATAATGGCCGAATTTGATGCTCTTCCGGGTGTATCCCAAAAAGCTGTTCCTTTCCGTGAACCGGTAGTGGAAGGTGGGGCAGGACACGCTTGTGGACACCATCTATTTGGAGCAGCGTCTGTGGCTGCCGGGATCACTGTGATGGAGTGGATGAAAGCCAATCAAATCTCGGGTACTATCCGAGTCTATGGAACTCCTGCAGAAGAAGGCGGTGGTGGAAAAGTCTACATGGCCAGAGCAGGGCTTATTTCAGATGTAGATGCGATGCTTCACTGGCACCCCAGCTCTCAGAATGCTGCCGGAGCCACTTCTTCTTTAGCCAATATTTCGACCAAATTCAGATTCTATGGTGAAGCTTCCCATGCTGCTGCAGCACCTGAGCGGGGCAAATCTGCCTTGGATGCAGTCGAGTCCATGAATTTCATGGTCAATCTGATGCGGGAACACGTGCCTATGGAAACCCGGATGCACTATGTCATCACCCGTGGAGGCGAGGCACCAAACGTGGTGCCTGCTTTTGCTGAGTCCTATCATTACGTAAGGCATCCCGATGCTCAGGTGGTGAAAGAGATTTTTGACCGAATGGTCAAAGCGGCCGAAGGAGCAGCCTTGGGCACGCAGACCCGAATGGAGTATGAGATCATCAATGGAGTTTACAACCTTCTTCCCAATGAGACCTTGGCCCGTATCATGCATAAAAATTTAGAACTAATAGGAGGAGTAACTTACACTCTTGAGGAAAGAAAATTCGCAGAAGATATCATCAAGACTTATCCTTCCGGAGTAAAAGCCTCTCCTGAAGATGCCGGTAAAATTGCCCCTTTTGTGGTCGAGGAAACAGGGGGTGGAGGCTCTACTGATGTGGGGGACATCAGCTGGCTGGTGCCCACGGTAGGATTGGGTGCAGCGACTTGGGTACCGGGCACTTCGGCCCACACTTGGCAAGCCGTGGCAGCAGGAGGGATGAGTATTGGCCAAAAAGGCATGCTGGTAGCTGCAAAGACACTCACCCTGACAGCTATGGATATTTTCCAAAACCCTTCGGTAACTCAGACCGCTCTGGAAGAACTCAATCGCAGGAGAGGGGCTGATTTTACTTATAAAGCTTTGGTAGGGGACAGAACTGCACCTTTGGATTACAGAAAGTGATTTTGCACTCTGCCTGAGTGTTGCAAGGCCGGAATTTCCGATCATGGAATTCTGGCCTTTTCTCTTTTTGCTTTTTCAAAAAAATCTAACTTGTAATCGATAAACCCAGCTTACTTCCCAAATCATGGACAGACGCAAATCACTGAAAATCATCGGAGGTTCCGTTGCAGGAATTGCAGGTTTAGTCTTTGCCGACTGGAAATGGCAGATCCTGGACCGGATGACTCACCAAGGCTTTTTTTCTTTCGAAGAAGAACAATTGATTTCTTCAATTGCTGATACCCTAATCCCTGAAGGTTTGCCTCCAATAATGCCTACACAGAGTGCACAGCCTATCGGTGCGCTCAGCACAGGGACCGATCAGTTTTTGATCAAGCTTTTTGAACATTGCTATGAAAAAGAAGATCAGGATCTGATCAAAATGCAGCTCAACTCCTTGGGAAAAGCCGGATTTTTGGATCTGTCCAGAGAGGAAAAAGAGAAAAGCCTGATCGACCTGGGGAACTCCGAATCAGACGAAGAAAACAAGTTTTATAACTTGATGCGTTCCAATACCATTTTGGGATTCACTACGGTCAAAGAAGTCATGGTCGAATACCGAGATTACAAAGTGGCCCCGGGGTATTATCGAGGATGTGTGGATGTACCACCTTCCAAAGCCTAAACCCAAAATATGATGCTTCAAGATTCAAAAGACAAACGCACCTACGATGCTATTGTGATCGGTTCGGGTGCTTCCGGTGGCTGGGCTGCCAAGGAACTCTGCGAAAAAGGACTAAAGACACTTGTTCTGGAAAGGGGCCGAATGGTTCGCCATATTGAAGATTATCCTACCGCATCCAAAGCCCCTTGGGAATTTGAATTTCGGGGAGTAGTGCCCATCGACAAACGGTCAGGCGTCGGAGCGGCCAATTGGCGTAGAGAGGAGACCATGCATTGGGCATTGGCTGAAGATGAGCAGCCCTACATTGAGGAGAAACCTTTTCGCTGGTTTCGAGGATACCATGTCGGTGGTAAGTCCTTGCTTTGGGCGAGAGGTACGCAGAGATGGTCGGACTTCGACTGGGAGGGACCGGCACGCGATGGGTATGCAGTTGATTGGCCGATTCGCTACAAGGACATGGAGCCTTGGTACACGTACGTGGAGACTTTCGTTGGTTTTGCTGGCAGTCGGGATGGATTGGATGTACTTCCCGATCAAGTGGTTCAGCCTGGATTTGAGCTCAGCTGTGTGGAGCAGTACTACAAGGAAAAACTTAAGGAGCTGTATGGAAACGAGCGACATTTGATCCAGGGTCGCTGTGCCCACCTGACCGATCCACAGCAGATTCATAAAGATCAGGGGCGAAATAAATGCCAAAATCAAAACATGTGCAACCGGGGCTGTGTCTACGGAGGTTATTTCTCAGCTAATGCATCCACTTTGCCTTGGGCTGAAAAGACCGGAAATCTGACTATCCGCCCTGATTCGGTGGTAGAATCCATTCTTTACGATGAGCAAAAAGGCAAAGCGGTGGGTGTGAGAATCATTGACCGACACACTAAAGAAGCCATTGAGTTTATTGCAAAAATCATCTTTGTGAATGCCTCTACGATCAATTCCAATGCGATTTTGCTCAATTCCAAATCCTCCCGATTCCCCAATGGCCTGGGCAATGACAACGGCCTGATGGGCAAATACATTACTTGTCATAATTACCGTGGAAGCGGATATGCAACCTTTGAAGGATTTTTGGATAAGTTCAATGATGGAAGAAATCCCGGACATGCCTACGTTCCCCGCTTCCGAAATGTCTATCGTCAGGAGACGGATTTCCTTAGAGGATATGCCATTGGCATGTCGGCCTCTCGACAATTGGACGGAAACGGGGAGCTGATCGGAGATGCGCTTCGTGACAGTCTGCTCAATCCGAAATATGGCCTTTGGGGGATGTCAGCTTGGATGCAGGGGGAAATGGTACCCGAGGAGTCCAATCACATGCGGCTTTCCACGGAGGAAAAAGACAAATACGGCATTCCCAAAATCATTATGTCAGTGGAGTGGAAAGAAAACGATGACAAGATGACCCGGGACTTTGTGGAGCAACAGACAGAAATGTATGAGCGCATGGGCTTCAAAAACATCAATGTCGTCGACCGGGGCTCACCTCCGGGTTCGGACATCCACGAGATGGGTGGCGTGCGCATGGGAAATGATCCCAAGACATCCTTGCTCAACAAATACAATCAGCTTCATGCCTGCAAAAACGTATTCGTGACTGATGGGGCATGTATGGCCAGTGCAAGCACTCAGAATCCAACCCTGACCTTTATGACCTTGACTGCCCGAGCTGCAAACCATGCGGTGGAGGAGTTGAATAAATTGAATTTGTAAACCAATCCCACAGATAAGCACAGATTTACACAGATCAGTGAAAACCTGTGTAAGTCTGTGAAATCTGTGGGAAATATTTACCCAAAAAACCTATGAAAAAGACTCTTACCCTCCTGATTCTAGCCTTGGCTTGGATCATTACCCCCTCTGAAACTCAAGCCCAGAAAAAAGGTGACCCGATGCTTCAGGTGCCTCTTGGCTTTGCTTCTTACACTTTCCGAAATCAATGGAAAAATGGAGTTCCTGAAGCTCTGGATATCATCCAGCAAATGGGTTTCACTGAATTTGAAGGCGGGGCTCCTCAGGGAGTCAGTGTGGAGGATTTCAAGAAGATGCTTACAGATAGGGGGATTTCGATTCCTTCGACTGGTACGGGCTTCGAGCAGTTGGAATCTGATCCGCAGGCCGTAGCCGATCGAGCCAAAGCCTTAGGAGCAAAGTATGTGATGTGCGCTTGGATTCCGCACAAAACGGGGCAATTTTCCAAAGCTGATGCAGACCGCGCCATCAAGGCATTTAATGAAGGGGGAAAAGTGCTCAGAGACAACGGAATTACTTTCAAATACCATGTGCATGGCTACGAGTTTCAGCCTTATGGCAAAGGGACCTTATTCGATTACTTGGTGGAAAATACTGACCCCAAGTACGTGTCTCTGCAAATGGACGTGATGTGGACCCACTTTGGTGGTGGTGATCCGGCAGCGCTTTTGAAAAAATATGGAAAAAGATGGGTCTCCCTTCACCTGAAGGATTTCCGGAAAGGGGCTCCAAGGGACATGACCGGGCTAACCGGACCCGAAAATGATGTTCCATTGGGTGAGGGTGAATTGGATTTCCCCGCGATTCTGCGAGAAGCAAATAAAATTGGGATCCAACACATGTTTATCGAGGATGAGAGTGAGCAGGAATTGGAAGCGTTACCCAAAAGTATTGCTTATTTGAAGAGTTTAACGTATTGATTCTGATTTATTTGGAGCCTGAACCCCCGCCAAAGCGGGGGCATTTTGGATTGTAATCCCGGTAATTATTTTTTTATATCCGTTTACTTATCAGGAAAAAATTATGCGATAAGTAGAATCTTTACCAGAGGTTACGTGGACTGTAGCCTTTCATCTGTGGAGGAATATCATCAACAATTTCACTTATCCTTTCCTCTAAGGGCATGAATGCGGATAATCACAAAACTTTTTTTATGATTATTCAAACCAAAATCAGATCAAGCTGTTTTTAGGCATATTGTGTCTAAAATGCGCTTATTATCCTCTTTATTTATTTTTATCATTCTCCTTGCACCTGTGGTGAATACCTTGAATGCCTTGGATTGGGTAGATGATTACTACGGATGGAATATCGTGGAAATCTTGGAGGTGGAAGAGGAGCGTACAGATAAAAGCGAAAAGACTAAGTTTTTTATTGAATTTGACTTTATCCAACTTGAAAGTTTGAGTAGGCTCCAATCCCAAAATCATGTGTTTGGGCAAATTCAAGAACAAAGTGGTTTCTTGTTTAGTATAGATTTCCCTCCCGAATTGAGCTGATTTTTATCCTTGGATTGATTTCAAAGATTTAGTCTGTTTCTACAGAGGTTTCTTTGGTAATCTGTTCATTCTAAGGTTTCTGGGCCTATCAGAAAAGATAGGTTCTCCACAACACATCATCAAAAAATCTTAACTGGTCATTTTCTTGGCTTGTGCTCCTAAAGAGGAAATTTCTCTTGAAGGGAAAATCATTGTGTGAAAAAATCATCAATGAACAGGTGAGGTATGGCTTTTTCCAAAAAAACAACATCATGAAAACTAAACTTATTTATATAATTCTTGCCTTCCTTTTCTTTTCTCCGGGCCTTTTGTCAGGACAGGTAATTTCTCCTTCTGTAGAAAAATTCCTCGATCTGGAGAAAAACCAATATTTCGCAGACCGTGACAGTGCTTATACTGATCCGGTATATGGACTGAAAAAGCTGATCTACGGAAATCGTCGCTTTGCGGAAGACAAGAGTATCAATCCAAGGCAAACTGATCAGGATTTGCAAAACACAGAAGCAGGTCAGGCTCCATTTGCCATCATCATCGGCTGTGCGGATAGCCGTGTGCCCAATGAGATCATTTTCGACCAAGGGGTAGGGGATTTATTCATCACCCGTACCGCCGGCCAAGTGATGGCAGAAGCGTCATTTGGCACAATAGAATACGCAGTGGAAGTCTTGAAAACCCGCCTTATTGTAGTGCTTGGCCATCAATCCTGCGGAGCGGTAGACGCAGCCATGAAGCTACCAGCCAATCCTCCGGGACACGTAGTCACCTTGATTAACTCCATCAAACCCGCATCTCTTCGAGCCAAAGCCCAAAATCTACCTGATAAGGAAGCTTTGGACTTTGCGATCAAAGAAAATGTAATTGAGCAAGTCAAAATGCTGAGAGGATTGGAACCCGTACTCAGCAGAAAATTTGACCGGGAAGATGTCTTAATCGTCGGGGCAGTCTATGATTTACATACGGGATATGTTAATTTCATCGAAGAGACGATTACTTCCCTGCCTGGCTATTCCGAAAAATTGGCGTCGAACTAGTCTTGGATTTCAATGACTTACTGATGAGACGAGTCCTAATCCTATTTATTGCAATCTTCCTAGCCGGTCCTTTTGGAGCGTTGGCTCAGGTAGAAGAGGAACAGTTAGGTGCGTGGTACATGTATTTCTTTACCAAAAAGCTGGGCGAAAAGGGTTTTGGAATCCAGGGAGATTACCAATTTCGATATTGGGATATGGGTGGTGACCGGGAGCAGTTGCTCTTGAGGACAGGGTTTACTTATCGTCCGAAAAAAGCTGAGCTTATGTTTACTCTTGGATACGTCTTTGTTTCCAGCGGTGAATTTGGAGAAAGTAAAAATTCAGTTCCCGAAAATCGTGTTTACCAAGAAGTTTTGCTGCCTCAGAAGGTAGGAAGTCGATTCTTCCTCACACATCGCTTTCGATACGAACAACGGTGGATAGAAACCCAGGACTTTAGGACCAGGTATCGCTATACTATTTTCATCAACTATCCGCTCAATGGCGTGGAATTGAAAAAGAAGGTTCTTTATTTGGCACTATACAATGAGATTTTCATCAATGGGCAAACCGACATCGGGAGAGGAAGAGAAGTGGAGCGATTTGACCGCAATCGAACCTATTTGGGGCTGGGCTTTGGACTTCGAAACAACCTGCGAATGCAAGCAGGCTGGATGAATCAGACCACGAGCCAATGGAGTAAAGGTCAGTTGCAGCTAAGTCTGCATCATAATCTGTAAAGTTAAAAGCCCGAATATTTTCGGGCTTTTTTATGAGATTTTGAATCCTTTCTTACCATGGTGCAGAGGCTCGGGAAGACCTTGGCCTGTCTTCCCGAATTCCCCTGACTTTTGGGACTAAACTGAATAAACCTTACTTTGAAAACAACACTGTTATCAACGGACACTTCATCGGCCATGGCTAAATTTTTTAATTAAATGATTTTATCTTACCTATAAATCCCCTGTTAAACTGGTTCGAAATGAGTAAAAACCTGATAGTTATCTATTTGATTCTTTCTTCTCTTCAAGCTTTTGCCCAAGGCAGGGAAAAAATCAATATCCTCCTGATCCATGTAGACGATTTGGGAGCCACGGATCTGGGCGTTTTTGGGAGCGACTTTTATGAAACTCCCAATCTCGACGGGCTGGCAGCAGAGGGAATGCGATTCACCCAATCCTACGCCGCAGCGGCTATTTGCTCCCCGACCCGAGCCGCATTGCTTACCGGGAAATATCCGGCCCGACTGGGGATCACTGACTGGATTCGAGCCAAATTTCAAGGCTATTCCACCTCCGGAAATCCCGGGGAATACGAGGTCTTTGAGGACAAGCCCCTGAAGACTCCTAAGATTCAGGGCTTTTTGCCTTTGGAAGAAATCACCCTTCCCGAGCGCCTACTTCAGCTGGGATACCGCACCCTACACGTGGGCAAATGGCATCTGGGAGAAGAGGGCTATCATCCCGAAGATCAGGGGTTTCAGATCAATATCGGTGGCAATGACTTGGGACAGCCTCCCAGCTATTTTGATCCTTACCTATCTCCCAATGGAAATCCGGACTATGTGCTGAAAAATGTACCTCCGAGAAGGGAAGGCGAATTTTTGACCGATAGGGAAGGGGATGAGATCGTTGGGTTTTTGAAGGGAAATAAACAAAATCCGTTTTTTATCCATTGGGCGCCTTATGCGGTGCATACGCCGATCATGGGTCCGGAGGATTTGGTAGAAAAGTACAAAAGCAAAGAATCCGGAGTTCAAAGAAATCCGACCTACGCAGCTCTGGTCGAAAACCTTGATCAAAATGTAGGAAAGGTTCTGGCTGAATTGGAGCAGTTGGGTCTGAGGGAAAAGACCCTGATCATCTTTACCTCAGACAATGGCGGCCTGATCGGGAATCCCGAAAATCCGGTGACGGTCAATCTGGGCCTGCGGTCCTTCAAAGGCTATCCCTACGAAGGAGGAATTCGAGTGCCTACGATCGTGTCTTGGCTGAATAAGATCCCTGCAGGTACGATTGTCGACACTCCGATCATTACCATGGACTGGATTCCTACTATTTTGGATTTTTTGGGAGACAATTCGGCAGTCGGCGACGGAGTGAGTTTGAAGCCATTGTTGCTTGAAGAGGATTCTGTGGTCCCCCGTGATTTGTTTTGGCATTTTCCGCATTACCGGACTCCTGACGTTTTGCCTTACTCGATCGTTCGGTCGGGAGATTATAAGCTGATTTATTTTTTCGACGGGGACGGAGTAGAGCTTTATGACCTAGCCAATGACTCCAAGGAGCAAACCAACCTAGCCAATCAGTTGCCCTTTGTTGTAGCCGAACTCAAGGGCAAACTGGAAAACTGGTGGAGGGAGACTGGGGCGAGGATGCCGCAAGAGAAGTAATCAACACACCAACTTAAACCCATATCCCCGCACATTCAGAATCTGTATGGCCGGATCGTCCTGGAGCTTTTTGCGGAGCTTGGTGATAAAAACGTCCATGCTGCGGGCATTGAAAAAGTCATCCGAACCCCAGATTTGATTTAGAATCAGCGTCCGATCGGTGATGTCGTTGGCGTTTTCCAAAAGCATTTGCAGCAACTGACTTTCCCGGGCTGTTAGTGGAGTCTCAGTGTCATCGATTTTGAGCAGTTGACGAGTGGGATGAAATTCATACTTGCCCAATGCGATCCAGTCGCTTTGGTTTTGCCTTATACGGAGCCGATCCAGATGTGCCTTGATCCGCACGATAAGCTCTTCCATACTGAAGGGTTTGCGCACGTAATCATTGGCGCCCAAGCCAAAACCCTTCACCACATCCTCAGTCTGACTTTTAGAAGTCAGGAAAATAATCGGAGTATGGGTGTCGATTTTTCGGATTTCGGCGGCGAGCGAAAAACCGTCTTTTTTGGGCATCATCACGTCCAAAACCAGCACATCGGGCCTTTGAGCCTGATAGCTTTCCCAAGCTTTTTGGCCGTCTGGGCAAAGTCGAACTTTGAAATCCCGACTTTCCAAACTCTCCTGAATGATCATTCCCAGCGCCAGCTCGTCTTCGGCCAGCAGTACGTTGATTTTGCTCATGGCCAGTAGGTGAAAAAGGTGGTAGAATTTTTACCGGTTTCCAATTCGATTTTTCCTTCGTGCTTTTCCAGGATTTTTTTCACGTAGTACAATCCGATACCAAAGCCCTTGACGTCGTGTAAATCTCCCATAGGGATACGGTAAAACTGCTCAAATACTCGCTCCTTTTGTTCCGGGCTGATTTTCCCACCATTGTCATAGATTCGGATTTTATGCATTCCATTTTGATCCAAACTTATTCGGATCTGATCCCCTCCGTATTTGACGGCATTATCGAGGAGATTGGAGAGCGCATTTTCGAAGTGAAACGGATCCGCGAAAATGTGTTTGCAGTGGGCGGGAATGGTCAGATCGATGAGTTTTTCCGGAGCCAAAGTCTGGAACTTTTGCACCAGCTGTCTCAACAGCGGTTCGGGCTCGATTTGCTCCTTTTTCATCACCAACTGATCTGAGTCAAGCGTGGCCGTTTCAAGTAGTTTTTCAACCATTTGGTTCAGTTTGAGCATTTGGGTTTTGGAGATGCCCAAGTAGCGGTCTGTTTTGGCGGCATCTTTTTCCGGATTGAATTGCTGGATTCCCTCGATCGCAGAGAGCGTAGTGGCGATGGGTGTTTTGAATTCATGGGTGATATTGGCAATCAGGTCCTGCTTGATCTCTGCGATTTCCTTTTGGTTTTTGATCGTTTGGTAGAGGTAGTAAAAGGCGTAGGCGATGATTGCCAAAAAGGCCAAGGAAATTAAAATTTCTGTCAACCCCCTTTTCAAAACAGTCTTTGCTGTATTCTCAAAGTGCATTTCCAAGACCTGTCCCGACGGGAGAAAAGTAGATCTGGAGGTCACCTGAAAGGGCATTTTTTCATTGGAATTCAACAAAACACTATCCTCCTTAGTCTTGCCAGAAAGTTGGTACAGCCGGTAATTGATGTCAATTCCTCGGCGATCAAGTTCATTAAATAGGAATGTATTGATTTGATCAAAGTCCAGACTGTCCCGGGTGATGGAGATGATGATTTTGCTGGTGAAGATCTTTAGGTTATTGATGCTGTCGGCTTGGTCTTTTCCGAAAAACACCTGAAGTCTGTTTTTTTGATCCAAAGCCATTTTTCGTGAGGAGTCCAGCAAAATCAACCCTGAAGTGGAATCTTCTCGGATAGAATTCCAAAATGCAGAATCAAATCCGCCGCTTTCCATTTTCTCAATGGTTTGAAAAATCCGATCACTCTTGGTCACCCGATCAAAAAATCCCCCCGTACTGTCCAATCGATCGATTTGGATTTTGGTGATTTGACTGGGTTCAGGCAGACTATCCGATGAAAGTCGGACTTTCCCGTTCGGCATGTCGGTCAAAGCAATGACATCGGTTTTCGCCAATTCCGCAAAGTAATTCTCGACAGCATTGTCCAAGCTTTCCTGAATATCGGCCTGTAGTTGAGTTTGAATCAATTCAAACTGGGAAACCATTCTCCAGCATTGGATCACAATGGCAAAGAGTAAAGTCACTCCGATTAAAATTCCGATTCGTTTGAATTCCAGCTTATTCACCTTACGAAGGTAGGAGGATATTTTTCTGCGAAAAACCCGGGTTAACACTCGTTAACAGTGCTTAACGCAGTGTTTGCCATCACTCTATTTGATTTGTGAAATAAAAATAAGCAGCTATGAAACTCAAACTTCTCTTCGCCTCGGTCCTAGTGTGGACGGTAACGCTCACTACTAGTCTGGCCCAAGGACTTACCGGACGTGCCTATTATAAGTCCTCTTCCCAAATCAAGCTTCAAATGGACTCTACCAAAATGGCTCCTGAGCAAATGGCCGAAATCCAAGCTCAACTCAAAAAGCAGATGGAGCGGGAGTATGTACTTTCCTTTACTTCCATCGAGTCCAATTGGAAGCAAGTCGAGAGCCTTGGTGGAGGTCCGGCTACGGCTTCTTCCGGAGGGATGACCATGGTGATCAATACTGGTAGTCAGGATAGGATTTTGTATAAAAACATCGCTGAGCTAGCCTACGAGCAGGAACAGGACGTGATGGGTAAGGAATTTTTGATCAAAGATGCTCTTGAACCTGCTGAATGGGAACTCACCGGTGAAACCAAAAAAATCGGTAACTACACCGCGCAAAAAGCGACCTATTCGAGAATCATCGACTCTCAGCGATTTTCTACCGGAATGACTGAAATGGAAAAAGTGAAAGATACCATTCAAGTGGTAGCTTGGTTTACCCCGGACATCCCTGTGCCGCATGGTCCTGAAAATTTCTTTGGCCTTCCGGGTTTGATTTTGGAGGTGCAAAACTCAGGAAGAACGTTGATCTGCGAAAAAATCGAGCTCAATCCATCCGCTGAACCTGTGGCCATCATTCGCCCTAAGCGAGGCAAGGAAGTGACGAGGGAAGAATTTCGGGCGGTTCAGGAAGAAGGCATGAAGCAGATGATGAACCGCTATCAAGGCAAGCCCGGAGACGGAAATCAATTTACGATACGGATTGGGAATTGATGTAAGTCCGATGTCGGTTGACCGATGTCCGGCTTAGTAAAGTCATAATCCTGTCCATTCTCGATTTGCCAGAGGATTTACAGAGTCAAAGCATCTTTCCAACTTTCCAACCTTCCAACTTTACCACTTCAGAAGACTAAACCAACATGCTTTTTTCAAAAAGACTGATCCTTCTTCCCTTTTTCTTTGGGTTTGCTTTTTCGGCCTTCGGCCAAAGCAAACCCCTGATCGGTCAAGTGCTAGACTCGCTCAATCGTCCGATTCCCTATGCCAACGTGGTTGCTATCAACCAAAGCACTCAGAAAATCGGGGGCTTTGGGATTTCCAATGACGAAGGAAGGTTTAAAATTACACTTGCTCCAGGGGCAGAATACTTGCTTCGGGTTTCTTTCGTCGGATTTCGACAGTTTGAAATGGCAATCAAGGAATGGGATTCCGAAAAGCCCATGCTGATAGTCCTGGAGCAGGCCGATACGGAGTTGGGCTTGGTTGAAGTGGTGTCCGAGCTTCCCGTTACCATGAAGGGAGATACGCTGACTTACAAGACGGATGCCTTTACCACGGGAAATGAGCGGAAGCTGGAAGATGTGCTGGAAAAGCTTCCGGGATTTCAGGTGGATGAAAATGGAGAGGTGAAAGTTCAGGGCAAAAAAGTGGACAAGGTGCTTGTGGACGGGAAAACCTTCTTTGACGGAGACACCAAGCTGGCCACCAAAAACCTTCCTGCCAATGCCGTGGATCGGGTGCAGGTGTTGAAAAATTTCAATGAGATTTCCCCTGTTCGGGGCTTGGACAATGACGAAACTTTAGCCCTGAATATCCAGCTGAAGGAAGGGAAAAAGAATTTGGTCTTTGGAGACTTGACGGCAGGGGCAGGACCTCAGGAGCGGTATTTGGGTCATGCCAATACCTTCTACTACGCGCCCAAACTTAATGTAAACCTGATCGGCGGAAGCAATAATGTGGGAGAGCAGACTTTCACGCTGCAGGACTATTTCCGATTTAGCGGAGGAATGGCAGGATTGGGTGGGAGAGCAGGTTCCCGGGTTCAGATGAGCAGTGAGGATTTGGGAATCCCATTGGCTTCCCGAACAAATGCCTTTGATCTGAAAACCCACCTGGGAGCCTTGAATTTCAATTTTTCTCCCAGTAAAAAATGGAGACACTCCGGCTTCCTGATTGCCTCGGCCTCCGACAATCAACTGGGAAGCAGCTCACTGAGAACCTATCTGAATGCCGAGGAAAATACCCAGGAAACCCTCAACTCTGCGAGTCGGGTAGAGAATAAATCCGGTCTCGGGAAATACTCCCTGACCTTCACTCCCAAAGAAGAAACCTATCTGAAATACAGCTTTTTTGGCAAATTATCTTCCATCGACAACAGCAACCTGCTGAATTCCATTTTCGGGGAAAATGTCCAAAACATCGGAGCCATCAATTCCAGAGACCCTTACAGTTGGCAGCATCGGCTGGACTATTTCCATGCCCCGAGTGAGCAGCATGTCTTTTCTGCGGAATTCAATGCCGAACGCAAGTTCAACGACCCACTCTTCGATCTACAGACCAATTTGAAACCTTTACTGGGCCTATATCCGATTGGCGACCGGGAATCTTACCGCTTTTTCCAAAATCAGGAAATCACCACTCAGACCCTGGAGGGAGCCTTCAATTACTACTACATTCTCAATCCGACGAACCATCTGAATTGGACATTAGGCTACCAGAATCTAGCCCAAACCCTAGATGGAAGTCTCAGTCAAGAAAACTCCGAGGCTGAATTTGGAGAGTTTGACAATGCGAATGAGTTTGGACTTCAGGACTTGTACTTGGGGATGACTTGGAAGACCAAATGGAAAAAATGGATCATCAGTCCCTCGGTTTACTTCCACCGCTATGCCTGGAGAGATCAGCAGTTTGCCAATGAGCTGAACTATGACAAAATCCTCGCTTTGCCCGGCCTTTATGCCAAGTGGAATGTGAAATCCAACCGATCCCTGACCTATCGATACCAGACAGAAGCCAACTTTATGGATATCCAAAAACTGGCTCAGGGCTTTGTCCTGCAGGATTACAATGCGATTTTTCAGGGAAACCGGGCACTGGACAATGGGATTTTTACCAATCACAGCCTGAGCTATAATCACTTCGATATGTTTTCAGGTTTGACTGTATTCGGTAATCTGAATTACAGCCGAAAGCGAGATGAGATCACCGGCACCACGGATTTCTCGGGGATCAATCGCCTGCTTTCCTTGGTAAATATTGAACCGGTCAACGAAACCCTCAATGGAGATTTGCGAATGGACAAATCCCTGAACAAGCTCAAATTCGAAGTAGGGGGGCAGTGGAATGCCTTTTCCACCAATTTGATTTTGGACGAAAGACTCACTCAGAATCAGCAATTTTCCCAAACCTACGACACCAAACTGACCACGACTTTCTTTAAGGTCTTGGAGGTTGATCTGGGCTATTCCTTCACCGCCAATAGTTACACTTCTGGACCGATTGAAAACACCTTTACCACACATAGCCCCAAGGTGGAAATCGATCTGGACCTTGTGAAAGGGCTGAAGCTAAAAGCGGATTATACTTACAATACTTACCTGAACAAGGCGGTATCTACCCAAAGCGACTTCGATTTTCTGAATGCTTTCTTGATTTATCAGGGGAAAAAGAGCCCTTGGGAGTTCAAATTGTCCGTTTGGAATATTCTGGATACCCGATCCATCCGAAGAGACAGCTTCAACGAAAACCTGATCAGCACCTTTTCCTACCTCGTCCAGCCTAGGTATGGCTTGCTGACGGTGAAGTTTGATTTGTAGGACGGGGTTATTTTCCTGGAGAAAAGACCTGAACCTCAGCTGCTTTACTTTTCACCGATTCCTTGGAATAGGGGATGGATACAAATTCATCTTTTGCCCAGACCGGGAAGAGGTTTTTGTAGAAAGGACTTTCGGGATTGCCGGATTGGCCCGGGGTATTGATGCCTCGGGTTTTTTCCCAATCTTCCGTATCCACCAAAATCCGGAAGGAGGCCCCAGAGGTATTGTTGTCTCCATAGGCATTGGCACCCGGTGTGTAGCTATATCCACCTCGTGGTAAAGGGCCTGCATTCAATTTGGCCTGCCACTCCTCGGACACGATTCTGCCCAAAGGGTGGTAAATCAAAGCATGCTTGTAGTCTTTTTGACCGTATTGCCAGTTTTGAGGATTCGGGCCGAGTTTCTTTTCCAGCGCCGAAATAGCTGAGGAAAAGGATTCTGCCAGCCAAGCGTCTCTGGATTGCTCAGGATTGGAGCTGAAAATCAGGGAAGGATTGCTCACCCATTCGATGACCCGCGTCATTGCTATACTTCCTACCAAGCTTCGTACATTTTCGGGAACGGCGATTTCTGCGGCTTTCTTCCTCAACTCTCGTTCCCACATCACATAGACACCCGCCTCGATGGATTCCGGGGCTAAAATGTAATCCCAAGAAAGCAAAGCCTTTCGAAGGGAGTCGGCACGATCTCTTTTCAGGGTCAGTCTTTCCAAAAAGGGAACAAGCTGTCTGGCGGGCAAAGCCAAATAGTCATTCTGTAAAGCGCCCATTTCTTTCAAGCTGAACTTTTTGTCCTGACTCAAGACTTCTTTGATTCGTTCTCCGCGGAAATTATCTGCCCATTCGTAGCCGAGTGCTTCCGGAAAAGGATAATCGGAAGGGGCCACATTTTGGTTGGCGGTGGAAATAAAACCCGATTCGGGATTGAAGGCATGAGGTCGGTCTGCTATCGGCAAATAGCCCTCCCATTCGTATCTGCCATCACCCATCGTAGCTACGAGACCGGAAAACCCCTTCCGAACCGGAGCTATTCCCGTGGCCTGCCAACCGATATTTCCTTCCCGATCTGCCCAAACCATATTTTCGGCAGGGATGAAATTGTACGTGCAGGCATCACGGAATTCCTCCCAGTTTTGAGACTGGTCCATTTTCAGACTGGCGAGATAAGGGGCCGAACCCGGTTCCAGCCAAGCGCATTGAACCGCAACCGCTTTAGTTAACTCCTTATCGATAAATGTGACAGGGCCGTGCAGGGTGTAATAGTGGGTGACAATACGGTCTTCCTGTCCTTTGACTTTGATCGTATCCATGATCTTGCTCATCTCCAGCCATTCGCCCTTAAAGCGGTATTGGAATGGGTTTTCAGGATGGATATCATACACGCGAAGGTCTTCATTGTCTGTGGAGAAAATCGTCAAGCCCCAAGCCCCGTACTCGTTGTGGCCGATAGAGACGCCCGGGATGACAGGTTCTCCGCCACCGACCACATTCCAACCCGGTGCATTCAGGTGCACCCAATAGCGGAGCGAAGGAGCAGCTTGCAATCGGTGGGGATCATTGGCCATGTAGGGAAAACCACTTTCGGTTTTGGTACCACTGAGCACCCAATTATTGGATCCTTGAGCAAATGCATCCGCTTCCAAGGTGGTTTTCATCTCCATCTGAAACTCAGCTAAAGCTAATTCTACCTCTTTATCTTTTCCCCGGAATTCGGGCAAAAGGTCTTCCGGCTGGAATTCTACACGACCTCGAAAAGCCTGATAGGGCGCTAAAATATCTTTGAAGAGGAGTTCTTGCGGGATTTCCGGATCCAGATTCAAATTGGGTTTGTTGGGGTGAAAAAAGTAAAGCTTCTCGGCAGCTTCAGGACCGATTTTACTTACTACCCGGCTGATAGTTAACTCATCGGCGACATTCTCTAAAAGTCCCTGATGCCGCGAGATCACCACTTCCCAAGTCCAAGGTTGGGGCTGAATGCCCAGCATTTGAAATTCATTCGGGAGGGTTTCAGGATTGGCGTTAGCTTCTGTGATGTAGGCATTGACACCTGACACGAAAGCATCCACGATTTCCACTCCCCGGGGATGGTAATGTCGAAGTTCGGCTTCTTTTTTCCCTCGGAATTTAAAAAGCCGGACACCCTTATCCCGCTCCAATTCCCGTTCGCCGAGGATTTCTGCCATCGTTCCAGTGGCTTGCCTTCTCCAGATTTCAAATTGGAAGAGTCTGTCTTTGGCCGCCAAGTAGCCCTGCATGAAGAACAGGTCTTCTTCATTTTGGGCGAAAATATGATTGATCCCGTTTTCATCCCGAATGACTTCGACCTCGGCTTGGAGGTGAGGGAGGCTGGTTTCTTTTTTTTCAGAGCAGGAGAAAAAAAGAAAAGCAAGCGCAAAGGAAAGCAGGTGATTTCTGTGATTCATGGGGTGGTGGTTTTCTTTCAATTTTGAAATAAAAGAGAAAAGTGCAAAGCCATCCAAGGAAAAGGATATTTGAAAAGTAGAGATATAAGCGTCGTTTTCTTTTTCCTTAACACGTTTAAAATTCGCTAAGGCTGGATTTTCTATTCCATTTCAGGGTGGGGATTGGTTAAAAATTCATTAAAAGCTAAGAATAATAAATCATTAAAAGCTAAAATTAATATAACAATATAAGCTAAAAGTTGTAAAACCGTAAAAGCTAAATTACCTTTGAATAAATTTGAAAGGTAATGGCTACGATCTCCGAAAGACTTGCTAACTCTCTGACGATACTCAAAGACCTTCAGGAAGTAGAAAAGATCGCCGTCAAATCATCCGATCTTAGCCGCACCCATCGTGAGCGCTTGGTCAGGTCGGGTTTTTTGAAGGAGGTGATGCGGGGATGGTATATCCCGACCCGACCTGATGAACCGGCAGGAGAGAGTACTTCCTGGTATACTTCCTTCTGGTATTTCTGTGCAGCCTACCTCAATGAGCGATTTGGGCAGGAGTGGAGCCTTTCTCCGGAGCAGTCAGTCATCCTCCATGCAGGTAATCTGACCGTGCCAAGACAGCTTTTGGTGCGTGCTCCAAGTGCCAGAAATCAGACCACTTCCCTTCCTCATGATACCTCCATCTTTGAGACGCGTGCGCGAATTGCTGAGAATGAAGAGCTGGTGATTGATCCTCATGGCCTTCGCTTGTTTACCTTGGAATCTGCGATGATTTACTGCCCAGAGCCTTTTTTTCGAAATAATCCGGTGGATGCCAGAGCCGTCTTGGGTACTTTTCGGGATGGCACGGATTTGCTCCGGAGGCTGCTGGATGGGGGACACAGCGTGGTCGCGGGCCGATTGGCGGGAGCATTTCGGAATATCGGACGGGATGCGATTGCGGATGATATTTTGGCAGGGATGCGAAGTGTGGGCTACGCGGTTAGTGAGCAGGACCCATTTGCCAGTCCGAGTACGCTGCTGATACCTTCGAGACAGGTTTTGCCTCATGTCAATCGGCTTCAGCTGATGTGGATGAGCATGCGGGAGACAGTTTTGGAGATTTTTCCATCCGAACCGGGTCTTCCCCAGGATTCATCGGCCTACCTGCAGCGGGTCAGTGAGCTCTTCGTCAATGATGCATACAATTCCCTGTCGATCGAGGGCTATCGTGTTTCCGCGGATTTGATTGAGCGGATCAAAGCAGGGAGTTGGCAGCCGGAGCTGCACGATACAGACCGACAGCATCGGGATGCCATGGCCGCAAGAGGCTATTGGCAGGCATTCCAATCTGTCAAAAAGGCCTTGGAAGAAGTGCTCTCCGGAGTAGAATCGGGTCAGGTAGCCGAAAAGGCCCATCGAACTTGGTATCGGGAGCTGTTTGCGCCGAGTGTGGAAGCAGGGATTATCCGAGCTTCGGACCTTGCGGGCTATCGAAATCAGTCGGTATTTATCCGCCGATCCAAGCATGTGCCCCCTTCTCACGAGCAGGTGAGGGACCTGATGCCAGCGTATTTTGACTTGCTTTCATCAGAAAAAAGCGCGGCAGTCAGAGCCGTATTGGGTCATTTTGCCTTTGTTTATATTCATCCCTATGTGGATGGAAATGGTCGGATTGCCCGATTCTTGATGAATCTACTGATAGCTTCGGGAGGCTATCCCTGGACGATTGTGCCGGTGACGCGCAGGGAAGAATACATGAGTGCTTTGGAGTCCGCGAGTACAGACCAAAATATTCGTCCCTTTGCGGTGTTTTTAGCGAGTTTGGTAGAAAACTAAAAAGAGGCTGTCAAATGTTCGTTCTAATGTCAGCCTGAGCGGAGTCGAAGGCAGGTTCCAGTTATCTGGGCCACATTTCGACTTCGCTCAATGTGACAAACCCCACCTTGAGACAGCCTCAATTTTTGAATCCTATCAAACAGATGCGACCAATTTCACGTCAAGTTTCACCTCGTCATAAATCATCCGGTCGCCTAGGTTTTCGAAGAAGTTACCTGAGCGGAATTTGATGTCATATTTGGTGCGGTCAAACGTGATTTGGCCGGTTGCGGTCATTTTACCACCTGCCATGGTCACTTTCGCAGGAAAAGAAATCGGTTGGCTTATTCCTTTGATGGTCAAAGTCCCCGAAATGGTGTAGTCAGTTCCATTGCTTGTTTTTGCTTCGGTGATTTTGAAGGTGGAAGTGTTGAATTTTTCTACAGAAAAGAAATCATCAGACTTCAAGTGCTTGGTCAGGTTGCCTTTGGAAGGCTCTTCTTTCAGGTCTTCCACGGTCAGGTTGACCATGTCCATGTCGAAGGAACCACCGGTGATTTTACCTTCTGCTACATCGAGATTGGCATTTTTGATGGGAACGTAGCCCCAATGAGTGCCGGTGACTTTGGAAGCTTCCCATCGAATTTGGCTTTCAGCTTTGTTGACGGTGGCAGGTGCAGGATTTTCGGTTAGCGAAAAAAAAGCTGCAAGACTTAGGATAAGCGCGGTAATCAATTTCATGTTGAGCTTGTTTTGGTTGTTTCAAACGGTTTGGAGAATTTCGAGCATTAGACTCTTACTTGCTCAAAATGTTTAACGCCTTCCCAATCTTTGGTTAGCAGAATGTTATAAGTGGTGGAAATCAGGTTTTTTTGGCTGGAAACTCAGGTTTTGCCCAACAATCGATACTCCACCTTTCCATGTCCATCGGGAGTGGTGTAGAAAGGCCGCTTTTCGATCTCGTAATTTTTGTCAGGAGGAATACCCAAAGCATGGTAAATGGTCTGATGAATGCCGTCGATTTTGATCGGATTTTCGATGGTCTTGCAGGGACGCTCGTCGGCTGTTTTGCCAAAAACATGTCCTCGCTTGATTCCTCCTCCAAACATCAGGATGGAGCAACCATCCGTGAAATGCCTGTGCATGCCGTAGTTTTTCATGTCCTCGATGATATCGGGTACTTCCACTTGGTCTTGGACCACTTTCCTTGTGTTAACCATTCATTTATGCTAATCCAGAAATCAAGTAAAAAACCAAAGGTTCATAAAATCTCTTTCCAAAATAATCCTTAATCTATCCTAGAAAAACATAAAAACAGGAGTAAAATACCCTATATAGGGTATTTTTTCTGAGACTTTGGAGCTTTAGGTTTACAGAAAAAATTTAAAAAAATATGAAAGCACAAAAGCACAAGATTCTAAAAGTACAGTTCCTTAATGGGCTGGTTTTATTTTTGATTACTTTCGGACTCATTTCTTGTCATGAAGATTTACTTGGAGATACAGATCCTTCAACTCAATTACCTACCGAAAGTAATTTACCATATTCAACTTCCTTAAAAAACCAACTAGCCTCAAGAGTGGCCAAGAATTTAGCGGCGAGTTTGGATGACTCTGGAGTTATTGATTTTTTAAGAACAAAAGCAAATGAGAAAATTGATGGAGATTTTAATTTTCTTATAGAACAAAATCGAAATGAATCAGTGGGGATTAATTCTGGTGATTTGAACAAAAGAGCTAGAACCTTCGGTTTAATTATCTCAGGTAAGGATTTAAATTCGAAAAGAGCGACAAATGCTGAGAATCTATTAGATTCTATAGCCAGAATCCATCCCCTTCTCCAAGTTTATATGCCTGAACTTTCTGGTGAAATCGATTTTTCATCTGATCAAGATTACCTCGTTGCCTACGTGCCAATTGACATGAAAAATGATATAATCCCCGCTTATGATAAACAAGGCAACTATTTTGAGCTTGATGCCAATAACCCTCCGGCAAGGCCAGTAATAGTGATTAGTGAGAATGAAAGATTAATGGCAATCCCGAAGAATCCAATTGAAACAAAAAGAATTTTAGAAGATTGCCCATTGCTTGCAGAAGCTGTTTTCGAAAATGAGCTGAATACATATTACATGAGACAAGATGTCTTGGAATCCAACAACGCCTGTATCATTGGTGGAGGAGGAGGGCCTATTGGTTCTGGCCCTAGTATAGGATGTGAGCGAGAAAATAGACCTGGTAAGGAGAGGCTATATAGATTCAAACTAAAAGACATGAATACCTTTGATGCTGTTAAAGACCAGTGGATAAATGGGGATTTAGAAATCGAACTTGCAATTACCGTTGCTCCGCTTAACGGGAATCCATTCTCAATTACTAAAACCTTCTATCTAGACAATAGTGATGTTAGGGATTGTGGCATATTCACTTGTGATACTGAGTGGGTTTATGATAACGCAGAAATCATAACTTGGAATAGAAGTCTATATGGAGAAAATATGTTTTTTGCTTGGACTGAGTATGATCCAGGAACAACTATAACACGTAATTACTCTTTTTCAAATACTTATAAAATTGATGCGAATAATTCTGTAACAAGTAACGTTAGTTATTCCAGAACTATCACAGATGGAACGGATGATCTTGGGGAATCGGTCGTCGAATATTGCGATGAAATAGGTACAGATGGATTCACGTACAGCACAAGCGGAATATTTTTTCAGGTTTAATAAATCATTTTAGTCACAAAAAAATTGCTACCTAAATGAAAAGGCTAACTATTTGCATTCTCTGTTTAATAGTTCATTTGGAGGTCTACTCGCAGCATTCTTTTGGATTAGAATTTGGTCAAGTGAGTCAAAATAGTTTTGGCAATGTCAATCAAATTGGAAATGTTATTGTGCAACCAGTAGGCGGCGGAACCACAACGACGAGGCTGTTTGGTCTTTTCTATGAATTTGAATTTTCCGATAGACTGTCACTTCACAATAAGGTGACCTATTCACGGGTATTTACTCGATATGCATTCTATGACCAGAGTAAACCGGTATTTCCCAATGTGCCAGGCTTATTTGAAACAAAGGCCGGAGGGCCTCCTACTGGTAGACTTTCATTGGAGATCTTACCTCAAGTGAAGCTCCTTGAAATCGGAAAACTTAGATTAAATGCCTTTGGAGGACTGAATGTTTCGGCCAATATTGTTAAAGAACAAGATGATGAATTTTACCGGGGTTTACCAGAACTATCTTTGGTTTACAACTCTTTTGAAAATTCTGTTATGCCCATTACAGCCAATTTTGTATTTGGATGTTCACTTGAATTTGCGCAAAGGATCGTGTTTTGGGCCAAATATCAACCCACATCCTATTATTCCAGAGAAATAAGGGTAGAGGGGCAAAGCTATCCATTTGAGAATAGATGGAATTTTCTCAGCCTAACCTTGGGCTATAAATTCCACAGTTTTAGATTGAAGAATGAGGACAAGCAGTAAATTATGACGTTAAAAGCCGATTCATCTGAATCGGCTTTTTTCATTCAAATTTTAATAACGTATAGGGTGTAGGATAAATTTTTCAGTACAAGTTTAGTCTAAACTTATAAATGTCAGTTTTATGATTCTTTGATTTTTATTGAATAAGTACGAATTAGCCTTTTTCCAACAATCCATACTCTACTTTCCCATGTCCATCGGGAGTGGTGTAGAAAGGCCGCTTTTCGATTTCATAATTTTTATCGGGCGGAATACCCAAAGCATGATAAATGGTCTGGTGAATGCTGTCGATTTTGATCGGATTTTCGATGGTCTTGCAGGGACGCTCGTCGGCTGTTTTGCCAAAAACATGTCCTCGCTTGATTCCTCCTCCAAACATCAGAATCGAGCAACCATCCGTGAAATGCCTATGCATGCCGTAGTTTTTCATGTCTTCGATGATATCCGGCACTTCCACTTGGTCTTGCACCTTCAGGTCCGGTCTTCCCTCGGTCAGCATATCTCTGCTGAATTCGCTGGCTACGATTACTACCGTTCTGTCTAATTTTCCACTTTGGTCTAAGTCTTTGATGAGCTGGGCGATAGGAGCATCGATCATTTTCTTCATGTCTTTGAGTCGGGTGTGACCATTGTCATGGGTATCCCAACCGAAAAACGGCACATACTCCGTGGTCACGGTGATGTAGCGGGCCCCTTGGTCCACTAGCCTTTTGGCCAAAAGACAGCCCAAGCCAAACTTTCCGGTATTGTATCGCTCATAGCTTTCCTTGGGTTCCTGACTGAGGTCAAAGGCCTTTGCCTCGGGAGAATTGAGCAACATGTAGGCCTGTTCCATAGATCTTTTCAAAGATTCTTTTTGGTAATCCGAGCCAAATTCTCCCATCGGACTGGCAGCGACGAGGTCATTGTAGAGCTGATTTCTCCCTTCGAAACGCTTGTAATCCATCCCCACAGGCGGTCTCACCGCTTCCAATCCGGCAGAAGGATCAGGAATGAGAAAGGGCCCATATTCCGAACCCAGAAAACCTGCTGAATGAAAGGCCTTCAATTCTTCTCCTTCTCCGACGGAGAAATTTTGCCCGATATTGATAAAGGGAGGGATGACCGGATTGAGCGGGCCTTTTTCCTTGGCAATCCAGCTTCCCAAATGCGGAACGACCACGGATTGTGGCGGTTCGTAGCAGGTGTGAAAATGATATTGGTGGCGTGTATGCAGAATGTGTCCCAGATCAGCCGCTTGATAGGATCGGATCAAAGTGCCTTTGTCCATTACGGAGGCGATGTTTTCAAGTCCCTCTGAAAAGAAAATCCCATCCAGTTTGGTCGGGATAGAAGGAAAAGTACTCAGCACTTCTTTGGCTTCCATTCCCTTTCTGAAAGGAGTGAATTTTTTAGGATCAAAGGTCTCCGTATGGGCCATCCCTCCTGCCATGAAAAGGAGAATCACCGAGTCGGCGGTGGTCGGTATTTTGCTTTCGCAGGAGGAAAGCAATCCGGCCAATGGAGCACTCATACCCATAGTGGCAATGGCTGCCGCACTGGTTTTCTTGAGGAAGTCGCGTCGGGTATGTAAGGTTTTCATAGGCTATAGTTCTTTATTAACTATTTTCAAAATTCAGAAATTTGTAGTCCTCTTTAACATTGTGGGCTGGAAGACCGAAGACCGAAGGGTTTTCTTCCGTCTTATGTCTTCCGTCCAAGGAAAAAAGAGGAATTTCACAATTGGTCCTGTAGTATAGGTCTAAGATAATTTCATCAATAAATCAATTGAAATTCAGGTAAGAGGAAAACAGCCCAAAGTAAATCCTGTATCGCATCTGGACTGGGTTTGGGTCCCAAAGCTTTTTGGGCAACTTCCAGTTCTTGGGGACTTGGTTTTCGGAGCAGGGCTTTGGCGTAGAGATTTTCCGTCAGAATCACCGGATCTGAGAATGTCTCTGCCCATTTTTCGCCTCCTTTAACCAAAGCCTTGTTGAGTTTCTCTCCATTGCTGAGCTCCAGGGCTTGAAGCAGACTTGCTTGGGAATCTCTACTCGTGGAGACGATTTCCCGATTTGGACGACCGAGTGCTTTTAGAAATTCATTGTTAGCTACCAAAGATGCTCTGGCAAAACTTAGATTGGTATTCGCCTCGGGAATCAGTTGGTACGGACGGAATTTGACTTCGACTGAATCAAAAAGTGGGGCAGAAATTTCAGCGACAGCATCTGAAAACTGCTCCGCCGTGATTCGACGACGAATAACTCCTTGGAATTTGAAGTCTTCTGCCATCAACTTTTCGGCAGAGGAAACAGCAACTGAAGGACTTTGGTAAATTTTTGAAGTAGTAATCTGATAGATCAGTCGCTTGAGGTCATAGCCATTTTCCACAAAATCTACCGCCAACCAATCCAGCAAATCCTGACTCCAGGGAGCATTGTCCATTTCATCCACGGGTTCTACCATGCCTCGGCCCATCAGCTGTTTCCAAATTCGGTTGACCACCGTGCGGTACATCCTCCCGTTGGCAGGTTGGACAAGTTGGTCGGCAAGTTGGCGGAGTTTCTCTGCTTTGGTGGCTAGGGAATCAATTTCTCCGAGTTCCTCCCAAAGGATTTGGGTTTGGGCTAGTTTGCCGGTAGGCTGCTCGCAGCGGCTTACTTCCAGAGTGGAATCTGCAAAAATATTGGCAAAAGCATAGGCTTGCTCCAGTTTCCAGTCACTGATAAAGCTGTCGTGACAGGAGGCACATTTTAGATTCAAGCCCAGCAAAACCTGCCCCACATTTTGGGCGGCTTGCATTTCGGTACGTTGAGAGGCATTGACGGTCCCTCGCCAGCGGATACCTTCGATAAAGCCTTTGGATTTTTCGTTGGGGTTGATTAGTTCTTTAACAAACTGATCATAGGGCTTATTGTCCCGAATCGAGGTGTAAAGCCAATCCGTGATGGCAAAACGACCACGGGTGATGTAGCCGGTACCGGTGTAGTCATTTCGCAGCGCATCATTCCAAAAGGTCAGCCAATGCTGGCTGTAATCATCAGTTCGACCGAGTAGATTTTGAATCCAGATTTCTCGTTTGTTGGGATTGGTGTCTGCCTGAAAAGCAGCTAATTCTTCCGAAGAAGGCAAAAGCCCAATAATATCAAGAGACGTTCTTCGTAGAAAGGTCCGATCATCCACAGGGGTATTCCAAGAGAGTTGGTTTTGCTGAAAATACTGATCTACCCAACGGTCAATTGGATTTTCCAATCCCGGTTTGGCTGGAGGAAGCTTGGGTTTACGAGGTGCCAAAGCGGCCACCCGATACACGGACTGCTGAGCTACTCCATCGGGCCAAGGTGCGCCTTTTTCCACCCAAAGTGTAAGCAATTGTATTTCTTCCTTGTTGAGGAGTTTGCCCTTTTCAGGCATCACGTCTTTGTGGTTTTTGGAGAGGGAAATCCGACGGATTAATTCGCTTTGATCTGGATTTCCTGGGATGATGATGGGACCATTTTCGCCTCCTGCAAATACAAATTCCTTTTCATCTAATCGCAAGTCTCCTTCGATTTTAGCCCCTGAGTGGCACTTATAGCAGTTGTGGGCGAGGACTGACCGGACATTGGTTACGAGTTGGATTTCTTTTTCCGGTGAAAGCTCGGAAGTAAAATTGGCCAGATCCACAGTCAAGGATTGAGGCGCTTCCTGCTCCGAGTTTTGAAGGAATACCTCGGTCAAATAATCTTCTCCATGGGTCAAGGCCGCTCCGAAATGGCCAGCTGCTCCAACTCCGATGCTGCTGAGAAACAGGACGGATCGGTAGGTTTTGATTGCTGAAGTAGAAGGATTGAGTTCACTTTTTCGCAGCAAAACCAGAAGGAGAACGCTCAGTCCTGCACTGACCAAGCCAATAATCCGATGCAGATCTAGGGTACTTCCTGTGATGCCTTCATTTTCTGCCAACAGCCAACCCATTGCGGCAGCAAGAACGGCTGTGACCGCTCCCAAAACGACCAAAAAGCGAATGCCGGATCGAAATGAATGATGGGGATTTTTCAATGTAAACAGCTCCATCACGGCTGCCACCAAAAGCAAGGCGATTGGAAAATGAACCAGCATGGGGTGAAGTCGGCCGAAAAGTTGGCTTAACCAAAAGCCACTTTCAAGAATTGAAAATCCCATTCCAAGGATTGGATGAAATAGGAATAAAGTGACTTGTTCATGGAGCAAAGAAGAAATCATGGAATGAGATTATACTCGAAAAATATAAGGCTTTCACGTCTAAAAACAGTCCTTTACTAGGTGAAAAACCTAAATATCAATTTTTTATTTGGAGCCAAGTAGCGAAACCGGCGGTAAGGCCGTCATGACACTAACTAAATGAATTCCATATGCGTAGGTTTTTGATTTTCCCGGTTTTTCTTTTTCTGATTTCAGGTTGCTTTGAAAAAAATGAATTTGCAACAGCCCTAGGTACAGATCCTTTGACTCAAAACGGAGAGGTTTTTATTGCCGAGGATGGGGAGGAATATTGGATGGGCTGTGAAAATTCCTATTGTTATGGTTTTTTGGGAGGTGTTCCTGAAAGTTTCAAAACTCTGCAAAACCTGAGTATTCCCGAAAATCTACCTGCCTCCTTTGATTTGTCAATTTTTCTACCTGAGGTAGGCAATCAGGGAAGGTTGGGATCTTGCACCGCTTGGGCTACTGCCTATTATGGCAGGAGTCTACTGTATAATTTCGGTCAAGGCTCAGCCCGGACTCAATCGGTCTCCTTGAGCCCTTCTTACATTTATAATCAAATTACTAAAGGACAATGCAAAGGGACGTCAATCATCCAGTCTCTTCAGCTATTGGTGGATGAAGGCGCCAGTGAATGGGAAGTTTTTCCCTACCAAGCCACTGGATGCAATCTGCAACCGACAGCCGAACAGCGGGATAATGCCAGTAACTTCAAAATGAAAGATTATCTTATTTTGTCAGGGGAAAATATGGTCGCTGAGGTTAAGACCCTTTTGACTCAAGGAAAACCGATCGTGGTGGCGATGGGCTTGGATCCGGAGTTTGGGAAAAAAGATGAAAGAGGTCTAAGCGCCTACCGTCCACATCAGGTCAAAAAGGAGCAGATTTATGGAGCTCATGCGATGCTTGTAGTTGGCTATTCGGATCAATATAACGCTTTCAAACTAGTGAACTCTTGGGGAGAAGGCTGGGGAGATCAGGGCTTTGTATGGGTGGATTATGCTGCTTTTGAAAATGTCTTTGACCTCCAAAATCCCTTTCGGGTCTTGTGTCAGGCTTTGGTCGTGATGAATTGATTATAAAAAAGCCCCGAACTTACGATTCGGGGCTTTTTGGGGTGATTGACTGCTGTTACTCTTCTACTTTATTTTTAAATTCAATTTCATTAATCCCCATCAAGACTTGATCTCCTTTGGCTTCTGAATTTTTGAAGATGAAATAGATATCCTGTACGCCTGAAGTTGGTTTGATTTGAATCTTTGCACGGTTGGCATTCATTCGAACCCATTCCTGCATACTGACTCCCTGAGGCGGTCGGAATCCTCCGCCATCTTTTCTGCCAATTTTATCGGAAGTTCCAAGAACTTCCCCGGTCGGAGAACCAAGACGGATTTCCACTGCTCCCCCAATGCCTCCGTTTCGCTCAGTGACCGCTGCCAAGACTTCGATTTGCTGGATTCCGGTGAGATCGATTCCCTTCAAGGCAAAATGGGAGTTGTCACCTGCCATCAGGAAGCTGACTCGAGGAGTAGTCAGGAGTTGGACACCTTTACGATCAACAGAAGTCTGTGGATCGACAAATGGACTTTTCAAAGCCACAAAATCCACTCCGTTCAGTGAACCGATGGAGTTTCCGCCTTTGTCGGAATAGGAGGCTCTTAGCAAGAAGCTACCCTGCCCATTTTCTCCTTCAGGAATCACAGCATCCACTTTTCCGCTCAAAGGAAGCGAAGCGATATTGGCCTGAACATCGTCCATCGCCAAGATGTAATCTACCATGCGCTTGGCGTCGGCCTCGCTTAGGGATGGGTGGGCGCTCATGGCATGGTCACCCCAAACTCCGGCTCCACCGTTGATGATTTTGCCTACTAGGTACTTGGTGTTTTCCTCCGAATTCGGATATTTCTCAGCCACAGCTTGGTAGCTTGGCCCGATGGATTTTTCTGCGAATTGATGACAGGATTTGCAGTCGCTTTGCTCGATCAGATTTTTGCCCAAGTTCAAAATGGCGGCACTTTCCACTCCGCTTTGCTTGGAAGCGACCTCGATCGGGTCAAATCCTGCCGGCACATAATCAAAGGTGACCGCTACCTCTTCAGGCTTGATTTTCCCATCTGCCGAACCACCGTCTTCTTTATCACTTACTGAAATGCTGTAGGCCAACTCCTTGTCTCCAAACCAGAAGCTTCGATTGAGTCCGCCGAAGTCGATGCTGACTACGGGAGGTTCATTTCCGGCGGTGACTTCCAGTGAAGTGGAATTGGTCTCGCCTTTGGTATCGGTTACGGTCAAGGTCACTTGGTAGGTGCCTGCTTCTGCAAAAGTGAAGTTGGGGTTAGCCTCGGTCAAGGTTTGGTTGAAGCCGGAATCCTTGGTGATTTTCCACTCGAAGCTCAGGTTTCCTTGATCGTAATCGTCAAAGTCATTGGTGCCTTCGGAAGAGAAATTGACGGTCAATGGAGTCGCGCCGGCTGTTTTGTCTGCCACTGCATTCACATTTGGCTTACGGTTACCTCGGTTGTATTGGATTTTGATCAGTCTGGAATTGGCATTGCCACGGAACCAAGCCGAACCGTACTCCAAGATATACAGCGAACCATCCGGCCCGAAGTCCATATCGATTGCCGAGCTGAAGGTTTCAGCAGGTAAGAATCGCTCCATGCTTTGGTAGTCCCCATTTTCATCCATGGTCACTGCGAAGATCCAGCCTCGCATAAAGTCTACGATCAGCCATTTGCCTTCGTAATAGGCAGGGAACACATAAGGCGCGTCTTTTTTGAAATCGGCTTTGCGGAAAACCGGTCCACCGGTCGCACTTCGGCCTGAGCTTCCCAATTCAGGGAATTTTTCAGAGGTACCATAGGGATAGTAAATCATCGCCGGTACCACGGGTGTCGGCAGCTCGCGCAAACCGGTATTGTTTACTGATTCGTTCACAGGGGCATTGACATCGAAAGGGGCACCATAGCTGCTGTCTGCATGATTGTGACGGTTGTAAGGAAAATTGTCCCCGATAAAATACGGCCAGCCGAAGAATCCTGGGCCTTTGGCTTGGTTGAACTCGTCATATCCTTTGGGTCCCCAAATGGAATCTTCTGAAGCATCCGGTCCCACTTCGCCCCAATAGAGGTAGCCGGTCTTGCTGTCTAGGGTTGGTCTCCAAGGGTTCCGGTGCCCCATGGTGTAGATTTCCGGACGGGTCTTTTCTGTTCCCTCAGGGAAAAGATTTCCTTTAGGGATCGTGTAAGAACCGTCATCCTCGGGATGGATTCTGAGGATTTTACCTCTCAGGTCATTGGTATTTCCCGGAGCGCGCTGATCATCAGAATTTTCCATGCCGGGTCTTTCGTCCAAATTGGAAGAGCCTTCTCTTGGATTGACCGTATTGTTGCCCACGGTCAGGTACAAGTTTCCTTCTGCATCGAAGACCATCCCACCACCGGTGTGACAGCATTCCTCGCGTTGAGTAGGTACTTCGAGGACAATCTTTTTGGAGGATTCGACCAGTTCGTTTCCTTTGAGTTCCCAACGTGCCAAAACGTGCTTGGAATCGGTTGGATCTGCATAGTACATGTAGATCCAGTTGTTTTTGGCATAGTCAGGATGGGCAATCACACCCATCAGGCCTTCTTCCGCTTCGCGGGTGACTCCGGCTTTGTTGGTGTATTTGGTGTTGACAGGGATGGTGGCGACCAAAGTCACTTCTCCGGTGTTTTCATCCAAGATTTTCACCCCACCTTTTCGCTCAACGAAAAGGACCCGATTGCCGGGAAGAAAGGTCATTTCCATGGGTTCATCCATGCCTTCGGTCAGGACGACTTTGGTGAATCGGTTGTCTTCGGGTTTGATTTTGGGATTGTCTGAAGGGTCAGTTTTGCAGGCAAAAACTACTAATCCCATCAGCAAGGCCCAAAAAGGTCTCAAGGGTAAATTGTTTCGCATAGGTTTCAGATAAAGGAAATTTTTCTATTGTCTCAATGTTGGACAAAAGGAGGGTAAATACCAAACGCTCTTGCTGTTTCGGTAAATTTTGGGGATGAGCGAGCGATGGAATTGATTGATTATTTGGAGTAAAACTACTTTTTCGAAAGAAAGTCCAGACAGAAGCCTAAAAGAAAAATAACCATTGGTCAAAATCATTTTCAGGACAATTTTCCTTTTTCTATTTTTTCAAAAAAGTACTTCGCGCATGAAGAAATTTCTCCTTGCCTTAGCCTTTGTGCCGTCTCTCGCATTCGGTCAAAACCACGAATCCAATCTCCGAAAAATCTACGATGCCGAGCTTTCCTCCGGACATACCTATGAAAATCTCCGCTACCTCTGCAAGGTCGTGGGCAACCGACTCGCAGGTTCACCCGGAGCAGCCGCTGCGGTGGAATGGACCAAGCAACTCATGGAAAGCTATGATTTTGATACAGTGTATCTGCAACCGGTGATGGTTCCGCATTGGGAACGAGGTGGAAAGGACATGGTCAAAATCGTCAATTCCGAAAAGCACGGCACGGTGGAGTTGAATGCTTTGGCTTTGGGGAATACACAGGGAACCGGAGCCAAAGGGCTGGTTGGGGAAGTAGTCGAGGTAAAAAGTATTCCGGAACTTCAGTCTTTGGGAGAAAAAGTAAAAGGTAAAATCGTCTTTTTCAACGGGCCCATGGACCCCAAACTTATCGACACCTTTCAAGCTTATGGCGGTGCCAATGCACAGCGGAGTTCAGGTGCGGCAGAAGCTTCCAAACTAGGGGCCATCGGCACCTTGGTCCGCTCGCTGAGCAATACCATCAATGATATTCCCCACACCGGAAATCAGCGCTACAATCCTGATTTTCCAAAAATCCCGGCTTTGGCGATCAGCACGGCCGATGCGGAATTGCTAAGCCAACTGCTTGCAGATCAAAAAGACCTGAAAGTATATCTCGAATCCCATGGGGAAATGAAAACCGAGAAGCTTTCTTACAACGTGATCGGGGAAATCCGTGGCACCGAAAAGCCTGAGGAAATCATTGCCGTGGGCGGACACCTGGATTCCTGGGATGTGGGAGAAGGTGCCCACGATGACGGGGCGGGTTGTATGCAGGCAATAGAAGTGCTCAGACTTTACAAGCAATTGGGCTGGAAACCTAAGCGTACCATCCGTGCAGTGATGTGGATGAATGAGGAAAACGGACTTCGTGGCGGTCAGGAATATGCCCGGGTAGCCAAGGAAAAAGGAGAAAAGCATATTGCGGCCCTGGAGTCGGATTCGGGAGGATTTTTGCCCATTGGCTTTTCTTCAAGTGGGACAGAGGCCCAGCGAGGTAAGTTGACCTCTTGGGCAGATTTGCTCCGACCCTACCAGCTTTGGAGCTTGGATAGACCGGGTGGAGGTGCTGATATTGGTCCTCTACGGGATCAGGGGCCGATTTTGATCGGGCTTAAGCCGGATTCGCAACGGTATTTTTACTACCATCACACCGAAGCGGATGTTTTCGAGGCGGTTGATCAGCGGGAATTGGAGTTGGGTGCAGCTGCCATGGCTGCATTGGTACATCTGATCGAGCAGGAAGGGATTTGAGAAAAATCAAAAAAAGCTGAAAGAGGTTCAGTGCCAATGTAGGACTACATTGCCGGTTTTTTTACCTGAGGCTACGTAGCTAAAGGCTTCTTTAATCTGGATGGGAGTAAATTTCCTTGAATCCATCAAAGGTTTGAATTTTCCCCATTCCACCAGTTTTGTGACAGTCTTCATGCTGGCAGGGATATCCGAAGGGATTGGAAAAATCACTCTTTTACCCTTGGCAAACCTACCTTTTAGCGCAAATGCCAAGTTTTCCCAGTTGGGACCGAGCTCGGAGGAAATATACACCCCTTTTTCCTTGAGTACCGGTTTGCAGATGGAAAAGCGACTTTTGCCTACCGAATCGAATACAAAGTCATATGCTCCCAAATCTCTGGTAAATGCTTCCCGTTCCAAGGCAATCACCCGGTCTGGACCAAGGGCTTTTACTATTTCCAGATCTGCTTCAAAGCAGACCGCTGTCACCTGAACTTGCATTGCTTTTAAAATCTGAATAGCAGCAGAACCGATTGCTCCTGTGCCTCCGATTACCAATACTTGCATATCTGGAGTAAGGTTCACCTTGTTGATAAAATTGACTGCATAGTGTGTCCCTTCTGCGCAGGCGACCATGAAGTCAAAGTCCACTCCCTCCGGTATCTTCAGCATGGCTTTGGATATGGGAAATGTCACATATTCTGCATGGGTACCGGCACCGTTGTCGTCAAACCCCCAAACCCGATCTCCGACATGGAAGTCTGTTACTTCCGCTCCTAGCTCTTCGATCACACCGGCAAAATCTGTACCTGTAACCGGGATTTTTGGAGAGAAAAGACCAGTAAATGCCCGTATGGCGTAGGGTTTCCCTGTGGAAACACCAATATCCGTCCGATTGACTGTGGTTGCCATGACTCGAACCAAAACTTCATCCGGCTTTGGGGCAGGTTTGGATATATCAGCTACCTGGAAGGTTTCCGGTGGACCATAGTTTAGTCGTAGGCAAGCTTTCATGGCATTTTTGGTTTAGGTTAGTAGGGAAGGAGCTTTGGATTGGATCTCTGATAAGAGCCTTGATTTTTGGAGGCTCAGGGTTTGGATTACTTTTTCCAAAATCTTCTTTTCAGGCGCGGGGAGTGTCCCTGCCCAGGGAGATGGGCTCATTCTTTGGGCCAATACTTCCAAATCATGCCAGTCCCCCAATAACTTCATCAATTCTTCTTCCTGAGGGTCGGCTTGTTGAAGAGCAGGAAATCCCTGCATTTCCAGGGCATTTTTACTCAATTTGAGCTGGATGCGGAGTTCATGCGCATTTTCTGGCCCAATGCTTTCCTGGATCAAAGCTTTGATCCTCTTCCGGCTAGTTTGAATGGTGGGCAGCCAGTTGATTTTCTTGAGCTTTTCGATTTCTTTGGCAATTTTTCCCAAGCTTTGCTCTGCCTTTTTCCGGGCTTTCCATGTCCTAATCTCAAAAAAAGAATCCCTTTCCTGTTGGATTTCCGTGTTCATTCTCCTGCAAAACTCGGGAAGTTGATTGGCCTGAATTTGCGAAAGAATCAATTCTTTTTCTATTTGAAGCTCACGGACCCGACCTGCTTGAGCATAGAGTTTCTTAATGGGAGCGTAAGTTTTTTTTCTTGAAAACTCGACCGATTCTTCCTCCAAAACTGCCAAAACTGCTTTCAATTTCTTGATTTCAACCCGAAACCGATGAAATGCCGACTGGCTGAATTTTCTGCGGGAATACCTGAGCATGAAGCTCAGGCGGGTCTGGCGAATGAGGAAAAAATCACGGATAGATTCCTTCGTGTCGGTTGGGGAAAGCATGTCAAAAGTTAGCTTTTTTCTCCGGAATGGCCATTTTTGGATTGAATTCACCAAAGGAAGATTTATCTCAACTCAATTTGGGGAAAAATCAGTCGGGTTCCGTCGAGCTTGACGATTTCCAGCTCTTTGGGTGTTCTGGAAAAGGACCATTCGATAAATGAACATTCCGATGGGAAATCCGAGGCCTTTTTTCCGTCAATGCTCAGAATTTCTTCTCCGATCTCAAGTTGACCGTCATTGGGAGTAAGGCCAAGCGGTTTGCCCCGGACGATTAGTTTTCCATCTGAATAGAAGACCCCGAGATGAGTGGACTTTTCAAACTCAGGCTCAGCCCTGAGCCTTAATGCATAGGTAGAATCGGTGCTATTGATGATGGTTTTGGTGGTCAGGGCCCGGAAAAAGCCCAAGCCTATCTTTGAACCTGAGGTTTTTTCAAAATCTATAGGAATTCCCGACAGGTATTTTTCTCCCAACTTCAGGCTATCTACCCGGATAGTCCGGGAAGAATAGGTGTCTGAACCCAAAGCACCCATAGAGGTGGTGATTTGGGGGTTACTGAGCCCCAAGCTGTCTTTTTGAGCCAGAAAATTCTGAACTGCCTCTTCCTGATCGTCAAAGTCCATCACCTTGATGTAGCCAAAGTCCACCAAAATCCGCTCATACTTTTTGCCCAGAAGCTCCATCTCGGCAAAGGGTCGATTTCCGGCATAAGTCACTTTAAAGGTTAAATCCTCTTCTTCCACCGGAAATGGCCGGGCAGAAACCCGGATTTGCATGGCATCAAAATCGATTTCCCAATTGAGTTGATTGATTACGTTCGAGCCTAGAAGGTAGTAATCCAGGCAATAGAGCAAAGTCATGTCATTGACCAGACTTCTCACTTTTTCGATCCGATAATTTCCTATTTGTATTTCATCGGTCAGGCCTGTAGGTACTTTTTTGACCTGCCTGTTGGAGTCTCTCATCTTGATTTTTTTTCCTTTGATTTTGAGCCTTCCGGTGGGTTTGCTGAGGCTGTTTGCCAGACCCATTCCTGCTCCGGTATCAAAAGCAAATTGTGTCTCTATTCCGTTCATCTTGCCGGTAAAGACCAAGAGCTTATTTTCCAAGTGAAAGGGAAAAGTGGAAACAGAATCCATTGGGTCTCCATACCCCGGAAAGGAAAAGAGTATTGCTAAGAGAAATACATAGAAAGAAACCATTTTTGTGTTCATCATCAAGGAAAAATGAATTATGCCGGAAAGAAATAAAGGCATTGAATATTCTCAAATCATGCAGGGAGCAGTGCAGATTATCGATGCTGATCGATGAGAATCGGATTGCCATCCGGGTCAAAAATCAACAAACTTGCCGGTCCGACAGAAGATTCATTGGCTTCTTGGGCCAGGGGGATTCCTGCTGCTTTGATTCTTTTTTGGATTTCCCTGACATCAGCAAAGGAATCCAGGTTTTGGGCATTTTGATCCCATCCCGGATTAAATGTGAGCATATTTTTCTCAAACATGCCATGGAAAAGACCTACCAAAGCATCGCCGTTTTTCATGATTAGGTAATTCATCGACTCGGAGCCTCCAAAGACCTGAAAACCGAGTTTTTCATAAAAAGCTTTAGAAGCTTCGAGGTTTTTGACAGAAAGGCTGACTGAAAATGCACCAAGAGACATAGAAGTAGGAGTTAGGTGGTTTGAATTGGGATAAAACTTGGCTCAAAATAGGTAATCAATTGGAATTAAGGAGATTAAAAGCTATTTTTTGCTAGCGTTTTCAATCCTGATTTTTAGGAACTCCAAGTCAAAAGTGATCGCATGTCAATCAGCCATTTGAAATGCCTCTCTTTCAGTTTGGGAAAATGATTCTTTTAACCAACCCATATTCCAGCCATGAAATTGAGCAAGATTCAACCGTCAAGAAGTGATGGTTTTCCAACTTGTCAGATTTCATTTGGCCTTTAAAAACCAAAACTAATCGTATGAAAAAAGTCAGAATTTTATCCATCGATGGAGGGGGAATCCGAGGGATTCTTCCCGGGACCATCCTTACTCACCTGGAGAAAAGAATCCAGGATTTGACCAAAAATCCAGATGCCAAAATCGGAGAGTATTTTGATTTTATGGCAGGGACCAGCACAGGGGGTATTTTGGGGCTGATTATGCTTTGCCCCGACGAGAATGGAGGCTATCGTTTTTCTGCCAAGGATGCCCTTGATCTTTATCTGGATCAGGGGGATGAGATTTTTGATGTGTCCATCGGAGAGAAGATCAAGAGGATGGGAGGGCTAAGAGATGAAAGGTATTCCCAAAAGGAGCTGGAAAGAGCCTTGTTGAACTACTTTGGGGAGATTCGGTTGAGTCAGTCCAAAAAACCCTGTTTGGTGACCAGCTACGATATGCGCAACAGAAAGGCCCATTTTTTCACCAGTTCGGATGCGCAGAGTGAAATCCATGATTTTTATTTTAGGGATGTGGCCCGGGCCACTTCTGCGGCTCCGACCTATTTTGAACCTGCCCATGTCTATTCGATTTTCGGCACGCCTCATACCCTGATCGACGGTGGGGTTTTTGCCAATAATCCAGCCTTATGTGCCTACTCGGAATGTAGAAAGTTGGACTTCAAGACTCTTCTTGACGACCAGGAAAAACCTACCAAGCCCAGTGCAAAAGATATGATGATCGTATCCATGGGGACAGGCTCGGTCAAGACTCCCTATCACTTCAAAGAGTTTAAAGATGCGGGACTGATCAAATGGGTCCAGCCACTTATTGATATCATGATGAGCGGTAACTCCGAGACGGTGGATTACCAGCTGGCCAAAATATACAGTACCCTCTCCGGTAAGAACTGTGAGGATTACTACCGGATAGAGCCAAAGATCATCAATGCCAGTTCGGATATGGATAAAGCCGATCTGAGAAACTTAAAGGCTCTTCACGAAGACGGAAAACTGTCCGTTATGGCCTTTGAAAGCCAACTCGATGAAATTGCCCAAAAGCTGATCAAAAATGCTTAATCCTTCACTATGGCCCTCCATGAAGTAGGGAGGGCCATTTTTCAATATCCTTCAACTCCGGCTTGAGCGATGATTCCATCCTGAGCAGAGGTCACTCCGGATACTCCTATGGAGCCCACGATTACCCCGTCCTTGAATAGAGGAAGTCCACCCTCTACGCCTACTGCATTGGGCAAGGTGGCAATTCTACTTCCCCCTTCCCCCTTCATGGCATCCTCAAATGCCTTGGTAGGCCGCTTGAAAAAAACTGCCGACTTGGCCTTGGCCAAAGCCACTTCTACGGAGCCGATTTGAACCCCGTCCATTTTTTTGAGCAAAATCGGATGGCCTCCGTCATCCAAAATGGCGATCACGACATTCCAACCCTCCGCTTGGGCTTTGGCTGCGGCGGATTCATAGATTCGGTCGGCATCCACGAGGCTGAGGTAAGGTTTGTTTTGTCCCATCACTCCCAAGGAAAGGAGTGAAAAAGCGATAATTAGCATGGATTTCATGGCGAAGTGGTTTGGTTTAACTTAAAAATACTTAATTTTTAGCAGCATTCTTCAGTGATTACCCTGTCTTCTTTTCAATATAAACCAAAACAATATGGCGAATAGACGCGATTCTTTAAAAACCTTGGCCTTGATCGGTGGAGTAGGTCTGATCAAACCCTCATCACTTTGGGCAGGAAGCTTTGCCCCAAAAAGAAAAAAATTGGGCATTGCCTTGGTAGGTTTGGGCTACTACAGTACAGACCTATTGGCTCCGGCCCTGCAAATGACTCAGCACTGCCATTTGGCAGGAATAGTCACAGGAACTCCTTCCAAAGCCGAGCTTTGGAAAACCAAATACAACATCCCCGAAAAGAATATTTACAACTACGAAAACTTCGACTCCATCAAGGACAATCCGGATATCGATGTGGTCTACGTGGTCCTGCCACCCTCGATGCACCGAGCCTATGTGGAGCGGGCAGCTGCAGCTAAAAAACAAGTCTGGTGCGAAAAACCCATGGCTGTAACTGCGGAGGATTGCCAAGCCATGATTGATGCCTGCAAGTCCAACGGGGTCAGTCTTTCCATAGGCTATCGATGTCAGCATGAGCCCAATACGAAGACGTACGTCCAGCTCATTCGAAGTGGAAAGCTGGGCAAAATCCAGTCTGTGGCCTGCGCCGCAGGCTATCGGGAAAACCGGACAGATCACTGGAAACAAAAGCGGGAATTGGGCGGCGGAGTCATCTACGATATGGGAGTGTATGCCATTCAGGGAGCTCGATTGGGTACTCAACTGGAACCATTGGCAGTCAAATCTGCCAAAGTATGGACCGAAAGACCGGAGATCTACAAAGATGGGCTGGGCGAGATTGTGGAAGCTGAATTGGAATTTCCGAATGGAATATCCGGATGGATCAAGACTTCCTTCGCTGAAAATGTCAACTACCTTCATGTAACCGCTGAAAATGGAAAGCTGGAGATGGCGCCTTTTTCCTCCTATTCGGGAAATAAGGGAAAAAGTCCATTTGGTGAAATCAACTTCCCCTATGAAGTCCCTTGGCAGCAAGCCAATCAAATGGATCAGGACGCATTGGCCATTTTGAATAAGCAGCCTATGTCTGTCCCGGGGGAAGAAGGGCTAAGAGATATCCGGATTGTGGAGGCGATTTTAGAAAGTGCCCGAACAGGAAAACAGGTGAAAATTGGATAGAGAATTGCTTGGAACGCTCTGGCTTGGGAACAGAGCGTATCCTTTTCCCAAATCATCTTTTTGACTGACTTTCCTCATGTTTCTTTCGCGGTTTTGAAGCTAGTATTGGGCAAGCGAAAATCAGAACCCCATGACGACGACCCGTATTTCCAAATCCACCATTCTCCAGGCCTGCCTTATCAAGCAGAAGCTGACTATCCATGATTTTGAAAAGGAGATACATTCTCTGAGAGGTGAAATTACCGATCATTCAGAAACAGTCAGTCAGGGGCAGCGCACTGGTGCCGAACGGAATGAGATGTTGGTAAGGTTGGAAAAAGAGTTGACTTTCCTGAAAAATGAACTCTGGGTACTTGAAAATATAGATCCTGAGTTGGAACATGGGCAAGTTCAGCTCGGGGCAGTGGTCATCACCGATCAGCGGACTTTTTTTATCTCCACTTCGGTGGAATTGGTAGAAGTCAATAGTCACTGCCTATTCGGAATCTCCACCAAGGCTCCGATTTTTTCCTCCATGCGAGGCAAAAAAGCCGGAGAAGCTTTTGAACATGCCGGTGTCCGCTACCTGATTTTGGATGTGTATTGATTTAGTAGTCCATGGGAAGCCCGATTTGATTCCAAGCCTTTATGCCACCCTGAAGGTGGTAGACCTTGGTAAATCCCTGCTGACTGAGAATTCGGGCTGCTTCCAGACTTCGTGCGCCAACAGCGCAGTAAAGGTAGATTTCCTGATCCTTGGGATATTCCAAAGCCTTGGACAGGAAGTCCGATTGGTAAAAATCAAGTTCTACGGCATTGGCAATCTTCCCTTGGGCGATCTCTCCGGGAGTTCTCACATCCAAAATGATCCCATTTGAGCTTTTTTCCTGAAAGTCCTTGGGGTTGAGATTGATCACTTCTGCTTTGGTGCTGGAAACGGCTGTCTCTTGCCTTGATTTTTCGCTAGAGCAAGAAGAAAACAGAATCAAAGAGGCCAAAATGAGGGCGGACAGATATTTCATAAGATAAGATTTGACACAAAGCTAGGATGAACGCCCGATCATTTTTGGCGATTTAGGGCACAAAGGCCGGTTTAACTTCTGACTTGTCCCTGACCTTGGATCAGCCATTTGTAGCTGGTCAATTCGCGCAGTGCCATAGGACCCCTGGCGTGAAGTTTTTGGGTAGAAATACCAATTTCCGCCCCCAAACCAAACTGATTCCCGTCTGTAAATGCTGTAGATGCATTGACATAGACTGCCGCTGCATCCACTTCCTTAAGAAATCTGCCGATATGTTTCTCATTTTCGGAAAGGATGGCCTCAGAGTGCTTGGAAGAATATCGGGCGATATGGTCCAAAGCCTCTTCCAGCCCGGCTACCGTTTTGATGGCCAATTTGAGGCTGAGAAACTCCGTTCCGAAATGTTCCTTCTCTGCCGCTTGGATTTGAGGATGAGAGGGCAGGGAAGCCATGGCCTGAGAATCTGCAAATACCTGCACCCCATGATTGAGCATAGGTAGGATTAGGCTTTCCAGGTTTGAAAGTTGGTTTTGGTGGACAATCAGGCAGTCCAGCGAATTGCAGACACTGGGCCGTCGGGTTTTTGCATTGAAGAGGATAGCCTTGGCTTTTTCCAAATCAGCCTTTTCGTCCAGATAGGTATGTACGATTCCCGCTCCGGTCTCGATGACAGGCACTTTGGCATTTTGCCTCACAAAATCAATCAATCTTTGGGATCCTCTTGGGATAATCACATCTACCATTCCCACTGCTTCCAGCAGGGTTTGTGTGGCTTTTCGATCAGGGGGCAAAAGCTGAAAAGCTTCTTTGGGAAACCCGTGCTTTCCCATCACCTCATGGATCAAGCTCATGATGGCCCGATTGGAAAAGTCTGCATCCGATCCCCCTTTCAAAACCAATCCGTTTCCCGATTTCAAAGCAAGAGAAAACACATCAAAAGTCACATTGGGCCTCGCCTCGTAGATAATCCCGATCACTCCCAATGGCACGGAAATCTTGGTCAATTCCAGACCGTTTTCCAGACTTTTCTTTTCCAAAACAATTCCCAAAGGACTTTCCAAATCGGCTACTTGTCTGATTTCATTCGCAATTCCCTTGATTCTGGTATCGGTAAGAAGAAGACGATCATACATGGGGTTTTCCGAATCCATGCGATCGAGATCTTTTTGGTTTTCCGAGAGCAAAAAAGGAGTCTTTTCCTCGGCCAATTCAGCCAAGTCGGATAGAATCGATCGAATCTGTGCCTCTTCCAAATGAATCAGTTTTCGGCTGTTTTTTTGGACGGATTCAAAAATGGAACGGTATTCACTCATGGTCAAAGAGGTAAAGGTAATCGTAGTGGATCAGGGCTTTTTGGTTTTTTTGGCCTATTCTTTCGAGTGCCAATTTGGAAGAGTATTCTGCTCTGCCAAGGCCTAATTTCCTCCCGTTTTCATCACGGACCAAAAGAATATCTCCTTTGGAAAACTCTCCTTCAATTCTCATAATCCCAACGGGTAGCAGGCTGCGGATGACTGAAGAACTGAGCGAGGATTTTGCTCCCTCATTGATGAAGACTTCGCCTTTGTAGTATTGGGCACCGTGGGCCAGCCATTTTTTTGCTGCCTGTTTTACCTTTTTGGGTTCAAACCATGTGCATCGGAGACTTTTCTTGGCAAATTCCTCCAGGACTCCTTCCTTTTTCCCGTTGGCGATAATTACTTGAATGCCCAAATCTGCAGACTTTTTGGCCATAGCATATTTGGTCAGCATCCCACCCCGGCCAAAGGAAGACTTGGTGGCAGAAATGTATTGGGTCATCTCCGGCATAGAAGAGGAGACGCGCTCGATGAGCTCTGAATCGGGCTCAGAAGGAGGCCCGGTAAAGATACCATCCACATTGGTGAGCAGTAGTAGCGTATCGGCATTGAGCATGGCGGCGGTCAGGCTGGCTAGTTCGTCATTGTCGGTAAACATCAGCTCGGTGATGGTCACCGTGTCATTCTCGTTTACAATGGGCAAAATGCCCTGCTGAAGCAAAGCCTCGAGGCAGTTCTTCATGTTGAGAAAATGCTTTCGATCCCGAAAATCCTCTTTGGTGACGAGAATCTGTGCGACTGGTTGTCCGAGTTTTCCAAAGAGATCTTGGTATTGGTTGATCAGCTTGATTTGTCCTGTGGCAGCCCAAATCTGCTTTTTAAAGACGGGGTTGAGTTTTTCAGGCAAAGCGATGGACTCTCGACCAAAGGCCACTGCCCCCGAACTCACGAGTACAATTTTCTTTCCTTTGGCAATCAATCCTTGGATTTGGGCCACCAAATGAGCCATTCGGTCTAGGTCAGGAATACCGGTGGATTGAGTCAAGACATTGGACCCGATTTTGATCACCGCTACTTTGGAATCCAGCATTTGTTAGAAAATTTGCATGAAAGTAAGGGATTTGGTGCGGAGTTGCTAAAAAAAATGGTTTTTGAGTCGAGGAATGGAAATTAGCTTGAAATAGGGTGGAAATAAGTTGGAAATTCAATCGAAATAAAGCGCTTCGCGCTGAAATAGGGGGTTGGAGTTCCTAAATAGGTCGTAAATCCGAAATCGCCAATCGTCAATCACAAAAACGCCTTACTCATCGTCCCCATCAGCATCAGGATTTTGGATCTATCCAACCACTTCATTCAAACTTTTTCTTTGGATTTTTTCTAACGTCAAAAAATGACAAGATGATAATTTTACTTCCCCTGATTCGGTAAAGAATTCTTGTTTGGGGCGAAAGTTGGAATCCTCGGATATCATCTGTTTCCACTTGGCCAATCAGAGGTTGGACCTTAAGAATTTTAAAAAATCCATCCGCTTTGTGAATAAACTCCTTTGCAGAATTATCGCCCCAATTCTTTTTAATATACTCCATGATGGAATCAAAATTTTTTTCAGCCCTTGGAGTGACAAAGACTTCCATCAGTACTTTTTCTTTAAATTCTCCCAGGCGATCAAATTTTCGTCATCCTCAGATTCTTCGTAGGAAAGATAGATTTCCTTTTTTTGCTCCTTTGTTAAGGATTTCCAGAATTCGCCTTCCTTTGAATCCTCTCGTTGCTTAAGGAAATCATAGACTGTTTGCAAAAGTTGTTCATTGTCAATTCGTTCTATGATCTTTTGAAGGTCTGATTTAAGTTGTAGCGCACCCATAATCTTTAATCTTTGTTAAAATCAAATTTAACTATTCGCGTGATAGGATTAAAGAGAATCCTTACCATCTTCGATTTCAAATCTCAAACCTAAAATTTCAAATCAAAGAAAAGCCATACTCATCGTCCCCATCAGCATTAGAAGTTTAGCCCAGGCGGAGAGTTGGGTGAAGTGATTTTTTCGGTCAGAGCGATAGACTTTCCACATAAACGCGCAAAAGACAATCCCCAAAATCCCAAAAAAGACAAAGATATGGGCATTGTTGATTTTGAAAGTCACGGTCAAAATCGCGCCAACAAAGGAAATGGCGATGGCAAAGATGACCTGTTTGGTTTTGCGAAAGCCAATGACAATAGGCAAGGTCCTGCACCCATGCTTACGGTCTCCGGGACGGTCCTCGATATCCTTGATGATTTCCCGGATCAGGTTTAAGAAAAAGGCAAACATGGAATAGGTAAATACCAAAAGCTCATTTTTCTGGTAGTAAAACGCCACCAAATAGATCGCCAGTCCGGTCAGAAAGGCCACGGTCAGATTCCCGATGAAGGGTTCGCGCTTCAGCCGATTGCTGTACAACCAAAGCAGAAAAGCTGCAAAAAAGTTGATCAGAGCCATTCTCGGGGCAATCAGATAGCCCAAGCCAATGGCGGTAAAGTTGAACACCGTGTGCAGGACTATGACCACCCGCCGTTTGATGACTTTGCCCACGACCACTTCATGGGGGCGGTTGACATAGTCGATTTTGACATCATAGTAGTCATTGATCATATAGCCTGCCGCGGTAATGATGACCGTGGACAAAATCAATAAATACAAGCGGTAATCCTGAAGCACGGGCAGTCCTTGCGCATTGGTTTCTACCAGGAAATAGGCCGTCATCCCTTGGGCAAAAGCAACCAAGAGCAGATTGATGGGTCTGCTGATTCTGAAAAGTCCCCGCACTGAGAGTGTCCGTTCCATGGAATTGCTTATCTCACGTAAAAATAGACGAAAAACCAAGCCGAGGGGGATTTTTTGCCTTTTCTGGAAAAGGAAAATCGATTCCGTAAAATTTTATTCCTTCCTTTTTTCAATTTCCTAACTTGAATCCACAATAAAACTCAAAGACCATGAAAAGTAAACTGCTTCAGTCCAGAAGAGATTTCATTGCCAAGACAGGAGGAGCCTTAGCAGGCTCGATGTTTATACATCCGGTGGCTCAGGCTCTTTCTATTTTTGACCGGCCCGGAGAAAAAATGAAATTGGCCCTTGTGGGTACCGGTGTTCGGGGACTTGCCATGTGGGGAAGAGAAGTGGTCCGTGCCTACCAGAATCAAATCGAATTTGTCGGTTTGGCAGATAAGAATGAAGGCCGGCTGGCCTATGGCAAATCCTACATGGGCGTGAGCTGTCCTACTTTCCTGGATACTGATAAGATGCTGAGCGAAACAAAGCCTGACGTTCTGATTGTGACCACCATGGACAGCACGCATCATGAATTTATTGTCAAAGGGCTAATGGCGGGTATGAATGTGATCTCTGAAAAGCCCATGACTACCGACGAGCAAAAGATGCAGGCCATCCTCGATGCCGAGCGCAAGTCGGGTAAAAAGCTGATTGTGACCTTCAACTACCGCTACTCCCCTCATCGCCAAAAGCTCTATGAACTCCTCCGTGCCGGAGAGATCGGGGATATCACTTCGGTGGATTTCCACTGGTACTTGGATACTTCTCACGGTGCGGACTATTTCCGCAGATGGCATGGACACCGGGAGTTTGGGGGTACCCTGCTCGTGCACAAGTCCACGCATCACTTTGACCTGCTCAACTGGTGGCTGGATTCCGATCCGGAGGAGGTGTTTGCCTATGGTTCCTTGGAGTTTTATGGGAAAAACGGTCCCTTCCGATCCACGACCTGTCGGGGCTGTCCTCATGCCAACAAATGCGATTTCTACTGGGATATCACCAAAAGCGATCATCTCACCAAGCTCTATGTGGACAACGAAAAGTACGACGGCTACCATCGAGATGGCTGTGTATTCCGCGAAAGCATCGATATCTACGACAAGATGGCTGTGCAGATCAAATACAAAAACAAGGTGCAGGTCAGCTACTCGCTTACAACCTATTCTCCCTATGAGGGCTATCGAATTGCTTTCAATGGGACCAAAGGCCGACTGGAAGCCTGGATTAAAGAAAGCCAACCTTGGGATGAGAAAAACGAAGACGAAATCGTCTTGGTGAAAAACTTCGGGGAGCGCTACCTCATCACTGTACCTCAGGGAGGAGGAGGTCATGGGGGAGGAGATACCCGACTGAAGGATAAACTATTCTTGGACACCAATGCTCCTGATCCATGGAGACAATCCGCAGGTAGCCGGGATGGGGCCATGTCCTGCCTCGTAGGCATCGCCGCCCGGAAGTCCATCGAAGAAGGCAAGCCGATTAAGGTTCAGGACCTGACGGATATTCCTTTGGCGGTTAGCGGAAGAGGAGCTTAGCGATACTTCGACAAGCTCAGTTCAAGTTTCGGATATTTGATTTCGGATTTCGGATTGATCCCGCGGGGCTAAGGCTTCGCGGGATTTTTTTTGAGGTTCACGGAAGAGAGGTCTAATATGGAAATCGAGAGGAATTACAAATTCCCAAGGATAGTAGGGAGGAATTATAAATCGCGACCAGTCAAACGCTTACTTTACAGTCAGACGGGATTTTTTAATAAGTCAAACCAATTTAAAAAAGCTATTTCCCCAACCTCTCCAGCTCCCCCTCATTCTCAATTACCTGCTCCTCGTAGACCAGGGTCCAGCCCAGAGATTGGGTGAGGATGTAGAGTCGGGTGAGCTCTTCGAGAAGGCGCTGTTGGGAGTTTTTCATCAGGTCGGATTTTTCGACTTGGGCGCGGATTTGGGCGGTGACGGATTGCTTGATTTTGTTGTAGTCCTGCGCACTGAAGGGGTTGAAATACCCTTGGGTCACGTCGTAGTATTCGATATCGGGATAAATATTGAGCACCGGGTCGGGGAGGTTTTTGATCCGGAGGGTTTTGGTTTTGGGATCGACTTCGGTGCTGATTTTTCTAAGGTCATACTCTACGGTCGCCTTGGCATTGACGAGAATCAGGGCCTTTTTGTCTGAGCTGAGCAGGTTATAGAATAGCCCTTGGGAATTGCGGTAGCTGAAGATTTTGGCGTAGTTGCCCTCGGTCACGATGAGTTTGCCCACCTGCTCCACCTGCTGCTGAATGAGGGCTGAGTTGGCTTCCAGCTCTTCCCTTTCCTCACTCCGCTGGAAAAGGAAAAAGACTCCTGCCATTACCAGGACCACAAGGAGGATTTTGAAAAGAGAGCTCTTCATGCGGGTTATTTTTTTGGGAATTTGGAAAAATTGGCTTTGCTATCCAATTCAAAATTGGGCTTGGCTTTTTTTAGGACTTTTTAGAAGAAAAATCCCAACAGCTTTTTCAGCAAATCCACTAGGGGAATTTCCAAACCGAATACAAATAAAAGAGGAAACAAAACCAAAACCAGGGTAGCCATCATGGATTTGAGGTTGAAAGGATAAGGGCTCATTTTTTTGACTGCCTCATAGACCGCTTGAATGTCAGCGGCCGAGGAAGCGTCCGGACTTCCCAAAATTTCCTCTTGCTCACTCTTTCCCGAGCTGATCCATTTCTTTTCAAATGCCCGGTGATGTTTTGAAATGAGGGCATGGTAATCGTAGATTCCCTGTAACCTTGCCTTATTGAGTACGGAAATAAAGGGAATCAGAGGAAGAAGATTGATCAGCACACAGAGAATGGCAAAAAGTGCAATCAGGGGGTAGTGTTCCTGTAAATTAAGATCCTGAAAAATGACCCGCTCCGCCATAATGCCTGAAAAAACCAAGCTTAAGGCTAGGGTATAGATGCTAAATGGCATGGGAGGCTCTCCCAAAAAGCCCAAGCCACCGGATTGGTCAGGATGGGTGGGAATCACCGCCAAATCGGCCCGGGAGATCATTTTCATCATCCGACTCCAAATGATCCATCTCCATATCCATCGCAGAATCATAAACTGAAATATAGGGTAGCTCACATAGGCCGCCCACATCCCCGCCAAGGAGTGCTGATAGGGGTCTGCGGGATTGGGAAATGCCCAAGTAGTCAACTCGATCGTATTGCCATGGATTTGGAAGAAAATATTGAGCACAATGATGAGAATGATCACCAAATCCCCCCAAACGGATTCTCCTAACCGGTCTGCTTTGAGTCTGGCCATATCAAATTTGGCCTTCCCGGATTCGGTGAGCAGGTTGGATCGCTCAAATTGGTTGAGGGTCAGCTTGACCCGCTTATCAACGATCATCTCAGAAACGATAAGCAGAGGGATGACCAGAAGAAACCGGATGGCAGAGGCGAATTCTTTGAAGAAAGGGATATCGATATCACTCCCCCAATGCAAGCCTTCGAAGAGGCTAAGTAGGGCCAAAGGAATATAGCTCAGCAGGACGAAAAACAGAATCTGCCGTAAAATGGAGGGCTTTTCGGGCAAAATCACCCCGATGGTTTTCAAAAGCCTATAAAGAAAACCTCCCCGGGTGATTGAAAATTCAGAATCAGAAATGGAAGCAGACATGAGGACGGAAAAATCGATTGAAGTACTAAAAGTTACCTGAATATGGATAAAACAGCTTCTTGCTGCCCGAAAAAAAAGTCAATATTTCTTCATTTTTCACTTTTTTCTCATGAATTGCCAGAAAAATCCTCAGGAATAGCCGGGACGCCAGGAAAAATGGAGGCCTTGCACTTAAGCTCCAGCCAACGAAACCTTACTTTATTTTGTGAAAGAAACTGAGCTTTGCCGTTCTCTGTTGACTTCCATACGTAGCACATCCGGCCGGGAATAGTGTCCTACCGGATCGAAGTTTTGTCGCTCTTCCAAGACCCTATTGAAGTCCAAAGTTTCAAACAAAAGACCTTCCCGATCGGCTACCGGTTCCAAAATCCATTTTCCGTCAGGTCCTGCGATACAACTGCCCCCATTGGCCAACACCTCAGGACAGTTTTTCAGGATAGTTTCTACATGTGGAATATCCGAAGAGAAATTGCTTTTTCGCATCAGACTGGACACAGAAATCACAAATGACCGGCTTTCCTGAGCGATCATTCGGGTGATATTTTCAGTATTTCTTACCGCACCGGGCCATACCGCAATGTGGAGGTTTTCACCTAGGCCATACAACGCAGTCCTGGCCAGAGGCATCCAGTTTTCCCAGCAATTGAGGCCACCCAGGGTAAATGCCTTGAGCGGGTGTACCTGTAGACCATGTCCGTCTCCGGGTGACCAACTTAGGCGCTCGTCGTAGGTGGGCTGGAGTTTTCGATGGACGGAGCAGATTTCTCCTTGGGGATTGATATAGACTAGAGAGCAGTACAGGCTATGTCCACCCCGGTCCATCGGTCGCTCAATGATTCCGAGGTAGACAGCAATCTCATGTTCTTTGGCCAAAATCTGAATTTCTTTCAAATCCCCTCTTTCGATTTGCACGGCATTTCGGACATAGTGGGCATGAATTTCCTTTTGGATGGGATCATCCCAGGCTGAGGCGTGGGTGATACTGAGCCACCAAGGGTAGCCGGGGACCAAGCCCTCTCCGAATACTATTAGTTCGGCTTTTTGGGCGGCGGCTTCCTGAATGGACTGAAGCACTTTTTCCAGGGTAGCATTTTGATCTAGAAGGACAGGGGAGATTTGGGCTAAGGCGACGGTTAGTTTATGGGCTGACATACTATTGATAAATAAAGGGGATTTCTCCGGGGAAGAAATTTAGACTGATCAAAGCAATCAACTTGCTTAATTTAATTCTGCTTCGGTCTTCCAGACAATTAGGTAATTGATTCTTGGCTGTTGATGTGTTTAGGGTTTTCAGACTTTTCAAAGTATCATTCCTCTCCCGATTTCAAATCATAGTTCACCATCCAGCTGATGCCAAACCGATCTTCGAAACTGGCGAAATAGGCTCCCCAGAAGGTTTTTTGGTACTCCATTTCCACTTTTCCTCCCTGGGAAAGTTGATGAAAGTACCTTTCCCCTTCTTCCTTGCTGGGAGCATCGATGGAGATGTAATTGTGATTGCCTTTGACCCAGTGGTGTCCCATGCTGGGGCTGGTGTCGCTGGCCATGATTTTGACCTGATTGTTGATCCGAAGGGAGGAATGCATGACCCGTTGCTTCTCTGATTCGGGGATTTCCATTCTGGGAATTTCTCCGAAATAGCCTATGGGCCCTTCAAATTCTCCACCGAGAACGGATTGGTAAAATCGCATGGCTTCCTCAGCCGTGCCGTCAAAATTGAGGTAAGGGTAAAGTTTCATCGTAGGCGGGGTTTTGGGAAATAAAGGATAAAAGGTACCATTTTTAGACTTTGAAATGGGAAAAAATCAGCTTACCCATATCAAATCGGGAAAATCCGGTCCACTCGTATCGAAAGAATCCCCAAAATCAATCCCAAGCCGGCTAAAGTAAAGGCCAAGGTCAGCTGGAAATAGGAAACGGAAACCGATCCTATGCAGAGTCCCAAACCTGCCAGCCAAACCAAATGGCCTTGCCAGGTTCTTCCCGGAGCTTTTCGTACTGGGTTTATCATCGGTTCTTCCTGCAAAATGGGTTTAAAGAAATCCCTGTATTGCCACAGGAGTACTCCATTGAGAAGCAAAAGAAAAGCGAGCACAAAGGGAGTCCCTCTCCAGTTTTGGGAAATGGTCACCATGAGAATGTTCAAAATCATGGGAATGAGCATGATACCCCCGAGCAGCTTGTATCGCGTGGTGAGCAGCATAAATCCGATGATGATTTGACATAATGCGATAAACTGTGCATAAAGCCCCAAATCAAACTCAGCCAATCGCTCCACCAACCAAGGTGGTCCGATCCATTGGATAAAGTTGTGCCCTTCGTATAATTTGACCATGCCGGCACCCCAAAAGGTAAACCCAAGAAATGCGGAAAGACCCTGGACAAAGAAAGTTTTCATCGTGAACATGTGGCTGGGGAGGAAAAGTAGGAACCCTAATCCAATGATGCAATAATCCGAAAAAAGTTACAGCTAAGCTACCGGGGAAACTGGGAGGAAGCCTTGGCAATACGCAGGCTATTTCTATTTTCGTACCAACAAACTTTTGAATTTATGACAGCAAGTGAACTGGGGGTGGGAAGCCGAATCGGTCACCCCAAATTTGGATCCGGGGTCATTGTCTCTGTGGATGCCAGCTACTATAAAATCTACTTTTCCTCCATCGAGGAAGTGAAAACCCTCGCCCGGGATTATGAGGGCTTTACCGTGGAGGAAGCCAAAGTGCCTGACTTTCCCATGCTCACGATGAAGGATGTAGAAAAAGCCATTCGGGAAGCGCTCTTGGCTACTTCAGAACGTGCCCCATTGGTTCCCCTTGGGGGCAAATGGATGGGGGGGACCTTGATCATTGAGCCTTATGACAGGAGCTTGCAAAGTAAAGAAATTCCGATTGAGACTTTCTTCCACAAAATTGTGATGGTGAGAGAAAAGCTCCGTGTATTGGAGCAAAACATCAACAATCATCCCAAACTCGATGACGAAGACCGGGTGGGGCTGCAGCAGTACATTACCCGCTGCTACGGATCCCTGACCACATTTAATGTTCTTTTTGCCTACAAGGAAGACCAATTCAAAGGGAGTGGAGGTAAAGATTGAGGAAGTGAAAAAAGCTGTTCTCCGGCAATAGGTGCTAAAGACTGTTGATGGAAAACCTTCTCTTATTTGAGGAAGGTTTTTTTATATTCCAACATGAAAAATCCGCTCTATTTCCTACTGCCGTTTGTCTTTTTGTTTTCCTGCCAAATCTCAAAAGCGCAGGGGTTAAAAGATCATTTTGAAAATGATTTTTACATCGGAGCTGCACTCAATATGCGGCAGGTCAATGGGTCAGAAAAGGGGGCAGACTCTTTGCTTCTGCTACACTTCAGTTCGATCACCTCAGAAAATGGGCTCAAGTGGGGGCCTGTTCACCCAAAAGAGGGGGAGTACCGCTTTGATTTTGGGGATGCCTTTGTGGAAATGGGTGAAAAAATAGATGCTTTTATTGTAGGCCATACTTTGGTGTGGCATCAGCAGACTCCGGATTGGGTTTTTAAAGACAGTGAGGGGAAGTTTTTGGACAGGGAAAATCTTCTGAATCGCATGGAGAACCATATTTCTACCTTGGTAGGAAGGTATAAAGGACGGATTGATGCCTGGGATGTGGTCAATGAGGCTTTTGAAGAGGATGGTAGCTGGAGAAAGAGCCATTGGTACAATTTGATTGGGGAAGACTTCATCGAACGCGCATTTCGCAAAGCTCATGAAGTAGACCCTGAAGTCCAGCTCATCTACAACGATTACAATGTCTGGAAACCGGAAAAGAGAAAAGCCATTTTGGATATGGCCAAGACATTGAAAGCCAAAGGTGTTCGAATTGACGGGATCGGCATGCAGGGTCATTATCGGCTGAATTTTCCCAGTTTGGATCTAATCGAGCAGGCCATTTTGGACATTCACGAGGCGGGTTTTGAGGTCCATATCACCGAGTTGGATGTGGATGTGCTTCCGAGGCCCTCGGATGTGGAGGGGGCAGATTTGTCTTTGAATTTTGCAGAATCAGAAGAATGGAATCCTTACAAAGAGGGGATTTCTCCTGTAGTGGAGCAGGAATTGGTCGATCGATACACCTCTTTGTTCGCTTTGTTTAAAAAGTACGGAGATAAAATTTCGAGGGTTACTTTTTGGGGATTGCATGATGGCAGCAGCTGGCTCAACAACTGGCCTGTGCGAGGCAGGACTAATTATCCCTTGCTATTTGACCGGGAGAAGGGCTTGAAAGGGCGATTCTGGTAAAAAACACCTTCTTTGTCAGCTTTTGTGACTTAAGTCACAAAAAACCAATTAATATTTTAAATGGTTTTCATTTTTTAAAATTAAATTTTAAGATTATATATTTTATAAATTAAAATTTTGTAAAATCATTCACTAATCCAAAATATCCGAATTAAATTTTAAAATAGTCAGCTGGGTAGATGCAATCTATCATGGATAAAGCTGACTTTCGTCAGATTTATTCTTGGAGCCTGTGCTGAGTTTAGCATCATCAAATTAACCCAAACGATGATGAAAATCTCCAAAATCAAAAGCGCATACCTCCTGGCGATACTTATTTTTCTAGGATGTCAAGTGGGTATTTCACAGACCAAATATGTGATCGCCTCTGCCCCGATGCTGAAAATTGAAGGGGGGTCTACTTTGCACGATTGGCATATGGAAACCAATCAGGCTAAAGGTGAAGGTGTCTTTTTGCTGGAAGCTGGCAAGTTAAAGACCGTTCAATCACTCAATATTTCATTTCAGGCAGAAAGCCTCAAGAGTGGAACCTCAGGATTGGATAAAAATGCCTACAAAGCATTGAAGACGGGTTCCTACAAGGAGATCAAATTTACCCTAAGAGAGCTGACAGGCTCTGGCAGCAGCTTTACCGCCAAAGGAGATTTACGCATAGCAGGAGCTACCAAGTCTGTCAGTTTTCCTGTGAAAATGACTCCTGCAGGCAACCAATTGATCTTTGAAGGAGAGCTGAGTACCAAGCTGACCTATTTTTATATAGAACCTCCCACAGCGCTATTAGGAACAGTAAAAACAGACGACGAAATCAAAATCTCCTTTAAAACGGGATTTCAACCTAGTATTTAATTATTCAACCCTTTTAATTCAAAAACAATGAAGAAGTATCTATTCACTGCCTTAGTTGCAGCAGGAATCTCTGCTACAGGTCTGTCCCAGGGATTACAAAGAGATGTCCAATATTGGAGACCTTATGACCAAAGAGGAGTAAATGTCTTCGAAACTGGCAAGCAGGACACGGTGCCTTTTGAAGGGGTCAAAGTTAGAATCGGAGGACATTTTACCCAACAACTTCAGAATCTGAGTCATGAAAATACAGCTCAATCTGTCCTAAACGCCAACGGAGTCAATATCAATGAGCTGATAGAAATCGGCGCAGGAAGTAACCTGGCCACTGCCAACCTGAATATTGACGTGGAGCTGATGGACGGGGTTCGCTTGAATCTGATCACCTATCTATCCTCCCGTCACCATCCCGAAACTTGGGTAAAAGGGGGATTTCTCCAGTTTGACAAACTGCCTTTCCTGGGAAATCCGGAGTGGTTTTCCAAGTACTTGACCCTCAGAGTCGGACACATGGAAATCAACTATGGGGATGCGCACTTCCGCAGAACTGACAACGGTAACGCCATGTTTAACCCATTTGTAGGCAACTACATCATGGATGCCTTCACCACAGAAGTAGGCGGTGATTTGACCTTCCAAAGCAACGGTTTCCTGATCATGGGAGGCTTGACCGGTGGGGAGATTCAGGGGGGAGTCACCCGTCCGGATAGCAGAAAAGTGTCCCTTATGGGTAAAGTGGGCTATGACAAGCAGCTCTCTGATGACTTCAGACTCCGATTGACCGGATCTATCTACACGACCTCGGGTTCTGCGAGAAATACCCTCTACGGGGGAGATCGAAGTGGGTCCAGGTATTATCTCGTCCTGGAAAACACCCTTGCCACTACCAGTGCCAACTTTACCTCCGGTCGATTCAATCCCGGACAGACTGACAACATCACGGCGATGGTTTTCAACCCCTTCCTGAAATATAAAGGATTGGAGTTCTTCGGAAACTTCGAGCAATCCAAAGGTAAGGCTGCCAATGAAACTGACGACAGAACCTGGAATCAGGTGGGGGCAGATTTGGTGTATCGATTTGGATCCAATGAAAAATTCTACTTTGCCGGAAGATACAATCAGGTGAAAGGAGCCTTGGCAGGAAGCGGATTGGAGGTGACCATCGACCGGACTCAGATTGGCGGGGGTTGGTTTATCTCAAAAAACATACTTGCCAAAATCGAATATGTTAATCAAAATTATGACGGATTTGCAGCCACTGATATCAGAAATGGCGGTAAATTCAATGGAATCATGATTGAAGGAGTGGTCGGATTTTAACTGATCAACAAAATGAACAGTCTGGTTTTCCTTATTCTCATAATTCTCTCTTCTCCTCTTCAGGGGGAGAGAGATTTAGTGATTGTGCGTCAAAAAGTGCTGGTAAGCGGAACCACCTCTCTAGGGAAGTTTAACTGCGATTACACCAAAGTAGGCAGTTTTGATACGCTGAAAGTGAATAGTACCAAGGCTGGTCATTCCTTGAGTTTTCAAATCCCGATCCGCGATTTTTCCTGCGGTAATTTTATTCTAAACAGTGATTTTAGATCTACCCTTAAAGCAGATGTGTATCCATTTGCAGAGGTAAAAGTCAATAATCTCAGACAAAAATCAGGAAAAATCTACTGTCATCTCTTTCTTGATTTAGCAGGTAAAAGTCTTGAATTCCCGGATTTTATTCTGGAGAAACATAAAGATGGATTAGCTGGTAATTTATGTCTTGATTTTGTAGCATTGGGTCTTTCCCCTCCCAAAAAGCTGGGAGGTCTGATCAAAGTTGAAGACCAATTGGACCTGCAGCTATTATTAGGAATGTAAGATCAATCAAAGGCTTTTCCTGTCAAGAGAAGCCTTTTCTATTTTAATCAAAATATATTTTCCCGAGGCAAAACTGAAATTCGGCTACCTAGTTATCAACTTATGAAAACTTCATTCGGCTATTTAGCTTTTCTTATCTTGTCCTTCGTTGCGCTATCTTGCTCCGGACAGAGTTCCTCAAAAAAAAGTAAAGAGGAAGTTTACTCCTACAAAACCGCCAGCTTTGATGGGATCGGAAAAGTGTATATGGGAAGAGAAATCTCCTTTGTGATGGGCTTTGAGGGCATGTCTTGGCTGGAACGATCCAGTAGGGAAAAGGAAGAGAATGTTTCCAAAGCCATTGATAACTTACCCGTTCAGCCCAATAGCGTGGTGGCAGATATAGGCGCTGGTTCTGGATATTTTACTTTTCGGATAGCTCCAAGAGTACCCGAAGGCAAAGTCTATGCAGTGGAGATTCAAGATGCAGCCATTCAATACCTGACCACCAAAAGCAAGGAATTGGGATTTTCTCAAGTAGAACCCATTATGGGGACTGAAACTTCGCCTAACCTTCCTGAAAACACTGTGGATGTAGCCTTGATGGTCGATGTCTACCACGAGCTGGAGTATCCGGTAGAGATGCTTGCCGGAATCAGAAAGGCGCTAAAGCCAAAGGGAAAACTGATCTTGATCGAGTACCGGGGAGAAGATGACTGGATTCCCATCAAGCCCCTTCACAAAATGACGGTAAACCAGGCAAAAAAGGAGCTGGAAGCCAATGGATTTAAATTAGTCCAAAACGGGAAATTCCTCAGCATCCAGCATTTTTTGGTTTTTGAGCGGGTGGATTAGGATTTTTCCAGTGCCAGACTTGAATTGAATCGTTGGATTTCTCCATTCATCACGCGAAACCAAAGCGGAGGAATTAAGGCTAAAAGCATCATTCCGGGATAGCCGGTGGGCATTTGGGGACTCTCTTCGTGGTGCCTGAGAACTTGATATTTTCGACTTGCGATGTAGTGGTGGTCCGAATGTCGGGACAGCTCGAGTAATATCATTCGGCCTATGGGATGGTTGGAATTCCAAGAGTGAATGGGCAAAGTCCTTTCATAGTGCCCGTTTTTCTTTTCCCTCCGCAGACCATAATGCTCGATGTAGTTGACCGTTTCCAAGAGGAGAATTCCTACCAGGGCTCCCAGTCCAAAGAAGAGAAGAGTTTCCCAACCAAAAGCAAACCAAATAGCGCCCAACAAGACTAATTGAATGAGTTGAAATCTCAGCATTTCATTTTCCAAGGACCAAAAAGGGAGCGACTTCTTATTCAATCTTTCTTTTTCCAGCCTCCAGGCAGACCGATAGCTTCCTGTGATGGTGCGGAAGAAAAAAGTATAGACATTTTCTCCCAACCGACTGGATGCAGGGTCCTCATCGGTGGCTACATTCCTGTGATGTCCCCGATTGTGCTCAATGAAAAAATGCATGTAGAGCGTAGTCAGCAGGAGCATTTTACTCATCAACTGCTCGTACCATGTGGATCTATGACCCAGTTCGTGAGCGGCATTGATGCCTAAGACCCCGCAGGACATTCCATAAGCTAAGGCCATTCCGATTTTGGTGGAAATAGAAAGGCCTTCCTGACTGATTTGAAAAAGGAAATAGGCCAGCATCGCATACTGAACCGGCACCAAGAAATAGAGAATCCAATCGTAGGCCCTGTCCTTTTTGACCAATTCTTCCTCCAAAGCTTCAAGGTTTTTGCTGGAAGAACGGGTAAAAAGCTCAACCAAAGGAATCAGACCGAATACAAAAATCAAGGCAGAATAAGACCAGGCATTGGCCGACCAAAGGGAGAAAGCCACCACCAAGGGGATGATGTAGACAAGGAGGTATTTGGCAGCACGGAGATTCATTATACCCAATTTAGTCCAAAGCAAGAGGAAAAAAAAGGCTTTTTGACCCCTTTCCTTTGATTGTGGATTTTTCGTTTTCGGGTGCACGGTGAAGCTTGAGTATCCATTTTTCCGCCCTATTGGCTGGACTTTTTCAGGAAGTAAGGAGGGGTGGCTTCCATGCGGATAAGGTTTAGACTTTGGTGTTGGTCTATCCTGAGAGTTGGTTGTTCATCAAAACAAAACCATGAGTTAACATTGAATTCACAGCGTTTGGGGAGTTTTGAGAATGCACAGGAAAAAGGTATGGATTTTATTGATTTTCAGCTGTATGGTTGGGTCTTGGGCAAAGGGTCAAGATTCCAAAGCTAGTCTGGACCTGAGTCAGGCTGAACGCTTGCTATCCAACAATCCCGAAGAAGCCTATCGCCAAATTACCGCATGGGAAAGAGAGCAATCTGATCTCTCAAGCATAGCGTATGGGAAAGGGCTGATGGTCAAGGGCAAGCTGCTCTACCAGTTGGGCTTGTATGAGGAAGCATTGGGACCCTTGTACGAAGCGGAAGTCCTATTTAGGAAAAATGAGTGTTTGCAGTGCATTGCTTCAAGCCATAACCTCTTGGGCAAGCTCTACTACAAGATCAAAAGTGCTGAAGAAGCCCTACAAAGACATGAGGCTGCGCTTGAAATCTACGAAAGCCTAATGGAACATCGGGGAATCTCAGAGACCAAAGCCTATATTGGGGCGATGCATGAGAAGATGGGGAACTATTCGCTTGCATTGGAGTACCAAAACCAGGCCTTTGAGGGATACCGCAAAGGAGGAACGCCCGGGGAATTGGCCTTTGTCATGGAAAACATCGGAAGCATCTATGAGGACCGGGAAATGTATGATTCAGCCTACCGATACTTTAGATTATCCTACCAATACAATCTGCTTGCCGGTGACAGTACCTCGCTAATCGGCAACTTGAATAATCTCGGGGATGTGTTCCGGAAATCGGGAAAGCTGGATTCAGCTGTTTGGTTTTCCTCCCTGGCTTTGGAACTGAGCCAAAGGCAAAACAACAATTATCAACTCCGCAGTGCTTTGGTGGATTTGGCCAAAGTAAGTGCATTGGCAGGAAGGTATGAGGAGGGGTTTTCGTATTTGGAGGAAGCCCGCCAGGTCAGCGAACAGTTGTTTTCTGAAGAAACAGCCCGCCAATTGGCCCTTAAAGAAGCTCAATACGAGGTAAATCAAAAAATTGCCCAGATCAACCATCTCAAAGAGGTGAGCCATTCAGAATCAAGAATCAGGTGGTTGCTGATCTTCACCATCTTCACCTTGATTTCTCTCGCCTGGACCATATTCAATCGGCAAAAACTCAAACTTAAAAACGGAAAAGAACTCCTGAGCCGTCAAAACGAACTCTTGGAAATCAAGGAGCGCCTGATCGCCACGGAAAAAGAAAACATCAATCTTCTGGAAGCTAGAATGGCAGCAGAAGTAGAGGCCCAATCCAAGGCAGTGACTGCTCAGACCCTCCATGTCCTGGAAAAAAATCAAATGCTGATGAGCATACAGGATCGATTGAAGAAAGTCCTCGAGGAGGATCCCAAAGACCAGAAAAAGAAAATCCGAAACCTGATCAAGCAGATTGATTACAATTTCTCTCAGGATACTGACTGGGAGGAGTTCAAATCAAGTTTCGAAAAAGTGCATCAGGATTTTTTCAAAAAACTCAATGAGAATGGGCAAGAACTCACCCCTGGCGAACTGAAGCTTGCCAGCTTGATGCGGATGAATCTCAATTCAAAAGAAATAGCGTCTACACTTGGGATCTCTCAGGACAGCCTCAGAATATCCCGATACAGACTTCGGAAAAAACTCAATCTGGAAAAAGGAACCAGCCTCCAGCAATTTCTGCTTTGTATATGATTCACGATTTGTTAATCTCTTTTTAACACAAGGTAAAGTATTGTAAATCAATAGGTTGAGTTTTGTTTTTTACTTTTTGTAGAAGTTTTGTTAACGGTGGTTTTCAGCCTTGTTGCTCAATTGATAACATGGAAAACTAGTCTGGTGATTGGGCTTGGACTAATCTTGCAATGAGATTTTAACCAGCCAATTATGCGTAAAAAAATTACCCCGCTTTATTTTCTTTTAGGCCTTGCAGCCTTAGCCTGCCAATCCCCTCAAACGGATAAAGAAGAGTCCAAAACAGATTCTCTGACTACGGTCCAACCCGTTTATATCACCGATCCCGTCCTGTACGATTCGGACGATCCTGCCATTTGGATCAATCCCAACGATCCTTCGCAAAGTTTAATTGTGGGGACGGACAAGGATTCCATAGGGGCCTTGTACGTCTATGACCTCAGAGGGAAAATTATTGATTCGCTAGTCAGAAGGGACATCCTCCGGCCCAACAATGTGGACATTGGATACCGCCTTTCCTTAGGATCGGATACCGTGGATTTTGCAGTTACCGGAGAGCGACTCACCTCAAGACTGCGTTTTTTCACCCTTCCAGAGATGAGGGAACTGCGAGCTCCGGGTATTGAAATTTTTAAAGGAGAGACCGGCCCGGAATATCGGGACCTGATGGGAGTAGCAGTGTATACCAGTCCCAAAAGCGGAAAAACGTACATCATTGCCGGCAGAAAAAACGGACCAACTGATGGTTCTTATTTATGGCAGTACGAAGTAGTATCTGTCCAGGGAGTACTTGATCTTCAGCTGGTCAGGCAGTTTGGACAGTATTCCGGAAAAAATGAAATCGAAGCTATTGCCGTAGATGCAGAGTTGGGCTATATCTACTACTCTGATGAAGGGGTAGGAATCAGAAAATATCATGCAGAGCCGGAAATGGGCAATGAAGAGCTGGCGCTCTTTGGCACTGAGGGATTCAAGGAGGATCACGAGGGGATTTCCATTTACAAAACTTCAGAAACAGAAGGATACATCCTGATTTCGGATCAACAGGCCAATCTTTTCCGGGTTTTTCCCAGACAAGGCACACCTGACGGACCTCATATTCACCCCTTGATCACAGCCATACCGGTAAGCACCCAATCCAGCGACGGGTCTGAGGTCACCTCAGTGGCTTTGGGAGCAGATTTCCCCAGAGGACTTTTTGTAGCCATGTCTGACGACAAAACTTTCCAGATCTACCGATGGGAGGACCTGGAGCAGGTAATTCTTCAACCCCAATCCAAGTAATTTCTAATCCATTTCTATATGAAAAAGTATCTAGTATTCACGCTTGTTTTCTTGCTCCTCGGCTCAGCTGCAGCATGGGCTCAGGGAGTTCTCAAAGGAAAAGTAATCGATGGAGATAAGCTCTCACTTCCGGGAGCAAATATAGTCCTGGAAGGGACCTCCATAGGGACCATCACCAATCAAAAGGGGGATTTTGCCCTGACAAACCTGGAATCCGGGATCTACCAAGTTCAGGTTTCCTACTTGGGCTACGAATCCCTCACCCAAGAAGTAACGATCAAAGACGGGGAGACGGCCGTTTTGAATTTCACCATGAACCAAGCCACTTTGGAAAGTGCGGAATTTGTGGTCTTTGGGGATAGGCTAAAAGGCCAAGCCAAGGCCCTAAATCAGCAGAAAAACAATCCCAACATTACCAACATCGTGTCTTCTGATCAAATCGGACGATTTCCCGATGCCAATATCGGAGATGCATTGAAGCGGATTCCCGGGATTACTATGCAAAATGATCAGGGCGAAGCCAGAAATATCATTATCCGTGGCTTGGCACCCCAGCTGAATTCGGTGACCCTAAACGGGGAAAGAATTCCCTCAGCAGAAGGAGACAACCGGAATATCCAAATGGATTTGATTCCCTCGGACATGATTCAAACCATAGAAGTAAACAAAGCTGTCCTTCCCAATATGGATGCAGACGCGATTGGAGGATCTGTCAATCTGGTTACCCGACAGACTCCAAACGGACTCCGGGTATCCGGTACAGCAGCTTCCGGGGTCAATCTTCTTACAGATAAACCCATCTGGACCGGGGCTTTCATTTTGGGTGACCGCTTTGCCAAGGATAAGCTTGGTGTCGTCTTGTCCGCCTCCTACAATAACCACACCTTCGGATCAGACAATGTGGAGGCAGTTTGGTATGATTCTGATGAAGGTGCTGTTTTGGAAGAATTTGATATCCGAAAATACTTGGTTCAGCGAGTAAGAAGGTCGGTCAACCTTGCTTTTGACTATCAGATCAGCGCCAATCACACCCTATTTCTATCCGGTATGTACAATCATAGGGATGACTGGGAAAATCGATTTAGGATGAGAGTGGGCAGACTTGACGACTCTTTTGACGACGGGGAATTCACTGAAGTGTCTCCGGGTAGGTATCAGACGTTCGGACGGGTAGAATTTCAGACCAAAGGTGGACTGGACAACGACCGAATCAAGGCTACCCGATTGGAAGATCAGCGGGTTTACAATGCCACATTGGGTGGGGACCACTTGTTCAACAGGCTGAAAATGGACTGGAATGTGACCTATGCCAAAGCATCCGAAGAGCGGCCCAATGAGCGCTACATTTCCTACAGATCTTCAGGGCAGAATGTGACGGTAGACGTATCCAATCCAGAGCAGCCTTTGGCTATTCTGTCCAATCCTTCAGACAATCTGGCTATTGGATTTAATGGGATTTCAGAGCAGTATAGCTACACTTTTGATCAGGATTTGAACGCTCGCTTGGATTTTAAACTTCCGTATTCCAACAAGGGGATTCTCCAGTTTGGTCTTCGATATCGGGGCAAGGATAAGGAGAGAGCCAATAATTTCTTCGAGTATGAACCCGTGGATGAAGATGCTTTTGGAGCCACCCTTGGAGCCGTGCCCAACAGAAATTATTCCGATCCCAATTACCTGGCAGGTTCACAATATGCCGTAGGGACATTTGCTACTCCGGAATTTCTCGGCGGACTGGATTTGAGAAATGGGGGGCTATTTGAAGAGTCCGACCTTCTGGAAGAATATGCCCCGGGTAATTATGTGGCTAATGAGCGAATTTCTGGAGCGTATGTGATGGCTGACCACCAGTTTTCTGAAAAGTTCTCGGCTATTGCAGGGTTGAGGCTAGAGCACACGGCCATTGACTACACCGGAAATATCTTTGATATTGACAATGAAGAAATCTCCCCTACCTCTGGAGATCAAAGCTACACCAACCTGATGCCAGGGGTTCACTTCAAGTATGATCCCAACTCAAATACCGTACTGAGATTTGCCTGGACCAATACCCTTGCAAGACCCAATTACTTCGATTTGGTCCCTTATGCGGCTTTCAGTATTGAAGATCAAGAACTGGAACGTGGAAATCCCAACCTGAAGCCTTCCACATCGATGAATTTCGACCTGATGGCTGAGCGCTACTATGACAATGTGGGTTTGTTTTCCTTCGGAGGATTCTACAAGGATATAGACAGTTTTGTCTATACCATCACCACTCAAGGGTTTGATGATCCGGTTTTTGGAAGTGACCTGCAGTATTCCCGCCCCGAAAATGGCGGTACGGCTACTGTTTACGGCTTGGAAGCCTCATTTCAACGACAGTTTTTGAAAAACTTCGGGATCTACCTCAACTATACCTATACTGCCTCCTCTACCGAAGGAATCGAAGGTCGAGAAGGAGAAGACCTGGAGCTCCCCGGCACAGCAGGCAATATGTTTAATGCTTCCCTTTCTTATGAAAACAAGCGACTAGTAGTGAGAGTCTCGCTCAACTATGCCTCTGATTATCTGGACGAGCTGGGAGGAGAGGGTTTCGAGGATCGATACTACGATCAGCAGACCTTTCTGGACGTAAATGCCTCCTATGCCTTTACTCCAAAGTGGCGTTTCTTTGTGGAAGGCAACAACCTTACCAATCAGCCTCTACGCTACTATCAGGGTATTCAGGCCCGAACCATGCAGGCCGAATATTACAATGCCCGATTTAATTTCGGATTGAAATTTGACTTATTCAATTAACCCCAATCCTTGGGGCCTTTCAACTGTCCTTTCCGAATGGAGAGGACAGTTTTTTTTTGAATTTCGGGGTTTATGCACTTCATGGGATTTCCCTATCTTGGATTTTTAAACCCTTTATTTGATCCTATGGCCTCCAACAAAACCACCTTTCAGTTTATCAGCGAACCCGGAGATGTAAACTTTGGGGGAAAAGTCCATGGAGGCACCGTGATGAAATGGATCGATCAGGCGGCCTATACCTGTGCCAGAAACTGGGCCGAGAGCTACTGCGTCACGGTCTACGTAGGAGGAATCCGTTTTTACAAGCCCATCGGAATCGGGGAGGTCATAAAGATCGATTCACAGGTCATCTACACCGGCAGCTCCAGTATTCACATCATGGTGGAGGTCTATTCCAGAAGTTTTGAGCAGAAGAAATTCGAAAAAAAGACGCACTGCATCATCATTTTTGTCTCGGTTGATGAAAACGGAAATCCAAAAAAGGTCAAGCCATGGGTCCCAAAAACCGATCAGGAAAAAAAACTGGAAGAATACGCCCTCAAACTCAAAACACTCCGGGAGGAAATTCACGAGGAGATGCGACCGTTTTTTAATGAATGATTATCTCAATTCCCGTTTTACCTTCTCCAAAAACAAGCCCTCCACATAAAACTGCCAATCCCTGAAGTTGAGTGCCTGATTGGCCAAATGCACATGGTGATCCTGATCTAAGATATAGTCTTTAGGTTTGTTGAGTTGGCGGGTTTTGCCATAGACTTCCTCTACATTGGCTAGCAGGGTAGCCCACTCTGCTTCCATTTCCTTTAATTTGGAAAGGGCTATATCCCGCTTTTCTCCACTGGGTTCATCCAATTCCGCCAAAGTCAGGATAGCACGATTGGAAAATTGAACCACCTGAGCTACCTGCTCATAGACTTCCAGTGGATAGGTGTTTCTTACTGCCGACTTTTTGGCTTGACTGATTTGCTTTAGAATAGTATCTACTTTTGCCAGATTGGTTTGGGCCAATTGAATTTTGCTTTGGTAGTTTTCAGACCATTTTCCTGCCGAATCCAAATCAGGGAAAGAAATCACAGCCTCCTGAATAGGATTTTCCAGTTTTCTAAGGCGATTTCTGTCTCGGCCCTTATCCAAAAGCATATTTTTCCATTCGGCCACAGGGCCTTCCAAGGCGTTGATAAACTCAAAATCTGCAGAGGCCAAAGCAGGTCCGAAAGTCCGCTGACGATAGGCTTGGTGTAATTGGTCCGAACTTCTTTTTTCACCCGCCCAAGTGTATTCTGCAAAGATGGCTATGCCTCTTTGATACAATTCGAAATGAGGTGAATCATCATCCCAAAGGGTAAGGAGAAGGCCATCTGCTTTGTTTCGGATGGAAATCAGCGCAAAATCACGGATGTTGTCCGTGTTACTTTGATCCTGTGGCATCAGGTTCCAGCGGGTTTGTCCAGCAGTTGCACCCATTACTTTTAGTCCATTGTCGGTAAACCATTGAATTGCCTGATTATTCCCTGGAGACTCCGGCATATCGTAGTTCCAGCGCATGTAGATGCAGTTTTTCGGAAATAAATCAATGTACCTGTTGAGCTTGGATTCATTGGCTGACCAGATACTATCCACTTGGGCTTGGGTCAACTTTCGGTCATAAATGGAGCGGTAGACTTCCGCGTTTTTCAAAGGCATATCGTCCCAGAAAATGGGAGTTAATCCTTTATTCGAAGCGTATTCGCTTACCCGGTTTAGCCAGATGAGTTGGAGTTCCAGCGGGGATTTTCCTGAATTTCTCCCCGTGGTATGTACCTCATCTCCGCCCACATGCAGGTAATTGGCATGAGGAAAAGCTTTCAAAGCGTCTTCGTACAGGTCAAACTGGACCCGGTAAGTCTCTTCATTCAGCGGATTGAAAGCCCAATCACTCTCCGGATCATCACGAAGTGGGATGAATTCAGGATGTTTGAGGATAAAGGATGCATGACCCAAGCCTTGAACCAAAGGGCTGATGCGGATATGTCTGGCTAAGGCATAATCGCTCAGTTCTTTCCACTCCGCAATCGTAAAGGCATCCGAAGAACCCACTTTGGGTTGCAGTTCATACTTGAGTTTGTCCTCGATCTCCACGATGACTGCATTGATTTTTTGCGCAGCCAATCGATCCATCAATTCGAAATAGTATTCCTTTTTCTCCAAATGGTGCTTTACATCCAGATGAACGGCACGGTAATCTAAAGCGGGTTCGTCTTTGATTTTCACCAAAGGCAAATCCGCATTCTGATCTCGGGCATCCTCGATTAGTTGTCCTAGAGTCATAAGGCCATACCAAAGTCCTGCATCACTGGGTGCCTCAATCAAGATTTCCTTAGCTGTGATTTCAAGCAGATACCCTTCTTCCTTCAGGCCGGAATCCAAGGTGTATTTGAACGAAATCATTTCTATCCCTTCCAAATCATCCTGCTCAATCATTGCTGTTTTTGCCTGATCAAAAGATGCTTTGACTTCTACCAAGTCCAAGGTAGACTGTCCTGAGATGGTGATTTCCTTTGGACTTGGAAGGAGTTCAAATTGAGCTGGTTTTTTTTCCGGTGAGCTACAGGCATTCAGGATTATTCCAAGTAGACCGATCAGAAAATAGATGGGCAGTTTTTTCATGGTTTTGAGATTTCCTTTTCCAAATGAGGAATGCAAATCAAGTTGGTGTTTTCTTTTTTTGGAATTGAAAATGGTTAGCTCAGACCAGAATCATTTCAATTGAAAAAGCCAGATTTGAGCTATTTCTTGACCAAAAATTGATTCACATCCAACCAATGGATAAAGGCATCAAACCAGCGATTGCTGGTGCGGTTCGGGTTGCCGAGTCCGAAGCCATGACCGCCGTTTTGGTAGAGATGAAACTCGACCGGTTTGCCTGCTTTGTACCAGGATTCGATGATGCCGGATTGACCATTGTAGAGGAAATCATCCGTGGCTATCACATTAAACATCGGAGGTGCATCGGCTGGTACGTCCACCGGACCCATACCTCCGTAGATAGGGCCTATAAAGGCCAGTTTCATGGTTTTGGAATTCAACGTGGAGTGCATAGTCAGTCCCGCGCCGGCAGAGAAGCCGATCATTCCGATTCGGTTGATATCCACTCCCCATTCTTGGGCTCGATTTACGATCATGGCGTAGGCGGCTTCGGCATCTTCCAATTGATTGGAGAGGTCGCGCTGTGGAGGTCGGGGTGCTGGAGTAGCCGATCCTGAGCCTCCGGAAGCAGGTGGAGCGGGAGCGGCAGGTCGGGGTCTGTTCATCCAAGCAGAAAAGTCCTCGAGCGAAGGAGGGGTAGGGTTGAGTCGGTATTTGAGCACAAAAGCAGCGATTCCTTGCTTTGCTAGAGCCTCGGCCACTTCCCAGCCTTCATTGCCCATGGACAGCCAGCTGAATCCGCCTCCCGGAGCTACGATCACTGCGGCACCGTTTGCTTTTCCGGGTTCGGGAAGAAAAGGAGTCAAAGTCGCCGTAGAGATATTCCGTGCCATAGGATCACCCCATTGACGGAACCAGGTTTCGGGTGCAGGTTGATTGTCCACACCGCCGGTGCCGAGTAAGATGGCATTGGGTTCGGCGGGATTTTCCAGTGGGTAGATGGTGCCGTCTTGGGCAAAAACTTGACTGGAAACTACCAGAGTTAAGGCTACAAAGCCTGATTTGATCAGTTTGTTCATAGGTTTAGGTTTTTTGGGTTTGAAAGGAGTAAGATATTGGTTTTGTGGGGAAAAGTCAGGGTGTTTTTGATTTTGGGAAATTGATTTGGGTGGTTTTTCAAAAAAGCAAGAGGAGAAAATGCTTTTTGGAGAAAGCGAAATATTTTTCGGGAATTTGAAAGAGTAAATAATGCCTTTAGGCCTAGTCGGTATAATCCCTAAAACCAAGTCAGAAAAAGTCAAATTCAAAATTTTTTTGGTGAAAGTGAATTTCAGCTCAAAAATAGAAAAGAATCGATTAGAGTTTTAGGTGTACTTAAAAATCCCCACTTATTAAAATATTACTTGTCTAAGTGGGGTTTTGTGAACCTGTCCCTTGGTGCCTGAAAAACTACTGATAGTCGAGCGTTGTTGCAAACTACGCTCAGTCCAACGTCAAACTACACCCAGGTGGGAGGTTAAGGGAAATAGATTTGAGGGAAAAATGGAAAGTGGCAGTCGCTTCTTTGAAGTTGTCAGGGCTTAGTCCTCGATCGCCTTTTTCCCGCTCACCGATTTAGGAGAAAATTCCGTTGGCTTGACCGGGGCTTTAGCCAACCATGTAGGGTGAGCGAAGTCTAACTATTTCTAGTTTTGGTTCTGCAATTTCAAAGTTTTGGTCTTGCCATTTCAAAATTTAGTCTATGTTAATTCAAAATTCGTTTTGTGTTATTTCAAAATTGAAATTACATTTGAGAAAAAAATATGCTGATTTACAGACATATAGTAGCATCTATTGAAGCAATGATCCCAAAGTATCCGATCATCGCTCTGACCGGACCAAGGCAGTCAGGAAAAACCACCCTGCTCAAGAGCCTCTTTAAGGGATACCGATACGTTAGTCTCGAAAATCCAGATGCTAGAAACTTCGCCGAAACGGATCCCAATGGATTCCTAAATGAATATGACCATCAGGTGATCTTTGACGAAGTGCAAAGAGTCCCCGCACTTTTTTCCTATTTGCAAAGCAAGGTGGATGAGAAAAGTCCCGAAACAGGCATCTATGTACTTTCTGGTTCGCAAAATTTCCACCTCATGGAGCGTATCACCCAAAGTCTGGCTGGAAGGGTTGCTATCTTCAAACTTTTCCCTTTGGATACCCAAGAACTGCAACAGGCGGGACTATTGGCAGAAGACTACCTAAGCCAAATGGTCAAAGGCTTTTATCCTGCCATTTATGACAAGGATATTCCCCCGAAGACCTTTTATAGCAATTATATCCAAACCTATATCAACAGAGATGTGAGCGAACTGATCGCTGTGAGGGATATGCGGCTTTTTCAAAATTTTCTAGCCTTATGTGCCGGGAGGGCTGGACAACTGCTTAATCTCAATGCCCTTGCCAACAAAGCCGGAATTAGTCAGCCCACGGCAAAGGCCTGGCTGTCTGCCTTGGAACATAGCTACATCACATTCCAGCTGTATCCCTATCATAAAAACTTCAACAAGAGAATCATCAAGACTCCCAAACTGTACTTCTACGATACGGGATTGTTGGCGCATTTGCTAAAAATCCAACATCCTGAACAGCTCACAGCCGATCCTCTGAAAGGAGCGATATTCGAAAACATGGTCATCGCTGACTATGTCAAGCAGATGCACCACCGAAGCGATCTGTCGGATATCTGGTTTTGGAGGGACTCTTCCGGCAACGAGGTAGATTTGATTATTGATCAGGGTCTGGAAAAAACGATCGTCGAAATCAAAGCAACCCAAACCATCCTATCAAATCTTCTGGAAGGATTGGTGAAGTATGAAGCGATTTCTGATGAAAAGATAACCCAAAAGATTCTCGTCTATGGAGGGGCCCAAGTTCAATCGAGAACCATGGCGGATGTGGTTTCCTGGAGTAGGTTTAGAGTAGGAAATGAACCTGGCTAAGAATGGCTTGTTCTTTCGCCCAAAACTCCCTACGCTCGGATAGGTTTCTTCTTTTTGCCCTTGAAGTTCAATTGGGTGCTGGGGGGCAAAATCCGCTCCGGCCAGGTTTAAATAAGCTATGGGAAGCTGGGGGTTGAAACCTCTGGCTATTGGATGTATCGTCCCGATGGAACTGATATAGAATTACCTTACATTGGACAATAATGCCGTAGGCATGATAGATTATTTAGCCAGCCATTTTAATGGCTGGAAAAAATGGCTAAGGATTACCGAAAATGCCTTTAGGCATGGCCGATTTTTTTTAAATTAGTTTAGATCCAAAATCCAATTTACCATGCCGAATACGTATTCAAAGATGTATTGCCAGGCCGTCTTTGCGGTGAAATACAGAAAAGCGGTCATTCAGGATTCATTCAAAAGCGAATTATATGCTGTAATTGGAAACCTAATCAACGAGACTGAAGCTAAGACTCTCATTGTCAACGGACATGTCGATCATGTTCATTGTTTGTTTCAGTTTTTTCCTAAGCAATCAGTCTCCGAGATTATGAAAAATGCCAAATCCAAATCTTCCAAGTGGTTAAACGAATCCGGCCTTCTCGGGAATAGGTTTGAATGGCAATCGGCATTTGGTTCTTTTACCTATAGTGAAAGGGAGATTGCCAAAGTTTTTGACTATGTGAAAAATCAGGAAATCCATCATCAGAAAATGACCTTCAGAGAGGAATATCTGAAAATGCTAAAGGCTCATAAAATTGAATTTTTGCCAGAATATCTTTTTAAGGAGTTGGAATAATACATCGCCCGCCCCTATGGGGCTTTGGCCAAATTTGGCGGTAACTTTCAAATCCAGAGGTTAAAACCTCTGGCAAAGTGAGGGGCCGTCCCTATGGGACTTTGAAGGGGAAATGCCGTTAGGCATGAACGATTGCTTAGCCAGTCATTTTAATGGCTGGAAAAATGGATTGACACCGATTTTCCAAAATGCCTTTAGGCATGACTTTAGGCATGACCGATATTTTTCCGAAAACGAAGTCAGGAAACCGCAAAATCAAGATTTGAATTTCCTGCGAATTCCATCGCTACAGATGTACGGTATCGTTTGGATATGAAGGGGTTTTGCAAACTACACTCAGGCCAGCGTTAAACTCAGCTCAGCGGAGATTACAATATTTGTAATTCTCTTAACCACAAGGGGAGCATAAATGGAATTAAAATAATGATAAGGAAACTTATTATATCAAAAATATTCCATTTTTCATTTGGCTCTATTGTAAACCGGTTTGTCATAATAACATGCCTTTTGAATAACAATAAAGACAAAAGATCTAAAAGTTTGAATAGAACTAAGAATAAAAATGGCGCCATAAGTAAGAGAATACTCCCTTTTTTTTGGAACTCTAAATTTGGGCTGTAAGATAAATGACAGATAAAAAGTAATACCGAAGCAAATACTAAGTTGATGTAAAATGTCTTCGTATTTCTTAAATATATATACCATCTAGTTATTAGCGTTGGAATCCAAACATAAGCGACTGTTACTATTAATAAGATTGTGTAAACATCCATTTTGTAAAACTTTATGAAATATCCCCGCTGGGTGTTGTAAAAGCCTCTGTTTGGACGCTGGGTGGAATTTGCAATTCCTCCCCATTATCCCCGTCAAATTGCAATTGGCTTTCATTCTCAATTTGTCAATGATATATCCTCTCAATTCCCGGATCCCTATTTCCTCAACCCCTCCAAATAACTCACCAAATCCACCAATTCCTGTTCGCTTAGCGGGAAGGCGGGCATCAGGGATTCGGAAAGTTGGGTAATGGAGGCGATGTCGGCAAGCTTGTAGATGGTTTGTTCGCCGCTACCGACGAGCTTTACGATCAGGTCGTTTTCGGTCTTGGAGTTGACGATACAGCGGATTTCCTTGCCGTCTTTGAATTTCACCAGTTGGGTTTCGTAGCCGAAGCCCATGCCTTCGGATGGATTGATAATCGCATTGATCAGTCCTTCCCGGCTGAGTTTGCCTCCGATTTGAGTAAGGGCAGGGCCGAAGTCCACGCCTTCATTGCCTATCTTATGACAGGCCACGCAGTAGGTGGAAGCCAAGGTTTTTCCTTTTTCCACTTCCCCTTTAGCAGAAAGCATTTTCACCAAGTCATAGCCTTGCGCGATGCTGTCCCCGTATTTTTCCAGAGCCAGCACACGGATATTTCCGTTCCAGCTGCTCATCAGGATCTTTTGGGCGATAGGGAGCAGGTCAGCAGGAATCTGGTCTTCCTTGGCTAGTTCCCAAAGTACTGCCTCGGACTGATAGCCTTTGGCTTCTTCCATGGCTGCGGTTCGGATGGCGGTGGAGGCTTGGTCGTTTTTCCAGAATTTAGCCAGCAGGTTAGCCATGTCCGGAGTATCCACTGAACCAAATTTGCGAATGGCGACGATGGCTTTGGTTTCATCGGGATTCTTCATGGCCTGCTCGATCTCACCCATGCCGTACAGAGACGCGAAAAGTCCGGCAGACTGATTGGCCAAGCCCCGGTTTTCCTCCTGATACACCAAGCCTAGCAGACGTTCTTTCTGGTCTTTCAGCTGGTATTTGCGGACGATCTCGAGAAAATCCCGATCATCGGCAATTTCTCCTGCCTTGGCTTTGGCCAGGTTGAGGAGTTGGGAATCCGGTTTTTTGGAATCAAAAGCTACCTGTCTCAGGATGATAACCTGATCTTCGTTTTGGCCCTTGGCCAAGAGGTTTTTGAGGGTTTGGTTTTTCAGATCGGCGGTTTGGAAATCCAAAGCCCGGTAGTAGCGATGATCCGCTGGACTGTTTTCCGCTAGGATCAATTCCTCCAAGAGTGCCGGAGTACCCGTTGACCTCGACCTCCAAATCAGGTCTTTGGCCTCAGGTGAATTGCTCCAGCCTTGACCCAGTTTGGCTAGGTAGGCCGGCAAATAGCTGTCCCAATGGTATTCCGCCGCGATGCCCAAGGCCTCCAAATACCAGCGATCTCCACTTCGATAGCCTTCGGCCAGTTTCAGCCACACCTCAGGAGCATCTTGGTATCGGATGGCTACCGCCACTTCCCGACGCACCTGATCGGAAGGATCGGCAGCGAGTAGAGGCAAGAAGGAGGGATCGTTTAGCTTGTTCATTCGGGAGGCCCGAACTGCCGCCACCCGGATATTTTCATCGGCATCTGCAGCGGCTTTGCGGATGTATTCTTCTCCATTGGGGAGCTTGCTCAGCAACCAAAAAGCGCGGGCTTTCATGCGGGATTCCTCGGAGGCATAGCCCTTTTCCAAGGCATCTTTGGCCTCAGCACCTTTTTCCTTCAAAGCCATAAAAGCTTTGAAATGGATCGCCCGATTGGGGTTTTGCAGGAGGTCGATCAGGGATTCGACAGAAGAATAATCCGGTGCTTCCACTTTGTATTTGGACTTTTTCGGAGCGAGGCGATAGACCCGGCCTTTTTCCAAATCCCCCACAGCATGGCCGCCTACGCCCGGATCGTACCAATCGGAAATGAAGATCGAGCCATCAGGAGCCACAGTCACATCGGATGGACGAAACCAGTTGTCACGCTTGTTGCCATCCAAAATCGGCTTGACTTCACCCGTAAAACCCGCTCCGGAAGCCTGTACGGGATACATGCGGATCACATTGGGACCGGCATCGGCGTGGATGACCTGATTTTGGTATTCAGCGGGGAGGAGTTTGCCTTCGTAGACGAGGATGCCGGTGGGTGAACCCGCATAATTCTGCACCAAATTAGGCACTACACCTGGATCGTTGAGGTGCCAGTGCTGACGCCAAACGGAGTCTTCCATATTCACCCGTCGGGTTCTCCAGTCGGCTTTGGTCATTTCGTCTTTGAAGCCGTAGTTGCCGTAGTCCATCACGAAGTTGATCCGCGTGGAGCGGTTGCCGTCGTCGTCGTTATCACTCTGCCACATGCGACCATAGCTGTCCACGGCGAGTTCGTAATTATTTCGGAAGTTCCAGGCCAGGACCTCCGGATTACTGCCGTCCGGATCGCAGCGGAAGACCATGCCTTCCTGATAGGGAGCCGTTTCGGAGGTGACGGGGCGACCCAATGGATCCAAAATCGGGGTTCCATCGGCATGATGCAGGCCTTTTCCCTCGTTGCCGTAGTTGAAATAAAGTTTGCCATCCGGCCCAAACGTGAAGGCATGCATGCCGTGATCGTGCTGTACGCCGCCCACTCCGGTGAAAAGGACTTCTTTTTTATCGGGCACATCGTCCCCGTTTTCATCCGTAAAGACAAAGACATTCGGGCTGACGGAGACAAAGATCTTGTTGCCAAAAACCGCAATTCCCAAAGCAGCATTGATGTCGGTTCCCTGGTAGAAGACCGTGGATTTGTCCGCCTGACCATCTCCGTCGGTATCTTCGAGGATCAGGATACGGTCTCCTTCGGAATTGACCGGATTTTTGGGGTTGAGGTGATTTCGGTAGTTATATGCCTCGGTGATCCACACCCGACCCCGGTCATCGATGTCCATATTGGTCGGGTTGGTCATCATGGGTTCGGAGGCGAAAAGTGTCAATTGCAATCGGTCGTCCAGCACCTCGATTCCGTCCAGTGCAAATTCAACGGAGCGTTTTTGCTCATCGGTGAGGGCATCGTATTGTTCTTGGCTGAGTGGAGGTTTGGTGGTATCGCAGGAAAAAGTGAGAATGCCCAGTGCGATCAAGGCTAGAATAGGTTTTTTCATCGGTATTTGGGATTATTGGCTTGATTTCTTCTGAAAATCAATGGATCTACAAAATAGAAGGAATTCGTTTGAGATCAAAGGAAATTTAACTGTTGAGGATTTTAACCCCTAAGGTCACAGAGGATAAAAAGGAGGTCGCTAGGAGAGGATTTACTGTTCTTCCGGGTTTGCTTTGAGTTCAATTATTTCTGAAAAGCAAAAAAAACTGAAGCTTTTTAGGTGAACGAGTGACTTTTGACTGATTCTAAGACTGTTGATTGAAGAGGCGCTGAAGGCGCATCCTGTAAAAACCCAGAATTCAATTCTGGGTAATAGATGAAAGGCTTCCCAAGAGCGCTGAAGGCGCGATCTGTTATGAATGAAAATTGGGTATATTTTCCTGATTTTGGCTTAGCCTCGATTCAGTTAAGAACTTCCTTACTTCTCTCAATTTCTCAATGTTTTTAATAAATCAGTAAATTATGGAACACGGAGTCTCACAGAGTAACACGGAGAATTACTAGATCTGACAATTTATCTGAATTAATTTAAACTCAGAATACAGCACTGTACTCTGTCTCAAACCGGTGGAAAAATGCTACTGTCAGAAATGCCATAGAGCATCTATGATTTAGCTAGGTATGGATTGAGTTTGGGCCCTCCTTAATTCTCTCAGTTTCTTACTATTTCAAAAAAATCACTAGCTCTTCCAAAGTGCTAAAATCCTGGTCTTTGTAGCGAATCAAAAATGGTTCCTTGGAAACAGAAACCCCTGAATCCAAGCCCTGAATCCCCGCTTTGACCAGTGCCTTTTCCACCCAAAAAACCAATTCCAGTGGTCCTTCAATATCAAATCCCAACTTTTGATTTTCAACCTCCATCTTTCCACGACTTAGGCTAAATCGGTACTTGTCACTTGGAAGCAATTGGTTGATTTTACCTGAGAGAATCAAATCCTCCGGCTTACCGTGGATCAGTGGCGTGCCGCAGTTAAGCAACCAAAATCGATCTGCGGTCTCGATGGCAATGTCCAGATCATGAGTCACCACCAAAATTGCTTTATGCTGGCCATGGGCGATGTCTCGCAACAGATTCATTGTCTCAAAGCGATTGATCAAGTCCAAATGAGCGGTGGGTTCGTCCAAAATCATCACCTGACCATCCTGCGCCAAGGCCCGGGCAATCATCGCTTTTTGACGCTGCCCGTCACTGATTTCGCTGAGTCGCTCTTCGCGGAGGTAGGAGATATTGGTGTCTGAGAGGGCTTTTTCGACGATTTCCCGGTCATCTGAATTCAGTTTTCCCGACCAACCCGTATGAGGTGTTCTGCCCAATGCCACGAGTTGCCCCACGGTCATATTTCCGGGGAAAACCGGGTCGGTCAGCACCACGGCAATCCGCTTGGCAAGCTCTTCCAGAGAGAAGTTGGAAATCGATTGGTTGTCAAGCTGGATGCTCCCTTTCCAAGGCTGTATCTGTCCTAAAATGGCTTTGATCAGCGTAGATTTTCCCACTCCATTGGGTCCAAGTAAGCAGGTGAGTTCACCCGATAAAAGGGCAAAATCCAAGTCGGATAGAATCTCTTTTTTGACTTTTTGGTGAAAATAACCAAGGGCTAATTCCTTGCCTGACAAGGCGATATGTTTTTGAATCCTTTCCATGACTTATAGTCCTTTTATGAAATTCTTGGAAAGAATTAAGGGAGGGTGTTGACGCTTCCATTCGGCACCCCCCCCTTTTTGAAAGGGGGTTAGGGGGATTTTTTTCAAATTTTGGTTGCAAGCAGCGATCAGTCTCTTCATAACCTTAAAAATCTTTACTGAAGTTTTTTCTCAAAATCAACGTAATCACGATCGGCGCCCCAACCAAAGAAGTGACGGCATTGATTGGCAAGGTACTCGCCAAACCGGGTAATTGCCCCACTGCATCACAAAGCAAAAGCAAAATCGCGCCGATCAAAGCCGAACCCGGAAACAAAATTCGATGATCCGAACTCTTCCAAACCATCCTCGCCAAGTGTGGAACGGCAATGCCCAAAAAAGCAATCGGTCCGCAAAAAGCCGTAATTCCACCTGCCAAAATCCCCGTGCTCAGGATCATCACCCAGCGCATTTGCTGGGTGCGGATGCCCATACTTCGGGCATAATTTTCTCCAAGCAAAAGAGCATTATAGGATTTGATGGAAAGAAAAACCGGCAGGCTGCCCAAAGCAATCAGGATTCCCAAAATCGAAACCTGAGTCCAACCTAATGCTCCCAAGCTCCCCATCGACCACACCGTGTAAAGTTTCAATGCTTCAGCTCCTGAGAAAAAGGACAAAACCGAAACCACTGCCGAAACCGCACTCCCAAACATCAGTCCGACGATCAGCAAGGTCATGCTGTCCCTAACCCGCCAAGCCACCAAGCTCACTCCAGAAAGGACCAAACCCGCCCCCAAAATCCCTGCGGTGGCAATGGCCCATGAGTTGATTCCACTCAAGGCAAATCCCAATGCTGAACCTGCCAATATCAATATAGCCACCCCCAATCCAGCCCCGGAACTGATTCCCAAGACAAAGGGTCCAGCAAGGGGATTTCGGAAAAAGGTCTGCATCTGCAAGCCACTTAAGCTCAATCCGATTCCGGCAAAAATGGCCACCAAGGCTTTGGGAAGGCGGTAGTTGAGGATGATTTGCTCCCAGGAAGTTTTGGTCCAGTCGCCTGAAACCAATCCGCCAACAATCTCTCCAAAGGGAATCCATACCGAACCCAAGCTCAGATTGAGCAGCAAACTCAGTCCAAGGAGAAGGATGGAAATCGGGAAGAGATAGGTTTTTGATTTCATTTATTGATTTTTAGTGGTTTTTGGGGATAAAGACCACATTGTAGGATTTAGAATTGGCTGATTTTGCTTTTCCAGATTTCCAAATACCTCATTTTCATTTCCTCAGGGAGGAAAGATGACAGGATTACCTTTTCTACTTTCTCAGTGGCATTGATAAATTTAGAATAGCTGTTGGAAACCGCTTTTTCAGGCAAATTCAAACTCGCAGCAAACTTATCAAAGTCCTTCTTGGTAATTCTTCTTTTTTTCCCATTCAAGGTAAGCGCAAGTTCCTCAGCGTCCGCAGGGAAAATCAGATTGATATTAAGTAGATCATAGGCAGGTGACAGCGAAACAGTCCGATCAGGATGATGGATCAGCGTGAAATTTTTTAAATGCATATCATTATTGCCTGTGAGGTAGCAGAAGAGCACTAGTTCAAAGAAATTCAGTGTGTCCAGCCCTTTGTTTGTGCAATAGGTAGAAATCAGTTTTCCTGCTTTTTCATAGGAACTTTTGTATTTCTGTTCGGTCAGAAATCCTGAAATCTGGCATAAGTCTTCTACGTGAATCTTCTTCCCCTTTTCCCGATCAAACCGCTTGGTGATGTAAGCAAGCTTACCTTCTGATGTAGGAATAAGTGCATGCTCACTGGTTCTGATTTTGAATAAGCCAGCTAGATGCGTGGTCAGATCTTCGGTTTCCGGCATGTAAGGAAACTCCTCATGCTGTGGTTTCAGGATATATTGCCCCCAGAGACCGACTAGCGTCAATCTGTTTTTCCCAACTTCCTTACTGAGATTGACAGACAATTTGGGTTGAACTCCTGTCACTGCTATTCGCCTATTGACAGTTTGGATGGCCAGCTGATTCAAAAGGGTTTTATCCAGCTGAAGCTCCGGAAGGGTTTTTGTGCCAAAAAACTTCTTACAGCAGTTGGCATGGTAAAGACTTTGATCCTCTACTTTTTGGTAGCAGAATATACAATTAGACATCTGCAACCTCCTCCGCAGGCAAAATGCTTACCGCCCCAATTGTATCTCTGCATAAGGTCAACAGCAGTTCGAATCGATCATTCCCTTTAAGCTTCCAATAGTTTTTTCCCACATTGAGAAGCCATCCCTCCGGGATCAATCCGTCAAAAAATGGGAATAGTGTTTTACTTTCAAAAGATTGGTTTTGAAGGGGTAAAGTAAAACTAACAGGCATTGCATTCTTGGATTGCAAATAGGTTCCATCATAAATGAAAGTGTAGCCTTCGTCAGTCTCCGTTAAGTATCCTGCGAGTTGGTCTTGATAGTAAACAAGTGCTTTTCTGCTCATAGGTTCAAGAGTCAAGGTCCACTACACCCACTTGCTTACCAAACAAAATCAAAACCTGATTCACCTTGTCAAGCCGAAGCGTTTCTTTGCCCTGCTCCAGATCACGGACAAATCGTAACCCGACACCTGCCTTAGCAGCAAGTTCCTCTTGAGTTAGTCCTACAGACTTTCGCTTTTCCTTTAAGAAGATGGAGAAATTTGTCATTTTTTATACCCTTTGTGGTATAAATTTAAGTGAATTTTTATAAATATACTCGATCGGGTATAATTCTTATGAAAGTGGTATTAAATATACCCGATCGGGTATTTTAAATTTTTTCTAGAATTGACCCAATCAAACTTCATTACCTATTCCCTCACTCCAACTTCTGATAAAAATATAACTCATACTCAGGCAAAAGTTCCGGATGGAGGATTTTGATCAGGTCTTTGAGAATCAGATCGGGACGCACATAGCCGAGTTCAAAGTATTCCAGGCCTCCGGTGGCTCCTTTTTTGGCAGTGTAGGTGTAGACCTGTCCTGTTTTCCAAGATTGAAAATTTCGGTATCTGGATTCATTGGCCCCCATGGTTTTGACATTTGGAAAGTCTGCCGAACCAATCCAAACTTCCGCTTCTGCGGCCCGATCAAGTACGAATTCATAGTTGAGTTGCAAGCTGCCTGAGCCTGTTTGGTCAGAGAATACATAGTCTCCGCCTGCATTTTGGAGGATTTGCGCACCCCAACTTTCGGCGCCCGGTGCGTACCAAATGTCCTGATACATCACCCCACTAAGGACTTTGGGTTGATTGTCAGCAGTGATTTGAGCGGCTAGCTTTTCAGCGTCCTGATAGGCCGCTTTGATTTCTTCAAATTCCGCAACTGCCTCCTCATATTTCCCAAGTAAAATCCCCGTAAACTTGATCCATTCGGCTCTTCCGAGCGGATTTTGCTCCACGTATTCCCCGTTGATTAGAGCGGGAATTCCTGCTTGGGCAAAGAGATCCAAGTACCGCAAATCTTCTCCCAAAGTCGAAATCATCATCCAGTCCGGTTGCAGGTCGATGACCATTTCCGGATTGGCCGAAGGTCCACTGCCTAAATCGGTAACTTTTCCTGCATCTATTCTGGCACGGGCAGCAACAGATGAGATCAAATCGGTCTGTGGAAAGCCAATCAATTTATCCGTATCCCCCAACATATCGAGGTGAGGAACCTGCGTGGTCGAGGTCAAAATCACTTTGGAAATCGGGAGCTGGACTATCGCATCAAAACCGCTTTTTTCGACTTCGGTACCTTCTTCCAAAACCAAATATCGGAAGGTTTTTTCCGCACCGGTGTAGCCTTGGGTGACATGGATTTCCCAGAAATTTTCCCCTCGAAACAGTTCAAACCCTTTGGCAAACTCCAAGGGAACTAAATTTTTTTCCAGAGCAGTTTCCGATTTCTTTTCGCAGGAAAAAATAAAAAACACCAAACCCAAAAAAAGGAGGTAAGGCGCTGGAAGATAAGATGAAGTAAATTTTGAAAGGGGGCTATTCATCTCCTGAAATAGGCGAAATTTTCCACCAAGGTAAACGCCATTTTCCCTGCTTTCCAAAATATTTAACATCGGGAAGGTTTTCTTCCGAATAAAAATCGCTTTACTTTGAATTGATTTTGGTTCTCAAACCAACTCTTGATTTTGGGTTGGAGCTTGGGATTAAAAGGGAATCCGGTGCAAAACCGGAGCTGTCCCCGCAACTGTAAGTCTGCCCCATCGCAACATGGGGAAGTACTTTTGCACCACTTAGCCATTTTCCGCTCCCGATAGCTATTGGGACGGGAGAGAAGGCCGGCAAAAGTCAGACGAGCCAGGAGACCTGCCTAGATCAGCTGATTCTGTGCTTTCGGAGGAAAAGCGAAGAAGACGTGTCGATTTCTCAGCCGACTTAGTCGGTAGTGAAACCTTTCATTTCTTTCTTAATTTCTCTCAAGGCCGAATCGATTGGACTAAACCTATTCGATCGGATATGACCTTGGTGTTTTGGGTGTTTTCGCTGTTTGGCGTGTCTGCCTCACAGGACACGGTGGCTTTGGCTGAGGTGGAGGTGTATGCGCCTGCCTTGGATCGGTTTGCCCAGGGGCAAAAAGTGATTTCCTTTGAGAAAAGGGACTTGGAGGCCTATGCAGCACGATCTCTTGGTGATTTACTTCAGGAAAAGTCTCCTGTTTTCGTGCGTCAATACGGCGCCGGTATGCTTGCTTCCCCATCTTTCCGCGGGACTTCGGCCGGGCATACCGCCGTTTTTTGGAATGGCCTCCCCATCAATAGCATATCTCTAGGTCAAAGTGACCTTAGTCTTTTGCCGGTCCAGGCCATCGATCAGGCAGAAGTTCATTTTGGAAGTTCGGGGGCGCTTTTTGGCAATGAGGCCATCGGAGGAAGTGTACATTTAGGCACCAAGGCTCGTTTTGGTCAAGGCTTCAAAGGGCGATTGAGTCAGACATTTGGAAGTTTTGGTTTAAGGAATTCTGCGATTTCTGCTGGGTTTTCTGGAAAAAACTTTAGCTCTCAAACCAAGATTTACCGACAGTTTGCAGTCAATGATTTTCCTTTCCGAGACCTTTCCAGGCCCGGAACTCCGGAAATCCGAGCTGAAAATGCCCAAACCGGACAAGTCGGATGGGTGCAGGATTTGGCTTGGAATCTTTCAGAAAAAAGTCAGCTGAAAGCCTCCTTTTGGTGGAATCGCGCGGATCGACAGATTCAGCCGGTGATGGGTTCGGCCACTCAGGACACCCAACAAGATCAAAGTTGGCGAGCCGTGCTGGACTATTTCCGTTTTGGGGAAGGGTCGATTTGGAATGTCAAAGCAGGTTGGGTGGCAGACCAACTCACTTTCAACGGAAGCGAAAACCGTACTCGTCAATTCCTATTGGCTACCGACTGGGATATCCAAAAAATTGAAAACTGGACTTTTAAACTCGGCCTAAGAGGGACTTTTGCCAAAGGTGATCTGAGTACCTATTCGGCCACCGACCAGCGACTCGAGTTGTATCAAAGTGCCAAGTGGGAGGCAAGTGATCGACTTTCACTTTCTGCGAATTTTCGTCAGTTGGCCTACCAGGATCAGATTGAACCTTTTCTTCCGGGATTGGGGATGGATTTTTTGATTTGGGGAAAAGGAGAACATCAATTTTTGCTCAAAGCTTCCGCGGGAAAAGGATTTAAGGTGCCCACGCTGAATGACCGCTTTTGGAATCCGGGAGGAAACCCCGACCTGCTACCCGAGAAAAGTTTGAATGGAGAAATGGGCTTAAACTGGATCAAAAAAGGGGATTTTTCATTGGAGCAAAGTCTGACTTACTATCGAATGCAGGTGGATAATTGGATTATCTGGCTGCCTCAAGGGAATATTTGGAGTCCGCAGAATATTCGGGAAGTACAAAATCAGGGCTTGGAGTATCAAGGGAAATTAGCCTGGAAATCCGGTCGATGGAACTGGGAAGCCAGAGGAAGTTATGCCTTTTCTAAAGCCCTGGATCTCACCTCTGATGCTCAAAATCCCCAGCAACTTCCCTACACACCCGAGCATCAGGCCAACTGGAGCTTAGAGGCGCAGCGAAGCGGATTTTCCATCAATCTCTCCACTTTTTATGTTGGTTCACGATCTATAGGGACAGGCAATGCCCGAGTCTTGGATGGCTACCAACTCTGGAATGCGGGGCTTTCTTTTTCCCAGCTCAACTTTAAAAAATTCCAAATCCCGATCAGCTTTCAGGTGCTCAACCTGCTGGATCGGGACTATCAAGTGCTTTACCTCCGGGCCATGCCCGGTCGATCATATCAACTTAACCTAACTCTTTTACTATGAAGTATTTATTTAAAAACCAACTATGGGCCTTGGTCCTGATTACCTTTCTTTTTTCTTGTGAGAATGGTACCGAGGAGCGTCCTCTTGGGAAGTATGATACTGGAATTCTCTTCATGAATGAAGGTGCTTTTGGAGCCAATGACGGGGAGGTGTTTCACTTTGATCCTTCATCAGGGACCCTGACTCCAAACATTTTTGAAGCAGAAAATAACCGGCCTTTTGCGGGTTTGCTGGAGGATATGGTCTTGGAAGAAGATCGCCTGTATTTGGTAGCCAATACCGGAAAGGTGGAGATCGTCAATCCTGGAGATTTCAAATCCTCCGGATCTGTGATTGGAGATTTGGATCAGCCAAGATCTTTGGCTACAGCCCGGGGAAAGCTTTTTATCTCAGATTATGGACCTTATGACGCCAGTTTCAATACTCCTGATTCCTATGTGGCGGTGGTTTCCGGTTTGGATGGAGGTCCGGTGAAAAAGAAAATCGAGGTTTCTAGCAAGCCGGAGGATTTGTTTGCTTTTGGGAAGTACGTTTTTGTGGCAAGTTCGGAGGAGAGCAAAATCGAAATCATCGATGCGGATACCGAAACGATAACCAAAACGATTGAAGTGTCTGGAACTCCCGTTCAGTTTTTTGAGCAACGGGATGACTTGTGGGTGTATTCCTATGATGCCGAAAATGTGTATTTCCAGTCTTTTCACCTCGATAATCTAACGAAAAAAAACTTTCTCCAGTTACCCATTGCGAATGCTACCAGTCGGATTGCATTGGGAGAGGATGACCGGATATACATTTTAACCAGCACGGGATGGCCGGATTACAATGATGGAATTGCCGTTACTTCGATTTTTGATACGACTTTGATTCCAAGCTGGAAAACGGGAACAGGATTTTATGGAATCGGCTATGATCAAGATCGGGAAGAAATCTACGTGGCCAATTCCAAAGGCTTCCAAGGAAATGGTGAGGTGACCATTTATTCAAAGGACGGTTCAGTCGTAAAAACCATGGAAGTGGGAAGAGGACCGTCGGGGATTTTGGCAAGATAAGATCCTCAAAAACCAAAAGAGGCTGTCTCTAAAGTAAAGTTTGTCACATTGAGCGAAGTCGAGATGTCGTCCAGAAAGCTGGAAATGGCCTTCGACTCCGCTAAGGCTGACTACTAGACGATTTATGAGACAGCCACTTTTTTTATTCTTCCAGCTTTTTGCCCATGGTTTCTTCAAACTTTTCGAAGAGGTGGATGTACTTGTTTTTGATTCTTTCCAAGAAGTCCTTTTGACTATCCAGGGCATAGACAGGATTGTATTTGATCCGGTCGATGACCATGTCCAGCCAAGCCTTTCCGTCATCGATGAGTTCGGCGTGAAAAGCCTCAGCTGTGGCATCTCTCGATCCGGAAAACGGACCTTTTCCCATTTTCTGGAAAAATTTTGAGATCACTTTCAAAGCCAACTCATGAGCTACTTCAAACTCAATGATCAATTCCCTGGATTGGGATTCATTCAATTCGATTTTTTTGGCTCGGTCGACATGTATTTTCAAATCCTCCAAGGCAATGGAAAACTGCTCGAGGCATTGTTCGCAGGATTGGGGTAGGGTTTTCATCAGGTTGCAAAGTGTTAACTAGATAAATTTTTGAACCTCCATTTTAAGAGAAGGTAGATGGCTTTTAATGATCTTCCAGATAATTGACTGATCTATCCCATCATACGCATGGATTATTCGGTTTCTAAGTCCGATTATTTTTTCGCTTTCACTGAGTATCAGTTTCGATTCAGAATTTCTAGGTTTTGAAAGGACTTCTCCAATTATTCCTAGTTGCCTTTCTACTGCCGATTGGGTTTTGAAATCCTTCAAATAATCCTCAAATGAGCTTTTTCCCATGAAATTTTCAATGTTTCCAATAGCATTGATTAAGTCAAGCATCCATTTTTTCTCCTTCTCGGTCATAGCAAAGGACTTTGGAATTAAGAATCACTTTTTTTAGGATTGGATTTTTTAGTGACTGAAGAGTGACCAAATCCACCCTTCGACCTAAGGCGAATTCAATTTCATCCCAAATAGAGAGTAATTTTTCCCCTTGTTTTAAAGGGTCTTTTTCTTCCAAGTCAACTAAGATATCCAAATCGCTTTTGTCGGGATCAAAGTTTTTCGTGACTACAGATCCAAAAAGGAATGCTTTCGAAACTCCGTTTTCGGATAATATTTTCTTGAGTTTTGCCAGCTCGTCGAGATTTAAAGCGATCGATTCCATAGTTGAAGATACTCTTTATTGGTTTAAAGTCCTCATTACCTCACATTATAACTCTGCATGAAAGGCTGACCATTTGGGGCTACGCCTTCCAGTTTGAGTCTTCCGCTGAATTTTTCCAAATATTCACCCAAGGTCTTGGGATCTTTGGCAGGCATTTCATTGACATGGGTGATGACAAATCCGTCCCGGAATCCCAAATCCCGAAGATAGCCACGGGTCAGGGAACTGATTTTGACGCCATAAGGGATTTTGAGACGGTCTTTTTCGATGGTATTCACAGCCTCCAATCTTGCCCCGATCAGTGCAGAAGAGTAATATTCCCGCTTTATGATGCCTGTGCCTCCTTCCAGGTTTTGAAGGGTCAAAGAGGCGTTTCTGGACAACCCATCCCGGGTATATTCCAAGTTGAGCTGATCTCCGGGATAATAATAGGATAGTGCCTCTTCAAAACTTCCTTTCCCCATAATTTTCCAGTCTCCGATTCGGGTGATTACATCATTTTTTTGCAATCCGGCCACTTCCGCTGCCCCGTTTCTGAGGGTATGAGTGACGATCACTCCGTCCAGGCTTTTCAACTTCATCTCCTCGGCGAGTTCAGGTGTGATTTCTACCACATCTACGCCTGGAATGGCTTTTTGTACCTCTCCGTATTTGATCATGTCATTGGCCACTTTTAAGGCCACATCTACCGGCACAGCAAAACCATAGCCGGTGTAAGACCCGGTGCGGGAAAGAATCGCAGTATTTATTCCGACCAATTCTCCGTTGACATTCACGAGTGCACCCCCGGAGTTTCCTGGGTTGATTGGGGCGTCGGTTTGGATGAAACTTTCCAGAGGAAAGTCACCTCCAAGAATATTGATTTGACGCTCTTTCGCTGATACAATTCCTGCGGTCACGGTCGAGGTCAGGTTGAAAGGGTTTCCTACTGCCAGTACCCATTCTCCGATTTGAAGATTGCGACTGGAGCCCCGCTTGATTTCGGGAAGGTTTTCGGCTTCGATTTTCAGTACCGCGATATCTGTGTTTTTATCTGTTCCGACCAGTTTGGCTTTGTAGGTTCGTTTTTGGTGAACCACCTCGATGGTTTCTGCCCGGTCGATCACGTGATTGTTGGTGATGATATAGCCGTCTTTGGAGATAATCACCCCTGAGCCGGTACTGACTTGCTGGGTAGGCCCTGTTCCAAAGAAATAGTCAAACATGCTGTATCTTCGATAGTCTGTCCCGCTGAAGTTTTTGATAAAAACAACTGATTCAGTACTGTTTTGTGAAGCTTCAATAAAGGAAATCGGTGGGTCAGTCCGAAGTGAGGACGAGACCGTTTGACTTGCCGTTTGGGTGGGTATTTCATAGAATTGAGAAAAAGAGGGGCTTAAATCCTGCTTTTCCGGAGTCTGAATTGCGATCCAAAGTGCCGCCCCGGCGATGCCTGAGACAAAAGGAATGGCAAATGATTTCAATGCGTTGTTCATGGTATTCATTTACTTATTCACAGAATTTTGGTTGGGTAATGGACTTTCCATTCACATTTTTTAAGACCTAAATCTGCCCTAAAAGGATCAAAAATTGTCCCAATCGGCAAAATGTGACGAAGTGTACAAGGAAAACTCCCTGCATTTGGTAATTTTGTCAGTCTTGGATCGAACCTTCCGGCATTCGGAAGGTTTTTGTTTGATCCCAAAGTCTTTCTGAATGACCCAACCCAAACGAATAGCCATTCTTGGCAGTACAGGAAGTATAGGTACCCAAACCCTGGATGTGATCAGACAACATCCTGAAGATTTTGAAGTGGAGGTCCTTACTGCTCAAAACAATTGTGATCTTTTGATTGCTCAGGCCTTGGAGTTTAAGCCCAATGCCGTGGTGATCGGCAATGAGGCCAACTATCCAAAAGTAAAGGAGGCGCTGATTTCACACGATATTAAGGTATTTGCCGGGCAAAAGGCGATTGCTCAAGTCGTGGAGATGGATACTATCGATGTGGTATTAACTGCTTTGGTGGGTTATTCAGGTTTGATTCCTACGGTACATGCGATCAAAGCAGGTAAGCAGATTGCGCTAGCCAATAAAGAAACCCTGGTCGTAGCGGGAGAAATTATCACCGCTTTAGCCAAAGAAAACGGGGTCAATATCTATCCCGTGGATTCGGAGCATTCCGCCATATTCCAGTGTTTGGTTGGGGAATTTCACAATCCCATTGAGAAAATCATTCTTACTGCATCGGGAGGCCCTTTCCGTGGAAAAGACAGAGCCTTTTTGGAAACCGTCACCCGAGAGCAAGCGCTCAAGCATCCTAATTGGGATATGGGAGCTAAAATCACGATTGATTCTGCTTCTTTGATGAATAAGGGCCTGGAAGTAATCGAAGCCAAATGGCTCTTTGGCCTGAAAACGGAGCAAATCGAAGTTGTGGTCCATCCTCAGAGCATCATCCACTCGCTGGTTCAGTTTGAAGATGGGTCGATCAAAGCACAACTTGGACTGCCGGATATGCGTATCCCCATTCAGTTTGCCTTGAGCTATCCTCATCGACTCAAGAGTGACTTTGAGCGATTTGACTTTACCAAATATCCCCAATTGACCTTCGAGCAGCCGGATATGAAAACTTTCCGGAACCTTCAGCTGGCCTTTGACGCTTTGGCCAAGGGTGGAAACGCTCCCTGTGTTCTCAATGCGGCCAATGAAATTGCTGTGGCCGCTTTCCTTAATCGGGAAGTTGGATTTTTGGAAATGTCTGATTTGATCGAGGAAACTTTAACAAAGGCCTCTTTCGTAGCTCATCCCAGTCTGGAAGATTATGTGGCAAGCGACGCGGAGGCAAGAATGATTACAGAAAATTTAATTAAGTCAAAAGTATAAATGGAAACTTTAATTATGGTGGGACAGCTACTCCTGGGATTGTCGATCCTAGTGGGCCTTCATGAGCTGGGTCACTTGCTTACCGCCAAGATGTTTGGCATGAGAGTGGAAAAATTCTCCATCGGATTTCCTCCGAAAATCGCTGGATTCCAATGGGGAGAAACGGAATATTCCATCGGAGCAATTCCTTTGGGAGGTTTTGTGAAAATCTCCGGAATGGTGGACGAGTCGATGGATACCGCCCAAATGGCCTCAGAGCCACAACCTTGGGAATTCCGATCCAAGCCAGCTTGGCAGCGATTGATCGTGATGTTGGGAGGGATTATCGTCAATGTGATTACAGGAATTGTCATTTTTGTGGTTTTGGTTTACAAAAATGGTGAGACCTACTTTTCAAGAGATCAGGTAATCCAAAATGGCATCGTCGCCTATGAATACGGAGAAGCGATCGGTTTCCAGACTGGAGACAAAGTTTTGGATATCAATGGTGTTCCTTACCAAAGTATCACCGAATTGACAAGTGGATCTGCTTTGCTTAGCGAAAATGGATATTACACAGTTGATCGAAACGGCGAAAAACTTAAAGTTGAAATACCAAGAGGATTCATCAATACCTTCAATTCAGAAGAAGCCTTCAGCAAGTTTGTGTCTGTCCGGTTTCCGTTTGATGTGTTGGAAGTATCTCCGGATGGAGCTGCCAAGGCAGCAGGAATCGATGCAGGAGATAAGATTGTATCAGTCAATGGTCAGGAAATCAATTACTTTGACCAGCTTCAGTCGGCTTTGGCTGAGGTAAAAAATAAGGAAGCCGAATTGGTAATTTCCTCTTCGGGAAGTATGGATACCCTGATGGTGCCTGTATCTGCCGAAGGGACCATAGGCATTGCAGCTAACCCGCTTATCGAACCTGTCCGAAGGGAATATGGCATAGGAGAGGCTCTTTCCAAAGGGACTTCCCGGGCTTTTGGTGTGGTGATTGTCAATGCCAAGGCTTTGGGCAAAATGTTTACCGGGGAGGTATCGGCAAAGAATGTCAGTGGTCCTATCGGAATGGCCAAAATTTATGGTAATCGGTGGGATTGGGTTAAATTCTGGAGTATTACGGGTTTGATCTCCATGATTCTGGCCTTCATGAACTTATTGCCAATTCCGGCATTGGATGGGGGACATGTTATGTTTTTGCTTTATGAAATGGTATCCGGAAGAGCACCTTCGGATAAGTTTTTGGAGAATGCACAGAAAGTCGGCATGGTGATCTTGCTTGCCCTGATGGTATTTGCGATAGGCAATGATATTTTGAAGCTGTTCAGCTAAAGTCAAGAAATGCTGATTTGCAAATCTGATTATACGCTATTCTGCCAGTAGACAAATATTCTCCTGATTTGGGGCTGGAAGACCGAAGACGGAAGACAGAAGAAGAGCTAGAGTTGACAATTAATAGTTCATTTGTGCTTCTAAATAGGCTAATTGCAAAATTCCGTATATCCAAATTTATAAATAATAAAATTCATAGCATTTCCCTCAGAAATCAATACCCAATAATGGGAAGAGCCCGGTTTATCCGGGCTTTTTTTTTACTGGAAAAAGAATTTAATCCCAAAGGTGAATTTTAATTAAAAAAGGGGGGGGGATGATTTTCCTAAAGGGTAACTAATTTTTTTAAAATTAGTTTGATGCAAGCTTTTTCTTTTGTAAATCGGACCAAAATTCAGCAATATGATTAGGTTTTTAGCACTGGGGCTCTTCTGCTTGGCTTTTTTTACAGCCCATGGACAGACGAAGAATTTCTCTGGAGAGCATTGGTCCAACATTTCTATTGGTAGTACCCAAGAATCCGATTTTGTTATTTTAGTCTCAGGCGAGAAGGTCTTTGGAAGAGTGGTCAGAAGCTATAATTTGACCAATTACGCGGAGGTGATTTTTGAGAAGGACGGAAAACAAGTGACTTACACGCCTGGAGAATTGGAGGGTTTTGGATTGGATAACGGACAATTATTCTATTCCCGAGTTTTGCCGGAAGGTGGAGAGTTGGTATTTCTTCAGGTGATGGTTTCAGGGACCATTGAACTCAGTAAGTACCGGGGAAGGTATTTTCTTGATAATGGATCCCGGTTTGAGGAGCTGAAAGCCAAGTACGAAGATGTGATAATCAACGATCGGTCGGTAAAACGGTTTGCCAAACCCTATATTGCCACTTTGAAACAATTCCTAACTGGAGAATGTGGAGTGGTTCGCTACTCTGAGATTGACAAACTCCCATTTGGAGACCAATCCTTTGTTCGAATAGTTCAGGAATACCTCCAATGCAGCAATCAAAGCTTTGAGTTTCATTTGAGTAAAATTCCTCTGGTTCAGGTTTCTCCAATTTTTGGGGGTGGCTTTTCCTACTTTTCCATTAGTCCTGAAGAGAATTATATTGATCAGGCCAATCAGCTAGGCGCTCATCTGGGCTATTTCGGTTTTGTTGGAGTCCGATTTCACGAGCTGAGAGTGTTGCCCCGATTTAGTACAGAACTTCGGGTGGCCTTTTCTTTTTTTGAGACCGAATTAGCTTCGAGTTATTTTAACAACACGGTCCTTGTGACCGGATCAGAACAGCTGAAGGAAACGGCAGTCTATATTCCTTGGTCTTTTCAATACAGTATTCTAAAACAAAGTCAAGTGGAAATTTATGCTGGTTTGTCTGCCGGCTTGTGGTTGGGGAAGGTAACCACGAGTGGAGGAATCGTGGATGAAGAATTGCTTTCGAGAAATGAAATCAGAATTTCGGAGGAGTCGATTACTAATCCACTAAATCCCAAATTTATCCCTGGTCTCAAGTTGGGATCTAATTTTCAGATGAAGGGCAAAAGTCGATTTTTTGCTGAGTTGGAATGGACTTCTCAAGGGGGGTATTATCAATTCAGCCTGATCAACCGAAGTTCAGAATATGCCCGTCAAAGATTATCCGTTCAGTTTGGAATCGAATTTTAAGTCATGAAATCAAGAATTTTTACTTTTCTGTTTATTTCCCTGCTGGGAATCGCCTGCTCTGAAGAAGAAGTAGCACCAAGGACCAACCCGAGATTCACAGTGGCGCTCGTTCAATTAGTGGATGCCACGGGAGCGGAGTTTTCGGCGAGTATTTTGGATTATGGATCAGATGATATTTTGGAATACGGATTCGTCTATGGAAATACGATTAACCTTACTTTAAGCAATTCGGACCGGGTCAGTGAAGCGGGTAAGCCGCAAAAGGAGTTTAAGCTAAAGGCCACCCATTCCATGCGAGTTGGGGAGACGATCTATGTATCTGCTTTTCTCCGAACGAGCGAAGGGACCGTGTATTCGAAACCCTACAGTTTTACCAGTCAGGGATCCGAAGGATTTATTTTTGAGCGGATCGAAGTACCCAATGAAGTCTATTTTGGTGATACGCTGAGAGTTTTTGCAAGAAATCTATCCAAAGTAGAAAACAAGTACGCTGCCAAAATCCAAGAGGTCATTGCCCCGATCGGAAGGGTGGAGGATCAATTTTTCGAGGTGATCATTCCAAGAGGTCTGACCTTCCCGTCCGGTGAAGGATTGGCTCAAACCCTTGAGGTGGAACTCAGTGTAGCCGGAAAAGTCTTGAAAGTCCAGCAAATATTCTCCTTCAAAGCGCCGGAAATTCTTCTTGAGCAAGGTGCTAGCTTGGGCTATACCGAAGACCTGGTGATCAAGGGAAAGTACCTTCAGGATAATTCTGTTCAGGTGAAGTATAAGAATCAGAAGGGAGATACCTATCTCTTGGATGTCAAGGGTAATGGCGATCAGGAAATCAAAGTGGGATTAAATGCACTATTTACAGAGCTGAATCCTTCCCTCGAACTGATCATCAGGGGGAATTCTTACCTGATAAACAACCTCTTGGCTTTGAAAGAAACGGTCATTTATCCTGATCAAAAAACTACATTCAACGGTTTCTCGGGTTCTTTTACGCTAAAGGGTGAGAATTTCAATCCTTTTTCTATTGATTTTAACAGCCTTGAGTTTTCTCCGGGAATATTTAGGTATCAAGTGAATTCCTTGAAATCTAATGAAATGGAGATTTCCTTTGAATTCAATGGAGAAAATCCAGGTAAGCGGGAGACGCTACTCTATCTATCCAACGGAGGAAAAAGAAGTGAAAATGCATTTTCCATTACCTGGACAGCTCCTGGGATTCCAATTATTCTTTTTGAGGATTTTTTTTACGGACATGAGGGAAGGACCGTCTCCTTGGGCAACAAAGGGTATTGGATTTCATCGGCAGGAATTTTTGAAATAGATCCAAGTGTTTCCTCTATGAAATTGGTAGCCCAGCTCCCAATTTCTTCCAGAAATCCATCAAGAATGTTTGCCATAGCAGCAGAGGGGAAAGTTTACTTTGCCACCCAAGCTACTGAGGAGACTTCCAGTGAAAAGCTTTTCTACTCCTTTGATCCAGCAACCAAACAAGTCAGAAAACTTCCTTCCATTCCCAGCGAGGATAATTCCTTTCAATCCATCGTCTATAATCAGGGCCAACTCTATTACCAAGGTGATAGAATAGAGATTAATACGGGCTATGACGGTGACATTCAGCGCTATCTATTTGATCTGAAAACAAATCAGTGGAAAAAGCTACCAAGCTTAAGTCAACACGACGGGGTATTTAACTTTTACACTTCCTTTGAAAGGAACAACGAGATTTACTCAGCTTCTTACGTCGCGTTTGATCAGACGACCAGGTATGGAACCGGGATTTTTCAGTTCAATAAAACCAAATGGGAGTGGGAACTGATCCGATTCTTCGAAAACCAGACCTTTGGCTCTTGGGCTAATCAGTCAGTGAGAATTGGCAATCAGGTCTATTTCAAATCGGAGCATTTCTGGACTGTGGTAAACATGGATACCTGGCAAATTGAAACTCCATCCTTTTGGAATGAACGCTATGGGTATGCCCCACAATATGGAGGATTCCAGGTGGGGGACAAATTTTATTATTTTGGATTTGGAGGCATTGTGGAGTTTGATCCGAACTATTTCTATTAAAATGAACTAGGGATGACCTGCCATTTTGACCCGCTTCTCTTTTGGCATTGACCTTGAACCTTATGGAAGAACCTTCGTTATTTGAGGGTTCTTCTCTTATTTTAGCTATACACCGACAGCTTGTCTGTCATCCTGTCTTTATGAGCCAATACGAAACGAATATTTTCCAAAACCTGATGAATGGTGATTTTGCCGCCGAAGGAGATCTGATTCAACTGATTACCGATGAAGAAGAGCAGGATCCGGGCAGCGAAACCTTCGTTGAGGAAATCCCCATACTTTCTGTGCGCAACACCGTGCTGTTCCCCGGAGTGGTCATTCCTATCACTGTGGGTCGGCAAAGGTCCATCCGACTGGTCAAGAAAGCCCACAAAGGAAATAAGTTGATCGGCGTCTGTGCCCAAATCAACCCCAACAATGACGATCCCTCCTGGGAGGACATTTACCATGTGGGGACATTGGCAAAAATCATCAAGATGATTGTCCTTCCCGATGGAAATACCACAATTATCATCCAGGGTAAAAAGCGGTTTCAAATCAAGGAGACTCTTTCCGACGACCCGTATTTTGTGGCCAAGGTGGATTATTTGGAGGAGAACTTCCCGAAAAATTCAAAAAAAATCAGAGCTTTGGAAGAATCGCTGAAAGAAGCAGCGACCAAGATTCTGCATCTGAATCCGGAGATTCCCAGAGAAGCTCAGGTAGCCTTGGATAATATTGACAATACCCCTTTTCTGACTCATTTTCTTTCCTCCAATATCAATGCTCCCGTTGAGGCCAAGCAACGTCTGTTGGAGATCAATGATGGGGTCGAGCGGGCCACCCTGCTTTTGGAATTCATGATGAAGGATATCCAAATGCTGGAATTGAAGTCCGAAATCCAGAAAAAAGTTCATACCGATATTGATCAGCAGCAACGGGATTATTTTTTGCGTCAGCAGATGAAGGTGCTTCAGACCGAATTGGGAGAAGAAGGGCCGGAGAAAGAGGTAGAAGACCTGAGAGCCAGAGGAGCTCAAAAAAACTGGCCCGTTGAGGTGAAAAAGCACTTCGAGAAAGAGTTGGATAAAATCCTGCGAATCAATCCTTCGGCTGCAGAGTATCCCATCGCCCTCAATTATGCTGAGACAATGGTCGAGCTGCCATGGAATGAATTCACACAGGATAATTTTGACCTGAAGCATGCCCGGGCAATTTTGGATGCAGATCATTTTGGGCTGGACAAGGTAAAAGACAGAATTATTGAGTATCTGGCTGTACTCAAGCTGAAAAACGATTTGAAAGGACCCATTCTCTGCTTGTATGGACCTCCCGGGGTAGGAAAAACCTCCTTAGGAAAATCCATTGCTGCAGCCTTGGGGCGAAAATACATCCGCATGTCCCTGGGAGGACTTCACGATGAGGCAGAGATTCGGGGCCATCGCAAGACCTACGTCGGGGCCATGCCGGGCAAAATCATCCAAAACATGAAGAAAGTCAAAATCTCCAATCCGGTTTATGTTTTGGATGAGATTGATAAGCTTTCCTCTGACTTCAGGGGAGACCCCTCTTCTGCGTTTCTGGAAGTCTTGGACCCGGAGCAGAACTTCGCCTTTTTGGACAATTATTTGGAGGTAGAATACGACCTGAGCAAGGTGCTCTTTATCGCTACAGCCAATTCCTTGGACACCATACAGCCTGCCTTGAGAGACCGGATGGAGATCATTGAGGTGACAGGGTATACCATGGAAGAAAAGCTGGAGATAGCCAAGAGGCATCTGGTTCCCAAGCAAAGAAAAGAGCACGGCTTGAAGACAAAAGAAATTGCTTTTGAAAAAGCAGCTCTTACCAAAATTATTGAAGATTACACCCGCGAATCCGGAGTCAGAAATCTGGAGAGGGCTATTGGCAAGGTGGTTCGAAACATCGCCAAATCCATCGCCATGGAGGAGGAATACGACCATAAAATAACCCCGGATGCAGTAAGAAAGATTTTGGGATCCGAAATCTTCGACAAAGAAAGCTATCAGGACAATAGTGAAGCGGGGGTGGTAACCGGGCTTGCCTGGACCAGTGTGGGAGGAGAGATTCTTTTCATCGAATCCAGTTTGAGCAAAGGAAGAGGAAAATTGACCCTTTCCGGGCAGCTGGGAGAGGTCATGAAAGAATCTGCAATGACGGCACTTTCCTATCTCAAGTCCAAGGCGGAAACTTTGGGAATTGACCATCGGGTATTTGATCAATACGACCTGCATATCCATGTGCCTGCTGGTGCCGTACCCAAAGACGGACCTTCAGCAGGGATCACCATGCTCACTGCAATGGCCTCCGTCTACACCCAAAGGAAGGTGAAAGCGAAGGTCGCTATGACTGGAGAGATAAGCCTTATTGGAAAAGTGATGCAGGTAGGCGGGATCAAGGAAAAGATTCTGGCAGCCAAAAGAGCCGGAATCAAAGAAATTATCCTTTGTAAAAAGAACAAAAGGGATATCGAGGAAATCGATCCTCAGTACGTAAAGGGAATTACCTTCCACTTTGTGGATCGGGTAGGGGAGGTTTTGGAAGTAGCCTTGACCAAATCCAAAGTGGACAAGCCGATGAAGTTTACTTTCACTGATGAAAATAAGTCCAAGGATTAACGGAAGTCCTTTGGGAAAGATTTAGTGTATAAGGCTAACCAAGCCTTTCAACTTAACCATTTTAGCATGAATTCAATTGATTCACTCACCCCCCGGCAGATAGTCGGGGAGTTGGATAAATACATCATAGGTCAAAAAGACGCAAAAAGAAATGTCGCCATTGCTCTCCGGAATAGAATCCGAAGGATGATGGTGAAATCGGAAATTCAAAAGGACATCGTACCAAACAATATCCTGATGATTGGAAGCACCGGGGTAGGTAAGACTGAAATCGCCCGAAGACTGGCCAAAGTGGCTCAGGCACCATTCACCAAGGTAGAAGCCTCCAAGTTTACAGAAGTGGGCTATGTCGGCAGAGATGTGGAGAGCATGGTTCGCGACTTGGTTGAGCAATCTGTTCACTTAGTGCGTGAGGTTAAAAACGAGGCAGTAAAAATCAAAGCCGCAGAAGCAGTGGAGGAAATTATTTTGGACATTTTGATTCCCCCTGTGAAAAGTCCAGGGTTCACCCGCAACGTATCCGTTTTGCCCGAGATCAATACCGAACCCAGCACGGATGAGGAGCTCAATGAGCGAACTCGAGAGCGGTTCAGAGAAAAACTCAGAAACGGAGAACTGGATGACCGAAAGATTGAAATCAACGTCAAGGCCAGCGCTCCAGTGGGAATCGGTATGATCGGCAACGGAATGATTGACGATGCCAGCATGGCAGGACTGCAGGATATGATCTCCGGGATGATGCCCAAAAAGACCAAAAAACGAAAACTGAGCATTGCCGAAGCCAGAAAGGTGCTTTTGGAAGAAGAAACGTCCAAGCTTGTAGATTTTGATGAAGTCAAGGAAGAAGCCATCAAACTTGCTGAGAACAACGGGATTATTTTCATCGACGAGATTGATAAAATAGCATCAAAGTCCAGTAAAAACGGAGGAGGTCCTGACGTCAGTAGAGAGGGAGTCCAGCGGGATTTGTTGCCTATTGTCGAAGGCTCTGCCGTGAATACCAAATACGGAGTGGTCAATACCGATCACGTCCTGTTTATAGCTGCGGGGGCATTTCATGTGAGCAAGCCATCGGACTTGATTCCAGAACTTCAAGGTCGATTCCCGATTCGTGTGGAGCTCAACAGTCTGACTCAGGAAGATTTTTCTAGAATACTAAGAGAGCCCAAAAACGCCTTGACCAAGCAATATCAAGCACTATTCGAGGCCGAACAGGTTTTTTTGGAGTTCAATGATGAAGCTATCGAGGAGATTGCCCGATTGGCCTTTTTGATCAATCAAGAGGTGGAAAATATCGGAGCCAGAAGGTTGCATACCGTCATGAGCCATTTGCTGAATGATTTTCTTTTCGAGGTACCGGATACTATAGAACCCAATTCCAGAATCATGGTTACCAAGGATATGGTGCAGGAGCGATTGACCACGCTGGTGAAAAACAGGGACTTGTCCCAGTATATTCTTTAAAAACTCCAGGTTTAGTCTACTCGTCCTTCCAGCAGCCCTGAACACTTATGTGAGGTTCAGGGCTTTTTTTATGCAAGCCAAGATTGATGACGTGACTTTTTGTGCTCAATAAAAGCTGATTTTTTCGGCACGGTGAAGGGCCTGCTGACCCGAAGAAGGCGAAATTCTAGCTTCAAAAACCACCTCTCTTGTCGAATAATCTACCTCGACAACTTTTCCCCCAAATTTACCCCCATTGTTTACATTCCATCCCGGAATAAACAGAACGTTGTTTTTGTTGGGCAAATAATCCACATCCGACTGGATTCGAGAGTAGGTTTCTATTCCTCGCTCTTTTCCATATTGCCATACTTGCTTTACGGTCATCTTTTCTTCATCGATTCGGTACTCCACAGCTCTGCTGTACAGTTCGGAGGTGGAATAGTTTCGAGTGTCTCCATTGTCAAAAAACATAAATACGCCCTTGGATTTCACCAAAGGAGCATGGGGATACCAAGCCCATTCGAAATCCGGGTGATTAGTCCTACCCTCCAACACATCCAAATCGGAAATGGGCTGATTGTTTTGGTCCAAAGGTTGGAGGAGTTTCGTGTTCAAATCAACTCCATTCCGATCTGTACCCCAGCCTAAATGCGGGGCTAAAATCCACTTAACCCGGTTATCTGAGGTGATTTTCATGGCTCCTTGAAATCTGGCGGTAATGATGATGGAGTCATCGTTTGGGTCATAATACAGGCCATTGTTGTGCAGCCAATTGACCACTGCATTGCCCAAATTATTCATCCAGACTGTGCGGTTTTCATCCAGACATTGCTTCAGGTCCCATTCTTTCAGAATTTGTCCACTTGCCCGATCCAATTCCAGGATGATGTCGTTGATTGTCGTTTTCCCATTGAGGTGCTGGCTGGTATTCTTGGATGCGGCTACCAGCAAATTGCCGTTGGACTTTTCGATGACATTATGATGGAAGGTATACCCTTCAAATTTCCAGGAGTTGACCACATTTCCGTGAAAATCGATTTCAAACACCTCGTGCAGCGTATCTTCTCCAAAGTAAAGATTTCCGTTCAGAAGGGGTTCGATACCACACCCGTACGAAAGTCTGTTCAAAACAGGGTGTTCGGAATAATTCAAATACCACCTGATATCTCCAAAAGAATCCATAATGAAGGGCATAAACGGAATACCCAATCCCCGATAACTGACTAGGGTAAGGTCTCCTTCCATCGCTTCCCGATTGGCGACGTCAACTTCGATCAGGGGTAGTTTCTCAGGTAGGGGGAGAGTGGTGAGAGTCAGTGAATTTTTGATTCGCTCGTTTCCAGAATTGCCTAGGAAAGTGATTTCCACGGTATTTTCATGGTTTCCATAAAGTCCAAATACATCCAGCTGATGGTCTTTGGAAAAGGTCGCAGGAGAAAAGGTGAGATCTGATTTTGGGCCGTTTTTTCCAAGTATTCGAAACCTGAATTTCCCCTTGACTGGCATAGATACCGTGATTTTTGCACTCAGTGGACCATATCCACTTGGATTGATTTGGATTTGCTCAGGCAAAATATTCATGTTGCTTCCCAAAGAGGGGACATTGCCGATTTTCCCATCTTTAAACTTGATTTGGGTGCTCCACTCTGTAGGCTTGGACAAGTATTCGTCTACAATCCGTGCATCCAACTTGAGGGTATCCCTGTTTTCCAGAACCAAGTGGAAGACTTCCTCGCTGAAATTGGTATTGACAACCAGCAAGCCTGCCTCTTCCATCTCTGTAAATCGGTTGATCGCGTCAGAAGAGGTGTACAGTACTCCTGGTGTGGGAATAAAATCCTCCTCTTCTTCACAGCCTAAGGAAAAGATTAAAAGCAGGATCAATAGATATGAATAATTCAGTTTCATAGGATATACTAAGATAATACCCAATATCATCAGGCAGAGAGGGTACAACTCTTGACGCTACGGGTGGTTTTCAACTTTTGTCTAATATTCAAAAATCAAGGGGTTCGAACAATAAAAAGCTTACTTTTTGAAATAAAGAATCGGACTTAGGGTTAAGAAATTCATTTTCTTTGGTTTTATTCATGTCCACGATTTCTGGAGCAGACCAAAAAAGCCTCGGGACTTTGGATGGCCCAAGGATCGAACTCAGCCATGGGCCTCAGGTTATTTTTGGATGAAATGGTAAATCCATCGATCATCTACCAGCCGGTAGAAGTGTGGACAAACCCAGTTGGTTTTGAAAAAAAACGAGACCCTGATCATTTGGGAACTGAAAACGCTCTGGAAAGTCGATTAAACTATCATCAGTATCATCCATCAGCATAGAATAGAATCATGAAAACGCTTCTTATTTTGACAGGACATTCCAAAGGGCTCGGGAAAGCAATTTTTGATCGGTTTTTGAACCTTGAAGGAAATCACGTGGTCGCTATTTCAAGAACTCCACTGGATATATCCAGGGAAAATGTTACCCAAATTTCCCTCGACCTGAGCGATTTGAGCGCATTGGAGGCTCAATTGCCGGCCTTCTTTCCCAAGGCTTCGTTTGATCGCTACATTCTGATCAATAATGCCGGGTGGATTGGGGAGATAAAGCCCGTCGGAAAGCTTCATTCCAAGGGGATTCAAAGGGCAATGAATCTGAATCTCCTCGCTCCGCTCATGATCACGAATGGATTTGTTAAGGCTTATCGGGATAGCGCGGGAGAAAAAGTAATTGTAAATATCAGTTCAGGAGCTGCGCATAAGCCGCTTTTTGGCTGGTCGGCGTATTGCAGCAGTAAGGCAGGCTTGGCCATGTTTTCCAAAGTTGCCCATGAAGAATTAAAAGATAGCGGGTTTAGGGTGTATTCCTTGGCTCCGGGGATCGTAGATACCGAAATGCAGGCCGAAATTAGGGGTGCTCAATCGGATGACTTTCCTGCCTTAGAGAGGTTTGTAGACTACAAAGCAAGCCAAAAGCTCAGTGCTCCCCGGGAAGTAGCAGAGAAGATTCTTCGCTTGGTAGAGTGTCCGGAGGAGTTTGGAGAAGTGATTCAGGATGTGAGGAACTTTTAAGTTTTATTTTTTGGGAAATCCATAAACCAAACCCTTACATTTTGAGGGCTTAACTTTTCCCAAGAATCTGCATCCAAGTAGAAGCCAAATTGGCCTGAGGTGGGTAAATTATCCAAATCCCCACCCAAATAGGTAATTAGGTCATTCATGCCGGGATTATGTCCAAAAAGAAATAAGGAATTCACCGAGTCCGATTGGCTTCTCAGGATTTTCAAAATGGCGTGAGGGCTGGCATGGTAAAGGCGAGAATCCTCCTTGATTTCCTTTTTGGGATAGCCCAGTTCTTTGGCAGTGATTTTGGCTGTTTCCGAAGCACGCAAGGCAGAAGAGCTGATCATCAGGTCCGGGAAAATTCCCTTTTTCTTGAGCTTTAGAGCCATTTTCGGGGCATCTTTCAAACCTCTCTCAGCCAATGGTCGGTCATGATCTTGGAGAAATGGCTGGTCCCAAGCGGACTTTGCATGTCGTATCAGAATAAATTTTTTCATATCGGCTGAAAAAAGACGATTATTTTGTTTTTTTCAATCAAATATTTACTTTTAAAGCACTTTCAATTACAATTTATCACAATTCATTATGTTTACCGGAACAGTAAAATTTTACAATGAAGCCAAAGGTTTCGGATTTATCGTTGACGACGAATCCCAGAGTGACGTGTTTGTTCACGCTACCGGGTTGGTTGACAAAGTTGCCCAAAACGACAAGGTAACCTACGACGTCAAAGATGGTAAAAAAGGACCCAACGCCATCAACGTCAAAAAGGCCTAAGCATACATTTTATGTTTGTGTGTTCGAATCCCCGGAGTCATCTCCCGGGGATTTTTCTTTTTTCTCTGGTTTTTGATCTGATTTGGGAAGCTCTTTGAGATATAAGTCTCTTTTGGGATAGGGGATTTCGATGCCGTTTTTCAGGAAGGTCTCAAAAATAGCATGCATGACTTCATTGCGGACGTCCAGATAGATATCCATGGATTCTACCCAAAAAAGAACCCGGAAATCCACCGAGCTTTCACCGAAATTCTGCATCAGGATTTTTGGGGGTGGAATTTTCAAAATCCTGGCCTCATTCAAGACTTCCTGAATGAGGGTTTGTACCCGTTCCATTTCCGATTGGTAAGCGACACCGATGAGGAGTTCGATTCTTCTTCGCTTATCAGACAGCGTCCAATTGATCAAGCTTTGGGAAAGCAGGTCTCCGTTGGGGACGATGATCTCCGAACCATCGTATGCTAAGATTTTGCTAGCCCGAATTCCTACTTCCTTTACCTTACCGGTGAGGGTTCCCACCTCTATGTCGTCCCCGATTTGGATCGGCCGTTCAAAAGCCAGAATCAGACCGGATACCAGATTATTGATGATGGTTTGCAGTCCAAAACCGATCCCTACAGATAGCGCGCCAAGGACAAGAGTGATTTTATCCAGTGGGATTTTTGCAGCTGTTGCGGCAATAAAAAACCCGACTCCAAGTACTCCCAATCGGATAATCAGTATGCTGCTTCCCAGCTTTTTGGTTCTTGATCCTGAATTGCTTTGGTCTTTTTGGGAGAAAAAGAAGGCCGTATTATTGGCTAGGATAGAAGAAAGAAAAAGAATGCCTATAAATAGAAATATACTGGCAAAAGTAAAGCTGGAGTCCCCCAGGATTCTTGGGGTATTGAGGAATTTGATCAATCCTTCTTTGAAATAACTGTAAAAGGCTAAATGATGAAGTAAGATGATCGCCCAGCCAATCAGAGCAAGAATGGAAATCAAGCTTCGCATTCGATTTTGCAACTCCTTGAAATTAAGGATAATGTCCAGAGGATTTTGTTTTTTGTTGCCTTCCAAAAGAAGGTAGATCACCTCCATAGTGATTTGAACAAATAGGAAAAGGGTAACAGCTGAGGTGAAACTGACCAGACCGGAGATGCTGAGAATTTTGGACAAACTATACCTTCCCAAAAGATTGGCCACAATTCCCAAGATCAGAAAGGAAGCAGAAATCAAGCGGAAAGCATTGACAAACTTGATCTCAGTCTGAATCTCTGAGGAAAACCGAAAAGAACCGAACCTTCCGTAAATCACCAAAACCAATATACTGCCGATCAGCAGATACATTCTTTCTTGGTAGACCATTTCAAAGTATAGGTTACTGAGAATAAAAAAGATCAGGATAAATACGAGTCCTACCCATTTTAGCCGAATAGAAGGCGAATAAGAACGAAAAATGATGAGGGTAGAAAAGCAAATCAGAAGAAACAGGATGAGGGAAAGAAAGGTAATGGTGCCCCCTTCAAAAAGGAAGTAGACAATCGGAAGCACACAGATCATAGTTGAGGCAAAGGGAGACCGGGGGAGAAATCGTAGCCTGTTGAGGAAGAATTCCCCATCGGTTTCCTGATTTCTCACTTTTTTGAGGATTTTGGAGATCCAGAGGTAGAGAATCAGGATGAAGAGCAAGGACAAAACGATACTGATTTCCTGACCTCTCATTTCCCTTTGCAAGACGATCAGGTTGATTCGAAAGGAATCAAGAGTGATCTCAATGATGGATTTGGGAGTAGGGATTTTCGGATCTTCCCAGATAAAATTGATTTCTTTACTGAAAAGTTTGGACTCAAGTTGTTTTTGACTTTGTAAGAGCGACTGCTTGAGATCCTGAATCCGGACCAATTGGAAGCTCAGATAGGATTGAATCCGGGCCGCCTGCACGATCTGTTTGAATAGGGTACTGTCCAACTTGCTGAGATTTCTTTTAAGATTTACAATCTCCTGGGCATACCTTGGGACGAGGAGGGAATCCTTGATTCTTAACTGAAACAGGTCGTCTTTTCTGAATACCCTGAGAATGCTGTCTATTTCCGATAGCCGATTGAGTTTGCTTTGGATGGTATTGTCCAAAGTCTGATTATGCTCTTCTGTTTTTTTCAGGATTCCGTTTAAGGTGTTGATGTAGCGAAAGTTGAACTGAAAGGAACTGTCCAGTTTTCGGTTTTCAAGGCTGGAAATTACCAATTCGATCCCTTCCAACTCTGATTGGATTCCTGCTGTATCCAAGGGTTTCAACAGTTCAAGCTTGATCTGATTGGATTGGAGAGTAAACAATTTCCCCTTTTTGATCAAATCCTCAAGGCTGGGTACCATTTCCGATTTGCTTTCCGGCCCTAGCGTATCCGGGGAAGACCGCACAAATAGACTGTCGGTTTTGGAAACCAAAAGGGTATCCACCAACGGAATCCCCAAAATCCCTTGCCCGGATGAAGGGAATGAATAAATACAGATCGAAAGGAAGACAAGTCGGAAAAAAAAGCGCATACGGAAGTGGTTCTTAACCTAAAAATAAGGATTTCTATCACAAAACATGAAAAAAGGTCTTGGCCAGCGACTAGTTAAAAGCAAGACATTTTGACTCAATTTCATCTTGTAAAATCCAAAATACAGACAAAATGACTTAAAAATCAGGTTGGTATGGAATTTTTGGATAGGGGTTTTGTATTCATAAACCAACAACAGCGATGAAACTAGTAAGAAACAATCAATTGGACCCTCAAATGCCCGTGACTTTTAGCGGCATGCTTGACCGATTCTTCAATGATTCCTTTGCTCCTGCTTTGAGGCAGTTTAGTCCGGCTGTGGATATCGCTGAGGACGAGAAGTCCTACGAAATCCATGTGGCCGTGCCCGGAGTAAAAAAGCAGGATTTTAAAATTGACCTTTTGGATGGGAAGTTGACCATTTCAGGAGAGAGAAAGATGGAAGAAAAGAAAGAAGGAAGGAATTTCCACAGTGTGCAGACACAGTTTGGCTCTTTTGTAAAATCTTTCTTCATTCCGGAAGATGTGAAAGAAGAGGAAGTGGAGGCGAGCTATGAGGATGGACTTCTGAAGATCGTATTACCAAAAAGGGAAAAAGTGGTAAAAAAAGCGTCCATAGAAATCAAATAATTGAAGAGTGGGAAAAACCCACTCTTCGTTTTTTCGGTTGAAAGAAAAGGAATGCGCTTGCGGTTAATTCTTGTTAATTTGAAAAGTGATCGCATCCTAAGGTTCGTTTTTTGAGTCTTGTTAACTACTGCAAAAAAAATTAAAACTATGACTGTAAAATATATGAGTAAGAGACAATTCTTCCTTGGAATGCTGATGGCTGCCCTCATTGGAGGAGTAGTCGCCATGGCTGGGGTTAATTTTCTTTTGAAGCCTCAGAGTGCTTCTTCGTTCGATGAAAAGCAACAAGCCAGTTTTGTCAATCTCCTCAGTGGGGAAAATTTCACCGTTCCGGACGGAATCAATTTTGTGGCCGCAGCTCAGGTAGTCACTCCAGCTGTTGTCCACGTCAAAAGCCAAATCGCCTATACCCCAAGAACGGGAAGAGATCCAATCCAGGAATTCTTTGGTTTCCCTGACCCGAGGGAAAGACAGAATCCTGGTGGTGCCATGCCCATGAGCTCAGGTTCAGGAGTCATCATCTCGCCGGATGGCTACATTGTCACCAACAACCACGTGATTGATGGGGCGACCAAGATTGACATTTCCTTGGAAAACAATAAGCGCTACGAGGCCACACTGATTGGCACGGATCCGACTACTGATTTGGCATTGCTGAAAATTGACGGCAAAGACCTTCCATTTGTACGGTTTGGTGATTCTGATCAAACCAGTATTGGAGAATGGGTACTTGCAGTCGGAAATCCCTTTGATTTGAACTCTACAGTGACTGCCGGAATCATTTCCGCTAAAGCAAGAAATATCGGGATTCTCCAAGGAGTGGAAAACAATCTCCAGATCGAATCCTTCCTCCAGACTGATGCAGTAGTCAATCCTGGAAATTCCGGAGGCGCTTTGGTCAACCTGGCAGGAGAACTGATCGGAATCAATACGGCAATCGCAACGCGGACGGGTACATTTTCGGGGTATTCTTTCGCAGTACCGAGTACCTTGGTAAAGAAGGTAATGGATGACTTGATGAAATACGGAGCAGTCCAAAGAGGTCTGTTAGGCGTGAATATCCAAAGTGTTTCCCCCGAATTGGCGGATTATTTGAATAAAACCTTCCCCGTGGAGCAAGGAGTCTACGTCGGGGGAGTAAATGAAAATTCTGCTGGCAAGGAGGCGGGCTTACAAGAAGGGGATATCATCATCTCAGTCGATGGACGGCAGGTAAACAACGTGGCTATGCTTCAGGAAATGGTAGCCAGAAAAAGACCGGGAGATAAAGTTGAAGTAGAATATATCCGAGATGGCAAGACCAAAAAGGTCACAGCTACCTTGAAAAACTTTTCCGGGGATACCAATATCATCAAGCGGGAGGCACCGAAATCCTATGCTTTTGAAGGAATACAGTTTGAAGATGTGAAACCAAGTCAAAAAGAGCAGCTGAATATTGCAGGTGGCGCTGTCATCAAAATGAACAGCAATGAAACTTGGAGAAAAGCTGGGGCAAGAAACGGATTCATCATCACTTCGGTGATTGCAGACAACGGCCGCTCAAAAATCACCAATGCCCAAGAGCTGATCGACTTTCTGTCAGATCACCAAGGCGAAGAGATTGTGGTTTTGGGGATGTTCCCGGATGGTACCGAATATTACTTTGAATTGGAGCTGAACTAGGCATGACCTGGCAGCTTGGAGCCGGCAAATGTGATTTGCCGGCTTTTTTGTTGTCTCATTTTTAGTACATTGAGGAAAAGCAAAAGCCCATAATCATGAAACCTATCCTATCTTTTTTTCTTGTTTTTCTCCTGCTGGATTCACTCCATTCGCAAACCTTAAGTCCTGCAGGAAACGACCCTGTCCGGGGAATTTCCAAAGGAAGATTCGATAACCTGGACGCTATGCTTGAAAAGGCGGTTTACACACAGCAAGTTCCGGGTTTGGTGGCTATGGTAGTTAAGGATGGAAAGATCGTCTATCACGAAGCCAAGGGGCTTTCTGATGTGGCGTTGGGGAAAAAAATGGAGAAAAATTCCATTTTCCGAATTGCCTCACAGACAAAGGCAATTACTTCTACTGCCGTGATGATATTGTGGGAAGAGGGAAAGTTCCGACTGGATGATCCGATCTCCAAATTCATTCCGGAATTCAAGAACCCGCAGGTTCTGCAGAACTTTCGCTACGGAGATACTACCTACACCACCAAACCAAGCTCGAAGGAAATTACTATCAGACACCTTTTGACCCACACTTCCGGTCTTGGGTACGGGGTCATTGATGGAGATGAACGGATGAAGATGATTTACCATAAGGCTGGGGTAGTGGACCTATTCACTACCGAAAATATTTCCATCGGGGAGAGCGTGAAGCGGCTGGCTCAACTTCCCTTGCATCATGAGCCTGGAGCCAAGTATACCTATAGCGAAGGCTTGGATGTCTTGGGGTATTTCGTAGAAATCATTTCTGGACAGCCATTTGATGTGTTTTTGAAAGAGCGGATTTTTGATCCTTTGGGCATGAACGATACCCGGTTTTACCTGAATGACGCCCAAGCGTCACGATTGGTGACAGTACATACCCGAAAAGAAAACCAATGGGTTTCATTTCCGGTGACCTTCTATGACCCGGATTATCCCAAAACCGGGGCCAAGACTTTTTTCTCAGGAGGAGCGGGCCTTTCCAGTACAGTGGAGGATTATGCGAAGTTTCTGCAGATGTATCTCAATGGTGGGATTTACAACGGAAAACGGATCTTAAGTCCTACTACCATTGAAACCATCATGACCAATCAAGTGGGTGATCTCTTGGGTGATGGGGGAAAAGATTATGGCTTGGCCTTTGGACTGGTGGATGCCAAAGGGGTGCAGTTGGGAGGTCTCGGAAGTCTGGGAACTTTCGATTGGGGAGGCTATTTCAATACACAATACTTTGCAGCACCCAAGGAAAAACTGATTGGCTTGATCTTCAAGCAGACCTCCGGTGCAGGTAATGGAGATGAGACCGGCTGGAAATTCAGGCAAATGGTCTTTACCCTGGTGGAGTAAATCCACCTTTCTTGAGGGAAGCGGCTTTGTTGTTCGGATATATTGGGAAGGGGATTAAAGCAGGCTGTCAATTACTTGGGAGAAAAACCGATGCTCCAGATCGTGTACTTTCTCGGCGATTTGCTCAGGGCTGTCCTCTTCATAAACGGGGGTTGCCGCTTGAAAAATAATTCTTCCCTGATCATACTGCTCATTGACCAGATGAATGGTAATTCCTGTTTCCTTGTCACCGGCATCTTTTACGGCTTGATGGACATGCGCTCCATACATGCCTTTTCCGCCAAACTTGGGCAGTAGGGCAGGATGGATGTTGACTATGGAGTCGGGAAAAGAACGAATCAAGCTCTCCGGAATTTTCAATAAAAAGCCGGCCAGAATTACCCAGTCTACACGGTCCTGCTTGAGCCTTTCTTCCAGAATTCCGGTTTCCATTTCTTTTTTTGTAAAGACGAAGGTAGGAACTCCGAATTTTTTCGCCCGATCCAAAACTAAAGCTTCGGGCTTATTGGAGGCTACCAATACTACCTTTCCTTTGGAGGAGGATTTAAAAAACTCCATGATTTTTTCAGCATTGGTTCCGTTTCCGGATGCAAGTATTGCCAGTCGTTTCACAGGGGATATTGGAAGATTTATCCAAAAATAAATGATTTAACTGTCCCCTTGGTGATTTTCTGAGGGGAAAGCTAAACCTTCCATCCATTTGGAGATGGAAACCGGTCAATTCACAGCACTCTTACCAAATCTTCTTCCACGTCTACCAATGCCACCGCACCATGGATGGCTGTTTCGTCGAGTTCGGAAATCAGGATTTTGAGGTTCTCAAGTACCGTCGGATAAGCAAAAGTTTCCAAGGATCGGTACATGGACTTTTTGAAGAGCGGGTAGGATTTTCGAATGGATCCGCCCAAAACGATTGCTTCCGGAGCGAGAGAATACAAGATCATTTTTAGCAATTCGCCTAGATGAGTCCCAAACTCCTCAAAGGCCCGGATCGCCTCAGGATCACCGGAATGAGCCCGTTTGGCCAAGGCTTTGGGCTTACTCGAAAAAAAGTTCTGGAAAAACTTCCCGCTGCAGTAGTACTCGTAGTTTTTGTCCAGATATGGTGCACTACACCACTCTCCAGCTGCTGAGTTGACCCCTGAATAAAGATGTCCATTGATGACAATTCCTCCTCCTGTACCCGTACCCAGCGTGATGCCTACCAAGTTTTTGAAGGGTCTTCCCACTCCAAATTTGTGAACGCCAATCGCAAAGCAATTGGCGTCATTATTTACAAATACAGGAAGTCCAAAACGCTCGGTGAGGAATTTTTTCAATTCCACGTGTTGAAAAGAAGGGATGTTGGAAAGCCCAACCACCACTCCAGACTCCGTCTCCACCAGTCCTGGAATACCCACCCCGATCCCCAGGAGATCATGGATTTCGTAAGATTGAATGAATTCTGCGATCGTTTCCAAAATAAACTCCTTGCTTTCCAAGGCAGGGGTAGGAATAGACCGAATGTCTTCTAAGTGCCCGTCGATCAAGACACCTCCCTTGATACCGGTACCGCCAATATCCAATCCCAGAATGGACTTTCCCATAGGCTAAGGTTATTAATAGGTTTATATATTTTCAGATTCCATCTTTCGGGATTTTGCTTGATTTAAAGCATCCCTTCGATGGATTTTTCCAATTCTCTGGCGGTAGCCAAAAACTCCTCCACACTCATGTCCCGGAAGAAAATCAATCCGTGACTGGCTCGTACTTTGGCTCTTTCATGCAAATAGAAATAGTTTTTACCCAATAGTAGCTGGATGTCATTAAGCTGACCTACCCAGGTCCTTTTGGCTACTGTACTAAATTTGCCATTGTGCGAATAGCTGGGGAAGGAGGCGTTGACTTGACTGAGATAGCAGTTGGTAAATGAATCTTCCATCACTGACATGTCCCCAAGAGACACCGGCACGATGACGTTGGCTTCGTGGGGTTCAAATTTGAACCAGACATTCCGATACCCGATGATTCTCAATTTGCTAGTGTCATGCTCTTCTCCCCATTTCTTCACAGCCGCAGCCGTGGCTTGAAGTACTTTGTAGTGCGTATCCGGTCCTGACCCCTCTGGATCCAAGGTTAAACTAATCTTTGTCGGCTTTACTTTTCTGAACATTTCCACGATCGGTTCCACATCCCGGTTTTTGTCAGGTTGCTCTGTGAAAATATCTCCGGTGTAGAATCCCAAACGAAGGTGATGAACATTTTTCACCTGCACTCCAAAATAACCCCAAACCAATTCCTCTTCAAACTCCCGAATCATGCCTTTCAGGGTTTGGATTTTGGAGGGGTTTTTCTCCCCATCGTAGGAGTTTCTAAGGATGCTGATCACATCATTGATGGTCTCCCGGAGTTGGGTTTTGTTTTTGATGGACCAAATGATCACCAAAGCCCGAACTACTCGATGGGAAAGCCCTCTCCTTCGTGCATCGGCATTTTCTGAGGCTACATTGGTCAGGTAGTGGTAAACGTCCTTGTCGGTTTTGAGGCTATAGCCGATTTGAAAGAAATCCTCATAGTTGACCATTTGGATTTTGCCTTCATCCAAGAGTTTTCGGGTATAGGTAAGCGTATCGATGACAAAAGTATTGGTCACAGCCGTGAACCCCGAAGTCAAAACCGAAAAGTGGGCCTCGTTGCTGGGTTCACTGAGTTGATTGGTAATATGGGGAAGAATTCCCAACGAGATGTCATCGTGGTGAGGACCGGTATGCAGAAGGACCTCATCGGTTTCTTTTTCCAAGCCTTTGCTCAGCTTTCCTTCTATGCTTTTCATCACCTGATTGACGGTGTCTTCGGACAGCCCTGGGATAAGGCGGGTATATTTGTCTGCTTTCAAGTCCGAAAGCTTCAGTCGGTGTCCATATTTGTTCACCTTTTTGCAAAGCTCAATTACAGATCGTTCAGTTTTTTCAAAAGTCCATTCTCCCTTTTCATAATAGGCATCAAGAGAATCGGTAAGCTTTACAGCAGCCCCCTTGGTGAGATAAAAACGTCCGTTCTTCAGTTTTTGGAGTACGGTGGCAGGATAGACATTGCTCATTTTGGTCTCCAAAGAGTCCTTGACGATGCCTGCCTTGGCCTCGCCGGCTGCGATGATGATGCCTACCGCGTCTTTATTATAGACGATGGTATCCAACCCTATGGTAATCACGAGTCTGTTGGCAGAGACTTCGATTCCTCCCAAATCTCCGGCCGCTACTGCCTGGGTTTCGAAATTGGTCTCGGTAAGTCGGGTGACGGAATAAAGGTGTGATCCCCGGGTATTGAAGGCTATGTGTCCGTCGGGCCCAATTCCTCCCAAAAAGAACCCAATTCCTCCCAAATCCCGAATTCTCTGCTCATACCCACCACACCATTGATCGATCAGATAAATGGATTCCTGCTGGATCCTTTCAAGCTCATTGATGGGGTCTCTGAATCTCAAGCTGAGGTCCACCTTGAGATCAGGGAATACCTCACTGAAGTGTTTTCCTCCTGCCAATGGAATTTCATCGGAGTTGATCAGAATTGCTTTTTCTTTGGAAAGGCCGAAGCCCTGCAGGTAAAACTTATTGACGTAGTCGAAAAAGCTATTGTGCTGCTTGGAAGAAATCGGATAAAACTCATCAATCTGCACGAACGTCAAATTGTTCAAGACCGGCTTTTTGGTGGCACCAAGTCCATACTTCTCCCGGATTTCCTTCCCCTTTTTGGTGTCCCAATTTTCAAGCAGGTACTGGGTCCATTTAATAAAAAACTCCGGAGTCTTGCCCGTAGGCAAGCTGATTACTCCCTCTGGATTGGCAGCGGCCCATTCCAAAAACCGGCAAGCTGTCATCAATCCCAATTTGGGAAAATTGTCTACGGTCAGATAAGGAATCAGTGTGGAGATCTTGTCTACTCCTGATTCTGCCAAAAAGGCTTTTTCAACATCGGATAGAGGATACTTACTGAGCATGTAGGAAGGATGGGTTAGGTGTGAATTGAGATAAATCTTCTTTTTTCCAAATTTTATTTTGGGTTTTATTTCCCGAATCGTGGGTAAGTCAATAAAATCCCTGTTTTGAACCTGTTTAATTCCGATATGTCCGAAATTAAAACTTCATTCAAAATTAAAAAACTTTATTGAATAAAAATAAACTTTTTTAAAAAAATTATAAAAGTATCTTTCTTATCAGAAAATTATAGAGTTCTAGTGAAAGAAATTCGAATTCTGGCCTGAAATTCTTCAATAACTTTAAAAATCTCAATCAGGGTTACTTGTTGGATTTTCGTCAGATTTTTGATCAAAAGGTAATTTCGGGGACTTTTTCCCGAGTTGAGCATGGCTATAGCCTGATTTTCCAGGCGAAGACTCATCAGGTATTCGAAGGCATGGGTGAGCTCTTGTACTTCTTTTTCCGAAAAAACTCCCTTGTCCTTCAGATTTTCGATTCTTTGGATGGTATTGGTTTCGGGAATCTTGTATTTGAGTGCGTAGACTCTTGCCAAGTCCACAATCGATCGCATGGTTTTTTTGAGATTGAGCTGTTTTTCCCCGTCTATTTCTTCGGATTTGATCTTACGGAAAAAGGTCAAAGGGGCTTCATACTGAAGGGCATTCTGGCCCAGACTGAGAAAAAACCGCTCGGAAGCTTGGTCCATCAGGTTGGCCATGTAAGTTTTCAATTCCTCTATCAGAGCCAGGTCCCCGTATATTCCTCTGCAATCAAAAAAGGTAGAGTAATTCATGGCGGTCTCCTGAGAAGCGTCGGAGACCCACTGTTGGTAGTTGTTTTTCCAGTGGGATAGAGAATGAGACCATTTGGGATTCATAGCCATGAAATTCCCTTCACAGAAAGCAAGGCCGATTTGGTCAAGGGCCGTAGATACCCGAGTGGCAAACTCGAGAAAATAGGCTCTTACTTGCTCCCTTTGTTCGTTGGCTTTGTCAGCATAGATAATTCCGTTGTCCTGATCTGTCTTCAGCGTTAATTCTCCCCTGCCCTCACTTCCGAATACAAAGAACACAAAGGGAGCCGGAGGGGGGCCAAAGGATTTGATGACTCGCTCGATCACCCGCTGCGTGATGGTATCGGCTACCGTGGTGATGATTTGATTGACGTAGGCAGCTTTCATCCCCCGGCTGACCAAAAGATGGATAAGGTCAGGCATGCGTTGCCATTTTTCCCGGAGTTCGGAAATCTGTCGGGCTTCTTTTACAGATTGGATAAAGAGAAAGGGGCCCTGACTTTGTTCAGTAAGGACTTTGGTCCGGCTTATCCATCCCAGAAATCCCTGCTCATCCTTGACCAAAAGGTACCTTGCTTTGGACTGGAACATGAGCAGGAGTGCTTTTACCAGACTAGCCTCCGGAGAGATACTGATCAGGTGGGGTTCCATGATCGATACCACGGGTGTAGAGGGATCCAATCCTTGAGCCAACACTTGGTCACGGAGGGTAAGGTCAGTGATGAAGCCAGCGAGGTCATTGGACTCCTTTCCAATAAAAAGACAGCTTACCTGTTCTTGTGCCATGTACCTAGCACAGGCTTGGATGGGCGTCTCAGGAGTGACCCACCGAATGGATCTGACCAACAGGTCTTTGACCTTTTTGGTGTAAAATTGATCAGAAAGGGTGGGCTGAGGGGCTTGCATGCTGGAAGATACAAAAGGCCCGGAAAAATTCTCCAAAAAAAAGCGCCCCAGAAGAGGATCCGAGGCGCAGAATAAATTGAACTTGGGAATCTGGTTTTTTCCGTTCACTTAGGCATTTACACCCAGAGCCTTGGCCATAGTAGCCCCAATCTCAGCGGGAGATTCCACCACATGGATACCATTCTCTCTCATGATTCTCATTTTGGCAGCTGCAGTATCATCAGCACCGCCGATTATCGCTCCGGCATGGCCCATTCTTCGGCCCGGAGGTGCTGTTTGTCCTGCGATAAAGCCTACAACGGGCTTTTTGTTTCCGGTTTCCCTGATCCACTTAGCCGCTTCAGCTTCATAGTTTCCTCCGATTTCTCCGATCATGACGATGGCATCCGTTTCGGGATCATTCATCAGCATTTCTACAGCCTGTTTGGTGGAAGTCCCGATGATGGGATCTCCCCCGATGCCGATGGCAGTCGATACGCCAAGGCCTGCTTTGGCTACTTGATCTGCTGCCTCATAGGTCAATGTTCCCGATTTGGAGACGATTCCAATACGGCCGGGTTTGAATACGAAACCGGGCATGATTCCTACTTTGGCTTCTCCTGGAGTAATTACTCCGGGGCAGTTGGGTCCCACCAGGACACAGCCTCTTTCTTTGATGTAAGGCTTAGCCTTCATCATATCTGCGACAGGGATTCCTTCGGTAATAGCAATGATCACTTTGATCCCTGCGTCTGCCGCTTCCATAATTGCATCAGCAGCGAAAGCCGGCGGAACAAAAATAATCGACGTGTCTGCACCAGTCTTTTGAACTGCCTCTTCCACGGAATTAAAAACAGGTCTTTCCAAATGAGTGGAACCGCCTTTTCCGGGAGTGACTCCTCCCACTACTTGGGTTCCATATTCGATCATTTGCTGGGCATGAAAGGATCCCTCAGAACCAGTAAATCCCTGGACGATAACCTTTGAATTCTTATTGACTAGTACACTCATCGATACGCATTTTTAAGTTTGGCACAAAAATAAAAGAAACCACCCGCTGACAAAAGAAAAGCTAAACATTCTCCAATGAATTTGGGAAGAGGAATCTTTTTCAGATTTTAGCTCCATGCATGGGCGATTTATCCACCTTTTGACGGTTTGTTTTTGTCTTTTCCTTGGACTCCACCTTGCCTATGCCCAGAGCTTTAAGTTTAATCTTCAGCCAAATGGAGTCCGACTCCCGGTGCAGACTATTCTCCAGATCGAGCAGGATACTTTGGGTCAGATGTGGTTTGCCACGTCCAGAGGAGTAGTCTATTCAGACGGGATTCAAACTTATGAGCTTACCGATACCCTTCTGAGAAAATTCGCTTTTCGTATTTCTATCCATAAAGATGAAGACGGACATTTTTGGCTTTACAATGGCAGTGGGGTGCCTGTGGTCTTGCAAGGGACGGAATCCGGGTGGTCGGAACTTAGCTTCCCTCCACAGGTGACTGCCAAGTTTTCTTCTGAAATCCGTTTTTTTACCTTGGGCAAGGGGGAGCAAAAACGTTTTTTTGTGGACACCGGGACCCAGATGATTTTTTGGAATTATGGGGACCCGGACAAGCGGGTAATTGCCAGGGATTTTTCGATTATGGGTAGCCTCACTTCTGTGTTGAGATGGAAGGAAAAGGACATCCTGTTTTTCCAGAAAGGAGTTTATTTTTTAGAAAATGGGTATCTCAAAGACTTTAATCTCAGTGGAATTCCCCTTCCGGATTTCCCGGTAGTGGTAAAGCAGAGTCCATCAGGTGACTTTTTCTTCCTCGGAAATGGATTTTTGGCCAAAGGAAAGACACCCGACCACCCCGAAGAAATCCTGGATAGAAATTTTACCAATCCAGAAGTAATCAGCTCACCTTACTTTACCCTGGATTTCAAAGGAGATTATGTGTATTATCACTACAATTCACAGTTTAGGCGCTATCATCCTTCACGAGGGAGGCCATTAATGCTGGATCTGTTTTATCTTTTTCGGTCCAATTACATTCACACTCTTTTTGTGGATCGGGAAGGAATCCTCTGGGTAGGAAGTAGCCGCGGTCTGGCCAACAGCAACAGTCAACTCTTCCAAAATTTCGGCTCAGAGTCCCTGGATTTCTTGGGTGAGGAAATTACGGCAATTACTGAATTGGGGCAGGGGGAGTTCCTTTTTGGATTTAATAATGGGATCCAAAAATTTGCCCCGTCGGGGATCAGTACTTTGTTGCGAGACAACAACCCCAAAGGGAATCCCAATCAACGAATCATTAATTTTTCCAGTGCCAAGTCAGGGGAAGTCTGGTTTTCTGCCAATTGGGGTGGGGTGGGCTACTATGATCCGGTCACGAAGAGACTTAGGCAGATCCCTCCTCCCAAGGGGGTCAATGTGTCCTCGGTGTCGGTAGATGGGGACAGTATTTTGATTACCAATTCCGAGCGGATTTTCCATTCTTCGTTAGCGGCCTTGAAAACCGGGGATTATGGGCATGAACTTACTGCTGAGATCAAAGAAAATTTGGGAGATGTGACCATTTTTCAACGAAAATCCGGGCGATTGAAAAATGGGAAAATCATCGTCATGCGGGCAAGCCGGCTGGAGAATCAATATCCGGTGGTGGAAAACTCCAAGTTTGTATTGGCAGAGGGGTATGATTTCCTAGAATTGGACCAAGGAGGAGTTTTGATCGGTACAGAATATGGATTGAAGCTGTATCGGGATAATCAATTAGGCCTTTTTTCGATCGGCGGCAAAACGATTACTCATCCGGTTTTTGTCCTCATGAAAGACCGGCAAAACCAAATCTGGGCAGGTACGGACCACGGGGTTTTCATTCTTGCCGATGGAAAGGTGACTAATTTTTCCGAGGCAGGGGGACTGGTGGGGGATGAGGTGAACCGAGGAGCCCTGCTTCAAGCTCAATCCGGTAGAGTGATGATCGGTACCCACAAAGGATTATCCATTTACTACCCCGAAGAGGAGGATATTGGTCATATAGCACCCCAAATTTTTCTTAAAAGTGCCATCCTTGGAAATTCCGATGTGTCTTCCGTGGGGGCATTTGAAGTTCCTAATGAAAAAAACGCCTTAAGAATCACCTACGCGGCTCCTGCATTCAATGAATCCAAAGAACTTTTCATCCATTATCGATTGGCAAGCTCAGAGGACACCCCTTGGGAAGTGATTCAGGACCCACGTTCCAATGAGCTGTTTTTTCCCAATTTGCCTGCGGGAGACTATGTGTTCGAACTGAAGGCTTCCTACGACGGCGAGATTTTTTCACCCACCGTGAAATCATCTCCTTTTCGGATCAATCAACCTTTTTACCTTCAGCCGCTCTTCCTCACCTTCGCTGTTTTGGTCCTTGTGGGAATCGGGATTCTAATCAGCTTAGTTTTCAAACAAATTCAGAATTTGGGACTTCTCAAATCAGAAATGGATCAGAAAAACCGGGACAAATTTCTTGCTGAGCAGCAATTTAAGAATGTCTGGAACAGCTCTCAGGACGGCATGGTCTTGTTTCTCGGGGTGGATCATATCCTGACCACCAACCCCGCCTTTGCCCGGTTGATGAAAAAGCAGGTGCCTCTTTTGGAAAACACTTCTTTTTCTGAGCTTTTGATACCCAATTCCAACCTGAGATCAGAATTGGTGAAAGTGTTGGCCAAAATCCGTCAAAATCCAGGGGATGGGATTTCCTTGGAGACCAGGATGGACTGGAAGTCGGGTTCTTTGGAAATGGAAGTCTATTGCGTATTGCTGGAGCCGGATTTCTCAGGAAAAGAATTGATTCTCTGTGTATTCAAAGATATTACTGCTCAAAAACTGGCCGAGAAAAATCTAAAAGTGGCCAAAGAAAAGGCTGAAGAGGCCAATAGGTTCAAGACCAGCCTGCTTTCCAATATCAGCCATGAAATCAGGACTCCGCTCAATGGAATCATTGGAGGAGCGGAGCAGATCCTTTTGCTCAAGAAGGGCGACGAAGAACTCTCGGATTTGGTGGAAATTATCCTTCAGAGTGGAGAACGCCTTTTGGGGACCATCAATTCCCTGTTAGAATTGGCCAGAATAGAAGCCAAGAAAATGCCGGTGGTCTTTACTTCTACTCCAATCCATACTTTTTTTGAATCCTTGATCAAGCCCCTTAAGCTCTCTGCCAACAAAAAAGGGCTGGGTCTGGATCTAAGTTTCCAGACTCCCGATTTTGAGGCGAAAGTGGATCGACGATTTCTGGAGATTATCTTCAATAACTTGCTTGGAAATGCGATCAAGTATACCCAAGAGGGAAGAATTGAGGTGACAATCTCAAGAAAATCGAATCGCTTGATTTTGGAAGTAGAGGATTCGGGGGTAGGCATGTCTGTCGAGTTTCAGAATAAAATGTACCATCCCTTTGAGCAGGAAAGCACAGGGAATGATCGGCTCTTTGACGGTACAGGACTGGGGCTGAGCATTACCAAAAATCTCGTGGAGCTACTTCAAGGGAAGATTTCAATTTGGAGTGATAAGTTTAAAGGAACCCGGGTCCGAGTGGAAATCCCCTTGCCAAAAGATTAATTTTTGTATTTTGGCCCAAATCTGACCCAAGAATCCAGCCGTATGTTTACATTAAAAATCCTCATTGTGGAGGATGATTCAGTTTCAGCTTTGCTTCTTCAGAGGGCTTTGGAGAAAAATGCCCATCAAATTGTAGGTATTGCTGATTCTGGAGAGAAAGCTCTGGAGATTTTGGAATGCGACCTTGTGGATATCGTGATGATGGATATCAATCTGGCCGGTGAGCTGGATGGAATTCGTACTACCGAGATCATCAATGAGAAATACGACATCCCGGTCGTGTACCTCAGTGCCAGTTCGGATGCAGAGACGCTCAATAAGGTGGTAGGGACCAATCCAAGCGCTTACGTCATCAAACCTTTCAATATCCGGGAGCTCAACATGGTCATTGAGTTGGCCATATTCAAAGATCGGAAGGAGAAGGAGCTTCAAAAACTCAACAATGAGTTGGAAGAAAAAGTCAAGCTGAGGACGGCAGAGCTTTACGAAGCCAACAAAGAACTGACCAAAGCCCTGGAGAAAGAAAGGGAGATCAATGAGCTCAAATCCCGGATCGTACTCAATGTGTCCCACGGCTTCAAAACCCCGCTTACGTCCATCCTCAGTTCTGCCCAGTTACTTCAGATATATGCGGAAAAAGACCATCCTTTTCGTCAGAAAATCACCAAACACGCCTCCAAAATCGAAAACTCGGTCCGTGCACTGAATAATCTGCTGACCAGCGTGTTGTTTTTTGGCAAGGCGGACGAAAACAAGCTGGAGTTTAAGCCCAAGAAGGTTTTTATGGGGGCCTTTGTCAAAGAGGTCATGGATACCGTAAAAGCTGGAATTGAAAATGAAGTCACCATCAAATCCGAAATCGGAGAAATGCCCAAAACCCTGACTACTGACCCAGATTTGGTTTATCAGGTGCTTGAAAACCTTCTTTCCAATGCAGTCAAATACTCCAAAGACAGAGGTCAGGTAGAATTTAAACTGACCATCGAAAATGGAACCTTGAAAGCAATCGTGGCCGATAGGGGAATCGGAATTCCCAAATCGGAACAAAACCAACTTTTTGACCGGTTTTTTCGTGCCAAGAATGTCGGGATTATTGAAGGCTCCGGCTTGGGGCTGTCCATTGTCAAAAAATGCCTCGAAGTACTCCGAGGTGAAATTGAATTTGAAAGTGAGCAAAACAAAGGTACTGTTTTCCGGGTCTCTATTCCAGTAAAATAAACTATGCGCTTACAAGCCAAATCACTCAGCTTTTCCCATCCGGGCCAAAAGCCCATTCATTTTCCGGACATCAATCTGGATGCAGGGCAGTCCCTTTTGGTTTTGGGGAATTCCGGCTCCGGTAAAACTACCCTTCTCCATCTTCTGGGAGGGCTTTTGAGGCCAAAAAACGGGGAGATAATTCTGGACGGAGTCAAGCTTCATGAGCTGAAAGGCCAAAGATTGGATTTGTTCCGGGGAAAGAATATTGGGATTGTGTTTCAAAAACCTCATTTGTTGGCAGCACTGAATGTCAGGGAAAATTTGGAGCTGGCTCATTTTTTCGGCAAAAAAGAAGGGCAAAAAACCATTGAGCTGCTGAAAGAATTGGGCTTGTCTGATAAAGCCAAGTCCTCAGTTCTCACACTCAGTGAGGGGGAAGCGCAGCGGGTCTCCATTGCACGAGCCCTAGCCAATGCTCCCAAACTGATCCTGGCTGATGAACCCACTTCAAGCCTGGATGATACCAATACCGAGAAAGTAATCCAATTGCTTCAGAACCAAGCTTCCAAAATCGGAGCTGCCTTGATTATTGTGACCCATGATCAACGGGTCAAGCAGCATATTCCCAACTATATCGAAGTCAAAGCCTCATGAATCTCTTCAAAATAGCCTGGAAATACCTCACGTTCAGACCGCTTTCGACCGGACTAAATGTCTTCCTGTTGGCCTTGGGATTGGCAATCATTACTGTTCTGCTTCTCATCCAGGATCAGTTCGAAAAGAAAATGAATCAGGATGCTGCAGGGATCGATCTGGTGGTAGGAGCCAAAGGAAGTCCACTTCAATTGATCCTTTCTTCGGTCTACCATATTGATTTCCCTACCGGCAATATTCCCATGGATGAAGCCCAGCGATTATCCAGAAATCGTCTGGTCAAGAATGTGATTCCTCTTGCCTTGGGAGACAATTATCAGGGATTCCGAATCGTCGGGACCAATCACGACTATTTGGCCCTGCATGAGGTCGAGCTGGAGCAGGGTGCGGCTTGGGAAGAGCCTTTCGAGGTGGTTCTTGGGGCCGAGGTGGCAAAAAAATCAGGGTTGACCCTCGGAAGCGAATTTTCAGGAAGTCATGGAATCAGTGTAGGAAGCCACGATCATGATCAGCATAATTTTGTCGTCAAAGGCATTTTATCCCCCCGGGGCAATGTCGTCGATCGGCTGGTATTGACCAGTATTGAATCGGTCTGGTATACCCACGATGAGGAAGGCGGGGAAGATGAGGTCCATGAAGAAGAAGAACCTCACCATGATCACTTTCATCATCCGGTAGCTAAAACAGGGTTTCCACAATCGGAAGAACCCCGAGAGGTGACCACGGTTTTGGTTCAATTCAGAAGTCCCATGGCTGCGGTGCAACTACCCCGGATGATCAATTCAGGTACATCCATGCAGGCAGCTTCTCCTTCGTTTGAGATTTCCCGCTTGTTTGAGCTTTTGGGTATTGGTATCAGTTTATTGCAAGGAATTGCATTCATCTTGATCGGAGTTTCGGGCCTTGGGATATTCATAGCCTTATACAATTCTCTGAAGGAAAGAAAATATGACTTGGCCATACTTCGGGCTTTGGGAGCTTCCAGTTTGCAGTTGGTTTTTTTGGTGTTTTTGGAAGGGGTACTATTGACTTTATTGGGAGCTTTGGTTGGCATTGGTCTTGGGCATGGCTTTTTGGCTTTTCTCCTAGGTCAGGGAGATCCCATGATGACTTCCTCCCTTGACCCATGGATTTTTCTCAAACAAGAACTTTGGATAGTAGCTTATGCGTTGGGTGTAGGTGTAGTTGCTTCTGCTATCCCGGCATGGTCCGCTTATCAGACCAGTATTGCAAAGCAACTGACAAAAGCTTAACTAGGGCAAAAATTAGAATCAGATAACAATGAAAAAGTGGTCTTTAACCCTCCTGCTGGTAGTCTTCCTGCTTGGAATACAGGGGGTAATCGCTCAGGGAGTTTGGAAAAACCTCGCTGAGGTTTCTTACAAAATCAGCGAAGATCAATTTGGGGAGCTATATGTTCCGGTCTTTTCCGAAAACATCACCAAATTGGAAGGCAAAGTGGTCGAGGCAGATGGGTACATCATCCCTTTTGAGGGGATGTTCAAGCCTGACCATATAATTCTGTCCAGTTTACCTCTCGCCGAATGTTTTTTCTGCGGTTCAGGTGGTCCGGAGACCGTGATGGAGGTGATGCTAAGCAAACCCATCAAATACACCTCCAAGCGGGTCAAAGTCAAGGGGAAGCTTACCTTAAATGCATCTGACCCGGAAAAACTGATGTATATCCTCAAGGACGCAGAATTGATCCTAGAATAACAAAAAAGCTCCTTTCGGAGCTTTTTTGTTAGGATACGGTTACTTTTTCCAACTCTCTGAATTTTCCCAAGATCGTCTGAGTGACAGGCCCCACTTTTCCGTTGCCGATTTTACGTGTGTCTATTTGAGTTACCGGTAGGAGTACTTTGGTCGTACTGGAGATGAAAGCCTCATCTGCATCCCAGACCTCTTCTAAAGAAATCGGTCGTATGATGGCATTTTGGGCTATTTTCAGCAATTGTTTTCGTGTAATCCCTTGAAGAATATGCTGGTCTGGGGTGTGGATTATTCCATTTTTCACAATGAAAAAATTACTTCTTGAGCTTTCACTGACCCATCCGTTCCAGTGATAGAGTACATCCTCAGCCCCTAGCTTTTTCCAATTGACACTATGCCATACAGGCAGGGTATAATTGGTGGTTTTTATTTCGGCAATTGGTCTAACATACTCAAGAGTAAGTAGTTTGATTCCGTTTTGGTACTTTTCTTCCGCAGGGAAATCTAGAGATTCGGCAAAGATGAATAGTTTTCCATCTGCGGGAGAGAAGTGATTGTCCGAAACTCCTCCGCTCAATACCATCCGGAAACCTCCCTGTTGAAGGTCATTTTTTTCAATCAGTTCAAAAATGACACTCCTCAGTTCTTCTCGGGAAAGTGGCAAGGGTAAATGAGTTTTTTCTGCTGATGCGATAAAACGATCCAGATAGTCTTCGAGAAAAAGGGGCTGATAATCGACGGTCCTGAAAAAGTCGAAGATTCCATAGCCTCTGATTAGCCCCAAGTCCATTGGGTGAATGGTAGCAGTCTGAGAATCAATGATCGAGCCGTCAGCAAAACAAAAGGGTTTCATAATTTTTCAGTTTGAATCAAAATTAGCCAATGGAAGGCGAAATATCATCAGACTAAATTTTGAAGGTTTAATTTTAACTAAAATAAGATTTTATTGTATGTTTGTCATAGATAACACATCAATATGAAATACTCCATTGTTTTTTTGCTTTTTGGCCTGATAATTCTTTTTCAATCCTGTGGAAATAAGCAAGTTGAAGCTAATAATAAGCTTAGAGAAGAAGTGATTGCTGTTCACGATGAGGTAATGCCAAAAATGGGGCAGCTTAAATCTCTGGAAAAAACAGCTCTACAGATGGTAGAAGAACTGTCTGCAAGCCCTGATCCCGATCAGGAAAAAATTGATGCACTGAAGACACTTGCCGTAGACTTGGACCAAGCCTACGAGGGGATGTTTGTCTGGATGAGGCAATATGAAATCGAAGACGGGGAAAAAACTCCTGAAGAAGTCAAGGCCTACCTGGAAGATCAAATGGTCAAGGTCACTAAAGTGAATGAGGATATCAAAAATGTGCTCCAAAAGGCCGATTCCCTGATCAAGCAGTAGTTTCAGTAGCCATTGGGGGATTCTCGAAGGTATTTTTCGACATCAGCAGCAGAAATTACCCCCTCCTCCAATCCCCAGATATTGTAGAGATAAGTGGTGATTTGCGCGATTTCCAATGGAGTAAGTTGAGCATTGGTCGGCATGGGTTGATCGTATTTTTGGCCATTGACCGTGATTTCTCCTTTTTGCCCATTTCGGATAATCCACACAGTCCGATGAATGCTGGCTTTGAAATAATCCGCATCCCTGAGAGGAGGTATCAGTTTCCCCAGCCCCCGACCATCGGATTGATGGCAATTCGCACAATAATTTTCATAGAGCCTTTTCCCATTCACAGCGAATTTCATCACCTCAGGATCAGAAATCTGAGCAAGGGTATTTTCCTCATTGGTTGATTTCGGACTACAGGAAAATACCAAAACTGATAAAAAAAGGAAAGAGAAAACGCCTTTCATTTCTTCAGTAGTTTGGGGATGTCATTGAGCAATCGGTCCACTTGGTCCGATTTGGTACCATCGTAGACCCCACGGATTCTTCCCTGTCCATCAACGAGAAGAAAAGCACCACTGTGGAGGAAGCCTCCCGGTTCCAATTGGTCGGCCATTGCTGTAGTCAGGTAGCTGGTTTGCCCAATTTCAAAGATCTTCTCCTGATCTCCTGTTAGGAAGTTCCATGTTTGAGCATCTTCCACTCCAAGCTTTTCTGCATAGTCCTTCAGTACTTCCTGAGTATCGTGGGTCGGATCAATGCTGTGACTAAGGATTTTAAAATCAGGGTTGTCCTTGTACTGCTCATATACCCTAAGCATTTCCTTTTTCATGATGGGACAGATGGTAGGGCAGGTGGTAAAAAAGAAGTCTGCCACGTAGATTTTTCCTGACATGTCTGCTTTGGTGATCGTATCTCCCATTTGATTGATAAAAGAAAACTCAGCGATCTGGTGATATACGGTGTCCTGATTGTCATCTACATACCTTTCTCCCAAAATTGGGAGCTCAATGGCGGAACTTCCGGATTCTGAACCCGAAGAGCAGGCACTTATCGCTACTACAATCACTCCAAAACCAAGCAAAAATCGAATCAATTTCATGTTTTAATCTTTTCTGTATTTTTTATAAATCTTAATCCCAAGCATGAGGAAAACTCCCAATCCCACTAGGCCTACGATTCCCCAGACCATACTCAGGGTACTTTTCAGTACGATCAGGAATACTATAGCAAAAAGCAAAAGAGTGGCAACTTCGTTCCATAATCTCAGCTGAGTAGAGGTCCAGCGGGCTTTTCCACGCTGTAGTTCTTTGTACAAAACATGAGAAAAGCCGTGGTATACATACAATAGCAACACGAAGGCGAGTTTGGCATGCATAAAGCCCAGTTGCATATATCCCCATCGATAAGTCAACACCCAAATCCCAAAAATCAAAGTCAACACTGCTGAAGGCCAAGTGATGATGTACCAAAGACGATTGGCCATGAGGTCCAGTTGAGGTTTTAGGATTTTGCGTTCGGCTTCAGGTTTTTCCAGAGCTTCGGTCTGGTAGATAAACAGGCGGACGATATAAAACAGCCCTGCAAACCAAGTGACTACGAATATGATGTGGAGTGCTTTGATGTACTCGAATCCCATTTTCAGAATTTTGAGCTAAATTACTGCCATAAAGGAACAAACCTTGCTTTCACTCCGAAAATGAAAAACAACAAGTGGATAATTTATGTTTTGGGCACTCTGGTGGGTATTCTTTTGTATAAAATCATCAATGAAAGCCTTTCTCAACCCGGCTTGTCTGTTTTTGAAGGGAAGTATGAGGAGTTGGCTTTTTTCAGAAATGAGAACAACACCGGACCTGTCATACGGGTGTATGCCATTCGAGCTTTGGATGAGGATTTGTCTTGGATGAAAGATTTTGCAGATGCCCAGCCCCACACCAAATATGGCAAGACGCTGGTTTTTTTCTTTTCCCGGGATTTAAACCAAGAAATAGAACTTTCCCCCACAGCACCCCATTTCCCCGAGCAGTTCGCTACTTTCCTTCTCGCAGAATACGAAAAAACTCCCATGGGAGAGTCCCGCTTTTTACCTGCCAAGCCATGAGAAAGAGACTAAGTTTTGAAGCTTTTCGTGAAGGAGTTCTCGGCGGTGACCGGGTGGTTTTGAGTCAGGCGATCACGCTGGTGGAAAGCGTTCTTGATGCAGACCAAGAACTCTCTGCCCGCTTGGTACAGGAAATTCTTCCCTTCTCAGGTCAGTCTATTCGGATCGGGATCACTGGAGTCCCAGGAGTTGGGAAAAGTACCTTCATCGAAGCGTTTGGAAGCTGGCTGTTGGATCAGGGAAAAAAGGTAGCGGTTTTGGCTGTAGACCCAAGCAGTCAGCTGACCAAGGGAAGTATCCTGGGGGATAAAACCCGCATGGAAAAACTGTCCTCCGACAAGCGGGCATTCATCCGACCTAGTCCATCCGGGAGTACGCTTGGTGGGGTCAGTGGCAAAACCAGAGAATCAATTCTGCTTTGTGAGGCTGCGGGATTTGATGTGATTCTGGTAGAGACCGTGGGGGTAGGACAGAGTGAAACTGCCGTTAAGAATATGGTAGATTTTTTCCTCTTGTTGATGCTTTCAGGTGCGGGAGACGAGCTTCAAGGAATCAAAAAAGGAATCATGGAGATGGCTGATCTTTTGGTCATCAACAAAGCCGACGGGGAGAATCTGGATGCGGCCAAGAAAGCCAAAGTCAATTACCAAAATGCGCTTCATCTCTTTCCCGAGACAGAGAATAACTGGTATCCTCAGGTTCTTTTGGCCAGTTCCCTGACCGGGTTTGGTTTGGATCAGGTTTGGAAAAATCTGGAGGAATATGAGCAGAAGATGAAAGCTTCGGGATTCTGGGACAGGAATCGGTCCGGACAAAGACTGACGTGGCTAGATGACCAGGTTTACTATCTTCTGGCGCAGGTATTTTTAAAGCATCCAGAAGTGAAACAAAAGCTGGAGGCCGAAAAGCCCAAAGTCAAATCCGGTGAATTGAATCCCCGGATTTTGGCACAACAACTGCTGGATCTCTTTCTTTCAAAATCCTAAGCTATGAATTACTTCTTCATTTCGTTTATGGCTTTCCTCCTATCCTGCGGTCCAAGAGAAATCTCCCGACAGGGACTGGATCAGGACGTGACCCCGTTGAAATTTGAAAAGGATTCCCTAATCCGGGAGCAATGTGCCGATGAGAGCTGTGCCCAAATCCGTCTGGTATGGCCGGTGGCCAAAGGTGGAGACCAAGCAGATATGATCAACAGTCAAATCCGCGAAACTGTCAAGAATTTGATGCAATACGGAGAGAAGGATTCTCCTGATTTGGAAGCGGGAGTGGATCAATTTTTCGAAGAGTTCCTCAGCTTCAGATCCGAATTCCCGGAATCTGCTCAAGAATGGGAAATCCAGGTAGAAGGGGAGGTCTCTTATTCCTCAGATCAAACCCTGAGCATTTTCTTTTCCCAATACACCTACCTCGGCGGAGCTCATCCCAACAGTATGGTTTATTTCTTGAACCTAGACTATACCTCGGGTAAAGCCCTGGAGAGTAATCAGTTAGTTTTGAATGAAAAGGAGCTTTTAAAGCTAACCGAGCATAAATTCAGGGAGTATCACGAGGTAGAGGAAGGTGTTTCTTTGGAAGAGTCCGGGAAATTCTTCCTTCCTGAAACTGGCTTTTTTCTGGCGAATGCCATGGGCTTTCAGGAAGATCGATTCAAGGTAATCTACATCCCCTATGAGATCGGGTCTTACGCAATGGGCTATACCGAGTTGGAATTTTCCAGAGAAGAACTGAAAGAAATTGTCCGCTGGTAAAAGCAGGGGAATAAAAAGTTTGAGCTTTGAGAAAATCTCAAATTTCAAATCAATACGATCTGATCTTAAACTTTTTCTTCAGCTCATTCACTGAATTTCGAAAGCTGGAATCCGTCTCCATCATATCATTGACAGTCTGAATGGCGTGGATGACTGTGCTGTGGTCCCTGCCTCCAAAGTGATAGCCGATGGATTTGAGCGAGTGATTGGTGAATTCCTTGGAGAAAAACATAGCCACCTGTCTGGCGATCACGATCTCCTTTTTCCTCGTTTTGGCCTTCAGTTCATCGGCATGGATGCCAAAGTATTCAGAGACCGCCTTTTGGATAAATTCAATCCCAACTTCGGTTTCGATGTCCTTGATGAAGTTTTTGATCACGGTTTTTGCCAGTCCCAAGTCGATTTCCACGCGGTTCAAAGAAGCGTGAGCAATCAGTGAAATCAAGATTCCTTCAAGCTCTCTTACATTGGTGTCCACGGTGTAGGCAAGGTATTCGACCACATCGTCAGGAATAAAAATCCCTTCAGACTGCATCTTTCTCCGAATGATCGCCACACGAGTTTCGAAATCCGGCATCTGCAAGTCTGCGGTCAAGCCCCATTTGAATCGGGATAGCAGTCGCTCCTCCAGTCCTTTGAGATCTCTCGGAGGACAGTCGGAGGTCATGATGATTTGCTTCTTACTCTGATGGAGATGGTTGAAAATGTGAAAAAACATCTCCTGAGTTCGGTCCTTTCCTGCCAAAAACTGAATGTCATCGATGATCAGGACATCGACCTGCATGTAGAAGTTGGTGAAGCTTTTCACGTTTCCGTCTTTGATCGAATCCATGAATTGATTCACAAACTTCTCGGAGGACACATAAAGTACAAACTTGTCCTCAGGACCATTTTTGATTTCGTTGCCTATGGCTTGGACCAAGTGGGTTTTGCCCAGACCAACTCCTCCATACACCATAAGCGGGTTGAAAGAGGTGATTCCCGGCTTGGTAGCGACTGCAAATCCTGCCGAGCGAGCCAATCTATTGCAATCTCCTTCAATGTAGGTATTGAAGGTATAATTGGGATTCAGATTGCTTTGGGTGAGCATATCTGCATCGAGAGATTGCATTTCGAAAGGGGTCTTTACCTCGGCTGGAGCATGGGTAGGTTTTTTTCCTGTGGTATTTCCTTGGGGAAAAGATACCACATAGGGCTGATTGGCCGAGTTGCCCTTATCCACTACTACAGCGTACTCCAGTCTTCCATTTTGGCCCAAGGTACTTTTGATAGCCAACTTCAGTACTTGGACGTAGTTATCCTCCAGCCATTCATAAAAAAACTGGCTGGGAACCTGAATGGTCAGACTCGACCCTTCGAGTTTGACGGGATTGATGGGCTTAAACCAGGTGGAATAGCTTTGCTCATTGACGTGTTGTTCGATCACACGTAAGCATTCATTCCAAACTGCACTGGCTTCTAGACTCATTAGTAAAGATTTTCTTGAAAAACCTCCCGTCTTGGCTAAGACGAGGGCGTCAAATTTGTGGAAAATTAACCTAAATAAAAAATTGAAAAAGGCTTGAAAAAGTGAATAAATAGATATTTGGAAGGAGGATTTGATACTTTATTCGGTGTGTGGATAGGATTCAGTTGTCTTTTCGGTAAAGGTGATTTTTTTCATTTTTTTTCACTGTTTTTTTGAAGATTGTCGACATAATGGGTTAAGGGTTGATTTTCAGGTGATTTGAATAATTCCTGAATAGGGAAAGCGCATCGGTGGATTTCTTCTGGTGTACATCGATGGATTGGTTATTTTTGGAAGGAAAATAAACCCAAATCGCATGAAAAAAGACTTTTTTGATTTTCCGAGGACAACCAAGGACGAGTGGATAACCCAAGCAAAAAAAGACTTGAAGGGAAAGGATTTTGAAAAGGAGCTAAAGTCCAATTTGTGGGGGAGGATTGCCATTGATCCGTTTTATACCCGGGAGGATTTGGAAGCGACCTTTACTCATCAATTCAATTTTCACCCTGCATCGGCTATTCCAGGGGAATCTGCACGGATTTGGCAAAACATGACAAGTGTGCTTCCTGGAGACACTTCTGAAGAGGTAGTGGAGGCTTTGCAAAAAGGCTCTGAAGGTTTGGTGCTTCACTTGACCGGAATGGAGGATTTGGATCAGCTCCTCTCCGGTGTTTTGCCCCAATATATTGCTATTGCCATTCGTCCTCTTGGCAATCCTGTAGCTGCCTTAAGGTCCTTTTTTGACTGGGTGGATAGGCAAAATGCTTCCTTGGATCAGATCCATGGGGCTTTGCTTTGGTCGCCTTCAGAGTTGGTTTTTGAACACAATGAAGCTTATGGATTGGGTCTGGAGGTTTTGGAAGAGATCTTCGAGATGACGGAGCCGTATGCCCAGTTCAAAGCATTTACCCTTCAATCGAGCAGGTATACCGAGTCAGGTGCTAGTCCAGTGGATGGGACCGTATTCCTACTTGGAGAATTGGTGGAGATTTTGGATCGATCGGCTCAGAAGCCCGATTACATTTTCCAAAAGCTTTTGGTAGAGGCAGCAGTCGGGGAGCATTATTTCGGTGAAATTGCCCGGCTTAAGGCTCTGCGGGACGGTTTGAGCCGACTGGCAAAGCTGTATCATCTGGACTTACCGGATCAGGAGGTAAGCTTATTAGTAAAAACGGCTCATTGGGATCAGTCTATCCTGGATATAAATACCAACCTGATCCGTCAGACGTATCAAGCGATGGCTGGAGTCCTTGGAGGTTGTAATTGGCTTTGGGTACCTCCTTTGCTGGAGGACCGGGCCGGAACAAGGGAGCGGAGGATAGCAAGAAATGTATCTGCCGTACTCAGAGAAGAAGCCTATTTGGACAAAGTCATGGATCCTGCTTCGGGTTCTTTTTTTCTGGAAACGCTACAGGCAAAAATACTCAATGAAATCCGTGAGGGCTTGCAACAACTGGAGTCTTCCGGCGGGTGGCTGAAGGCTCTGGAGAGCAAAACTATTCATTCCAGAGTCAGAAGTGAGCGGGAAAAGATTCAGGAGCAGGTCTTGGAGAAAAATAAATCCAAAATCGGGGTTAATGTATTCCCCGCTGGCGAAAAGCTCAGGAATGACCTTGACTTTGAGTTTTTTGAAGAAAAAAGCTTCCAACTCCGCCCCACGAGGGCCTCTTACCTGTTTGAGCTTCAAACCAAAACTGCCCTATGAGACTTGATTTTAACAAATGGGAAGGTCCTAAGCTATCCAATTCTCCATCCACTCCGCTGGTGGAATGGGAAGCTCCGGAGAAAATCACTATACCTTCCGTTTTCGATGCCGAAGCCATCCTGGAATTGAAACAATTGGACTTTGCAGCCGGGATTCCACCCTATCTCAGAGGACCCTACAGTACCATGTATGTCCAAAGGCCCTGGACAATCAGGCAGTACGCTGGATTTTCTACGGCAGAGGAATCCAATGCATTTTACCGAAGAAACCTGGCTGCGGGGCAGAAGGGCCTTTCTGTAGCCTTTGACTTGGCCACACACCGAGGCTATGATTCAGACCATCCGCGGGTGCAGGGAGATGTAGGAAAGGCTGGAGTGGCAATTGATTCGGTGGAGGATATGAAAATCCTCTTCGAACAGATTCCTTTGGATCAAATGTCAGTTTCCATGACCATGAATGGGGCAGTGATCCCTGTTCTGGCTTTTTATATCGTGGCTGCGGAGGAGCAGGGTATAAGTCCGGAAATGCTGAGTGGGACTATTCAGAATGATATCCTGAAGGAATTCATGGTGCGCAATACCTACATCTATCCTCCGCAGCCCAGCATGCGCATCATCGGTGATATTTTCGAGTTCACTTCGAAGTACATGCCGAAGTTCAATTCCATTTCCATCTCCGGCTACCACATGCAGGAGGCAGGAGCCACAGCAGATTTGGAATTGGCCTATACCTTGGCCGACGGGTTGGAATACCTCCGCACTGGAATTAAGTCGGGGCTGGATATTGATGACTTTGCTCCCAGACTGTCCTTCTTTTGGGCTATTGGGATGAATTATTTTATGGAGATTGCCAAAATGCGCGCAGGAAGATTGCTTTGGGCCAAAATCGTCCGGCAGTTTGGGCCCAAGAATCCCAAATCTCTGGTCCTTCGTACCCACTGCCAGACCTCTGGCTGGTCTCTTACGGAGCAGGACCCTTTCAACAACGTCACCCGAACAGCTGTGGAAGCCTTGGGAGCGGTCATGGGACATACCCAGTCCCTACATACCAATTCTTTGGATGAAGCGATCGCACTTCCGACTGATTTCTCCGCACGGATCGCAAGGAATACCCAGCTGGTTCTCCAAGAGGAAACAGGAATCACTCAAGTAGTGGACCCTTGGGGAGGCTCATTTTATGTAGAATATTTGACTGATCAATTGGTAAAAAGAGCTTGGTCTCTGATCGAGGAAGTGGAAGAAATGGGAGGAATGGCTAAGGCCATCGAAGCTGGGCTCCCCAAGCTGAGAATCGAGGAAGCCGCAGCCAAAAAGCAGGCTAGAATAGACAGTGGCCAAGACATCATTGTAGGAGTCAACCGCTATCAGGTAGAGGATTCCACTGAAATAGATCTCCTGGAAGTGGACAATCAATCCGTCCGGGAGTCTCAAATCCGAAGACTGAAAGAAATCAAAAGCCGAAGAAACCAGGATGAAGTGGATCGGGCCTTGAAGTCAATCACTCAAGCAGCCAAATCTGGAATAGGGAATTTGCTCCAACTAGCAGTGGATGCTGCCCGAAAAAGAGCTACTTTGGGAGAAATCTCCCTGGCGATGGAGGAGGTATTTGGGAGACATAAAGCTCAAACTCAGTCCATCTCAGGGGTATATGCATCAGAAGTGAAAAATCAGGAATCATTCAAGAAAGCTCAGGAGTTGTCGGATAAGTTTGCTACTCTGGAAGGCCGCAGACCTAGGATTCTTGTTGCCAAGATGGGGCAGGACGGACATGACCGTGGAGCAAAGGTGATTGCCACCGGTTTTGCTGATTTGGGTTTCGATGTGGATATCGGCCCTCTTTTTCAAACTCCTCAGGAAGTAGCTGAGCAGGCGATAGAAAACGATGTACATATTGTAGGGGCTTCTTCTTTGGCCGCAGGTCACAAGACACTCATTCCGCAATTGATCCAGGCACTCCGGGATCTTGGACGACCCGACATCATGGTGGTAGCGGGTGGAGTGATCCCCTCCAAGGACTACGAATATCTGAGAAATCAAGGAGTATCTGCTGTTTTTGGGCCGGGTACGGTGCTTTCAGAGGCAGCTACGGAGATTCTGAAACAGCTTATGGAGGAATAGTGGGGCATCTCGGCATTGAATAAGGGTGATTTAAGAACTTTGTTTTTCGACAATTTTTAAATCATCCGGGTTTTTTCCAATTTGGTTTGACCATGGATCTTTTTCTTTCCTTTTTATGAAAACCTATTATTTGATTTTTGATTCTGCTCTTCCCGATGAGGAAAGGGCCTCCTTTTTTGAAAAATTGGATCCCCAACCTCAAAAACGGATAAGTTGGGAAGCGTTTGATTTGGAGGATTTTTCTTCGGAGGACCACCTGTTGCTTTGGCTGTCCGACGAGCAGTGCAGGAATATTCTCGTAAAACTGAGACAACAGGAAAATCCAAGTCTGGGGCTGTTGCCTCATCCTGAGCTAAGGCTTTTTGCCAAAGCCCTTGGGATAGCTTCCTCCAAAGAAAAGGCATTCAAGTGGTTTTTGGAGCAGGAAAAAATCCAAACCTTTGATCTTCTGTCAGTAAATGGGGAAATCTGTATCAGTTCTTTGGTGATTGGTGAGTCCTTGAGCGTGCTTTTTGATCCCACCGAATCAGACTTCTTTCGGTCTTTTGGAAAGCGTTTTTCTCGATTTTTAAAGTTGTTTCGGAAAGTCAAACTGGAGACTTTCAGGATTAAATTAAAAAACAAAGAAGAAGAAAAAGTCCTTGAGGTGGCAGCTATGGGGATTTTGGCGGCTGGGCACAACGAGAGCAGCCTTATATTTAAACGGCTGATTGAGGACTCTGGGCTGAATGACGGCTTGCTGCATGTACTGATACTGGCACCGAAGAGTCTTTTTTCCATCATCCAATTTGGTCTTCAAAATCTGTTTTTCCCCATCAAAGGAGGCAGAATCCCTGATTTTGTCAGCTATGTTTCCACCGAATACTTCGAAGTTTCCTGCAAAAAAGGGTTTACCTATGCCTTGGATGGAGAGGAAGGTCAGGCAGAAAAACTTGAACTTAAAGTCTCCGAACAGGAAGTGAGTATACTTGCGGGGTTCGAGCAGCCCAAAGAGGCGGAAGTCAAAAGAAAAGAAATCAACCTTAGCCGACTTCCTACGGGAAAGCTCCGGGAAGCTTTGACCAGAGGATATTTGCCCTGGGTACGACATGCCACCACCGAAGAATTCAAAGAGCTTTTTACTCTGTTGAAAAAAAATTCGGAAACCACTTCTTCGTTTTTGGTTTTGATGGCGCTTTCTACCTTGATTGCTACGTTTGGTCTTTTTGCCAATTCAAGCCCGGTGGTGATCGGAGCTATGATTTTGGCTCCTTTAATGGGCCCAATTATATCTTTGGCTATGGGAGCACTCCGGCAAGATGGTATTTTGATCAAATCCAGTCTGATTACCCTATTTTGGGGGATCGTTTTGGGGTTGATTTTTGCTGTAGTGATCACTTGGATTACCCCTTTGAAGACCATGAATACGGAAATTCTTGCACGTATCCGGCCGAATCTGCTCGATTTGGGTATTGCTGTGGCTTCTGGTGTGGCCGGGGCTTATGCTCATTCCAAGGAGGAAATAGCCAAAACCTTGGCAGGAGTAGCAATTTCAGTGGCCCTTGTGCCTCCTTTGGCTGTCTCTGGAATCGGTTTGGGTTGGGGGGAGTGGAATGTTTTCTGGGGAGCCGCCCTTCTTCTTGGGACTAACCTCGCAGGGATTGTACTGGCTGCGGCCTTGACTTTTTTGGTTTTGGGATTCAGTCCTTTTCAGTTGGCAAAAAAAGGCCTCTTTATTTCCTTGGGGCTTTTGATTTTGGTTACTGCTCCTCTGGTTTTGAGCTTTCGGGAGATGGTGAGAGAAAATCAACTGATTCAGAGGCTCAGCGGCAGTCACATCCCGCATGGAACGCTTCGGGGAGTGAAAATCAGAAACCTCAGTCCCCTGAGGATATCCGTCACCATTCTTTCAGACAAGGAATTGCACACGGAAGATTTTTCTCAAATCAAAAGTGAAATCGAGGAAAGCTTGGGCCAATCCATAGAGCTGGAGCTGACTTTGGGGGTCATGGTGAAATGAAAACCATCAGCGGAGCATGCTTTCCATAAATTTCATTTGAGGCCAAAACGGCATCGCCCGGGTTTTGACTTCCGGCCCCAGTTCGATAACCAGTGGATTTGCGGGATCAAAAACCGGCCATTCCGGAAGATCAGATCCATTTGGATTTCCGGATTTTACAAAATTCACCCAATACGTACTCATGATCTTTTCCAGGTCATAATCCACCTGCTCAAAAGGCCGGTTCCAGTTTTTGAGCGTGTGGAGGGCGTAGCTAAATTCAGCCGAATGAAATGCGCCATAGTTGGGCTCTCCAGGAGGCACTCGGGTGAAATAGTAGAGGTATGCATCTTTTTGACCCTTTTCGGTTTGCATTCTAGCCCAGGTATAGTTTTGAAATCCGAATCCGAGGACTCCGATTGTTTTCAGAGTTTCTTCCAGTTCTACTTCATTTCCCGCAGGGAAAAGCTCAAGGTATTCTCCGGCGCGACCTCCGTATTGTTTCTTGGCATTGGCTTTGAATTCGGCAGTAGTCGTAGGAGGATTTCCTGAAACCCGATCATCCGCATTCCAACCGGTCAGAAGAGGAACATCTGAGAAAGAGCCCTCTTCAAAAGCCTGCCTCACGCTTGGCAAAACCTTACCATCCACTACAGGTCCAAATCTCCCTGGTAGCTTAAGCAGGCTATCCGCCGGTAATTCCCGAAGCTCAGCTAAAGAAATTCCCAAGGTGTCGGTCAGTTGTTTTCCCCGTTCTTCAGCTCCTTGGAGACCGGAAATTAATCCAGTACCCCGACTGAACATGCCCCCGCTTTGTGCAATGGCTTGGTGGAAAAGGCCTTTTGCTTTTGGGGAAACGACCAATGCATTGACGCTGAAGGCTCCAGCAGACTGGCCGGCGATGGTCACCTTGTTCGGATCTCCTCCAAAAGCGGCGATGTTCTTTTTTATCCACTCCAAACCCGCAATCTGATCTAATAGACCATAGTTGCCGGAGGTTTGATCGGGGTTTTCAGCACTGAGTTTGGGATGTGCCAAGAATCCCAACATGCCGATTCGGTAGTTGAGTGCGACGACTACAATTCCTTTTTTGGCCAGATCCTCTCCGTCATATAGCGGGACGGTGTTTCCGCCCGAACTAAAGCCTCCTCCATAAATCCACACCAGGACAGGACGCTTTTCATCAGCGCGCTCAGCAGCAGTCCAGACATTGAGGTAAAGGCAGTCTTCAGAGATGGGTTCTTTAGGGATCAAAAACTCCTCGGTCCATGCAAAAAACGGAACAGGGGGATTTTGCATAGGAGCAGGAGGGTTTTCAATGCAGGATTTCACGTCCGTCCATGGAGTCACAGGCTGTGGAGCTTTCCATCTCAGATCTCCCAGTGGTGGGGCGGCAAACGGAATACCTTTGAAAATTTTGATTTCTCCCGTCTCATCTGTTTTTCCTGAAATCAAGCCTCCTTCTACCTTCACTGATTCCACTTGAATTTGGATTGGGCTGGTTTTTTTTTCGCAGGAAAAAGAAAGGAAGGCTAGGAATAGAATTGAATGAATGACGTATTTTTTCATGCTTTAGGTGGATTTAAAGCTGTAGAGGTAAGGAGCTTTGTGACTTTTTCCGGTAAAAAGCTTTTCGTGTCGGTCCAAAATATCCATGCTAAGCATTTTTCTTTGGAAACTGGTCCGCCGCATTTTTTGTCCTAAAATGGCCTCATAGACCGACTGAAGTTCATTCATCGTGAATTTTTCGGGCAATAAGTTGCCACCGATGAGTTTTCGGTCCAAGTTTTCGCGAAGCGTCATCAGCGCCTTGCTGACGATCTGATTGTGGTCAAAGATTAGGTCAGGAAGGTGGTCGATTTCATACCATCCGATAGAATCGGAGAGCGTGTCGGGCTTGAGAGTCACTTTTTCCCAATCGATCAATGCGTAATAGGCAATGGAAAAAAATCGGTCGAGCATCCAATACTGGTCCGGAACTGCATAGCCATTGGCTTCCAGGATCTTTTTCATGATTCCAGGATCAAATCGATCTACTTTTCCGAAGAGATGAACCTGCTCCAGGTAAACTTCCTTGAGCCCGGTCCGTTCATAAAGGCCACGCTTTACTGCGTCATCAAGGTTCTCATTTTTCTTGACAAATCCCCCCGGAAGGGCCAATAGACCTGTATCATGGTATTCCATGAGCAGAATCTTGAGCTTTCCTCTGGAAAATCCAAAGACTACCGAATCATAAGCCAAGTGGGGAATGTATTGTGAAGATTCCGGTAGAGACATAAACTCAGGTTTTGTATGCCTAATTAAGTAGGATTTTTCTATAGAAGCAATTATTATTGTCTCACAGAGAAACAATAAGCGATACGGCTCCTAAAGTCTGTTTTTTTCAAACCATTCCAACTCAAAGAAACTCAATCAAAATCCGGAGGATTTTATAAAAATTGTCCTGATTGCACTTAACACAAGGTCCTAGGACGACTAAAGGCCGGGAAACCGGCCTTTTTTGGATCTTTGAATTGGTTTCTATTTGCTCTATGCTGCTAAGCTGACCTAAGGTTCACTTGGAGGAAAAAAAAAATGAAAGCCGACGGCCCGAAAAAGGAATTCCAAAATTCTCCGGTAAATCTTAGGCTGAAAAATCAGTAAAAAAGAGGATGGAGAACTTTGGATGACCTTCTTTTCCTCCCGAATCTTACCCTTGCCCCAAGCAAAGAGCAACCTAAATGACGCAAAGCTTCCTTTGGCTCCGGTACCCTTATGCGGAGCATAAAGATCAAACTGACAAGTTGTATGAATTGGAAAGGCGATTGAAATTTCTTTCAACTGGCCTATTTGAAGGACGGTGATATATACCTGCTTTGTAGGTAGTCTTGGGCTAAAAAACCTCTTTGACTCATTGATCAGGATAGCCTAGGCAAATAGACCTAGCTCTCTAAAACAAAACCGGCTTTTCGTTTTCGCATTTTACTCCTTGCGGAGTAAGGATGAGCAAGCAATCTGAAACGACATTATTGGCCTGATTGTATTGCGCCTGCTGAAAGGTGTATTGCTCGATCAGAGCAAGAATAGAGGTCTCTACACTTTGGTGATAGGCGACGTATCTTTCAGGTCCACCACAGGCTTTGCTACCCATCGGTGAAAATTTCCATTGATCGGCATTGGTACAAGAGACAGATTCCGAAAGGGCAATGATTTCTGACCTGAGCTGATCAAGGACCAAAAGGTCCTGACGCCGGGCATCTTCTTCGTCAATGCAGCTAAAGCTGACCAAGAGGATAAATAGGGAGGTCCAAAGAAGAGATTTCATTGCATGGAGAATTTGTCTGAGAGACGAGATTTGCCGGCATTTTGCTACTGCATATTGCAGATTTTTTTAATCGGAGGGACGGGTAGGACTCATATTTCTGATGGCGGCTATTTTCCATTCTTTTTTCTTCCAGATGACCACAAAACTGCTCCACATTTTCCGTTGTTCTCCATTGGGATTTTGGATGAAATACCGGCAATCCACCAGCGCGATTTCGTCGGAAAGAAACTTTATTTTTTCCACTTCGAGGGTCCGGGTTCCCGGGTTGGATTGGGTGCTGGACAGCATGCCTTGGATGGCTTCGGAGATTCCATTTCTCCATTCTCCGGAGGAAACGAGTTGATCCATGTCTTCGGTAAGTATTTTTTTGAGCAAAACGGTGTCCTGAGTTTCCCGTGCTTTGGAATATTCTCCGATCAGATGGTGGATTTTCAGAGCATTATCTTTTTGATCTGAGGTGATTTGGGAAAGGGCTAATCCTGGAATCAAAAAGACTATCCACAATAGATTTTTCATAGAGAATTCATTTTTTTCCTTTTCAAAATACGGATAAATGAGGAAAGAATCTTTATGGAAAAATCAACCAAATTTGGGGTTTATTTAAATCAAATTATCCTACAAATCAAAAGAACTCAAAAAACTTGGGTTACCCTCCTTGGACTCATAGTAAAAAATCCCTTCCAGTTTTTTGCTTCCCCTAGGAACGCTAAGCTGACTTCTATTCGGGAGAATCATCCAACCCGGTTGGGAAAGCCCTTTCATCAATACTTGGTCTACCTTTTTCCCAAAACCATGAATGATTTTTACTCTTTCTACGGTTAAGTCTTCGTTAAAATTGACTTCATACAAAGCAAACTTTTGGGAAAAGGTTTTTCCTTTAAACTGTTCCAAACTTTCATGAATGTTCAAGTAAAAACCCGGGTCAGGTTTTCCTGAATAATCTTCTTGAAGGTTTTTCAAGACGTCAAATAATTCCATTAGGTAAGGGGAGTACTTTTTTATCCTTTCAGTTTCTCTTGTTCCCGAACAAGCCCCAAAGAAGATTCGACCCTGCTCATCCTTTCTCCCAAAAAAGACATATTCTGTATTTTCCGGAGTGAAAATGGAACAGGAAGACCCCGTTTTCCCGTCACTTCTCCCCAGTACAGAAAGTGTAGAGATTTCAGGTCCTTTGATTAGGTCGATAAGTTGAATGTCTGCTTTGTAAATCTCCTAATGAGATTCATTAGGATAAACCTTGAGAATTTTTCCAACAGCCACGAAGTCAGAATTTTGAAAATCTTCAGTAATAGGGGTCGGAGCACACATACAGGCTTCAGCAGTGAAGATCTGAAAAAAGACGAATCCAAAAAGAAGGTATTTCATTTGACTAAAATATAAAAACCACCCGTTTCCGGATGGTTTTTTCAAATTTTCAATCTCTAATTTTCAATCAGACCACATCTTCTCCTCTCAGCTTGATCACAGCTCCTTCTAGGATATCTCCGATGCGGATTTGGCAGGCAAGTCTTGAAGTAGGGAAGTATTCTGGGAGGTTTTCTAACTGATCCAATTCGGCATCCGTGGCATCTCCTAGCCCATCCTTTCCTTCCAAAATCTCCACGTGGCAAGTCGCACACAAGGCCATACCTCCGCAGGTAGCCAAAATGGGGTATTCCGATGCTTTGAGGACTTCCATTAGGCTAAGTCCCATATCTGCAGGAGCTTCGACTTCTTGTCTGTTTCCTTCTTGGTCCTCTACGGTGAATTTGATCATGGCTGGGGTAGATTTAGAATGCGTTGACACCGTTTACTGTGGTGTATTTGAAGCTGAGCTTTTGGTCAGGGTACACATATTTGAATGCTGAGTGCATCATGATGGCTGCTTCATGGAAGCCGCAAAGGATCAACTTCAGTTTTCCGGGATAGGTATTGATATCTCCGATGGCATAGATTCTTTCCACCCCTGTGGAGTAGTCACGGGTATCTACTTCTATGGCGTTTTTATCGATTGTCAAGCCCCAATCAGCGATAGGTCCAAGCTTTGGACTGAGACCAAACAAAGGAATCAGATAATCTGCGTCAATCTTGATTTCCTCTTTATTTTTGCCTTCGAGTGTGACTGAATTCAGTTTTCCGTTTCCTCCGAGTTCTTTTAGGTTGGCAGAGAGGATCAGATCGATTTTCCCTTTATTGGCCAAGTCAAACACTTTGGATGCTGAATCAGGAGCACCTCTGAAAGTTTCATTTCTGTGTACTAAAGTCACTCTATTGGCCACTTTTGCCAAGTAAATGGTCCAGTCCAAAGCAGAGTCACCCCCACCAGCTATGACTACGTTTTTCTCTCTAAAGGTTTCCGGATTTTTGACCATGTAGGTAACCCCTTTTCCTTCAAAGTTTTCCAGATTGGTTAAGACAGGCTTTCTAGGCTCAAAGCAGCCTAATCCACCGGCAATGATGATCACTTTGGCGTGCACTTTGGTTTTCTCATTGGTGGTGATGATGTAGCTCCCGTCAGCCTGCTTATCCAAGTGGTCCACTCGCTCTCCTAAGGTGAAAGTGGGCTGAAAGGGCTTGGCTTGTTCCATCAGATTATCTACCAGATCCTGAGCCTTGATTTCAGGATATCCCGGAATGTCGTAGATGGGTTTTTGAGGATAAATTTCTGAAAGCTGACCGCCTATCTGAGGCAGGGCATCAATCAGGTGGCATCTCATTTTGAGCAAGCCTGCTTCGAAGACTGCAAACAGCCCCACGGGTCCGGCTCCGATGATGCAAAGATCTGTATGGATCATATTGGTGTTCATTTCTTATCTCCTTTAACCCCGGATGGGGAGTAATGTTTGTGTGATTATAATTAGTATGCTAATTATTTTAATCTTCTATTTTTTGCCCTTCCAAATTTTCATAAATCGTATTCAAAATCCGCTTGAATTCTTCGAAATCCTTTTCGTTGAGGTTTTCCCAGGCTTTTTCCCGGATTTCTAGAATTTGAGGTTTGAGTTCATTCACTTTTGAAATCCCTGAGAAAGTAAGATGTAACTGGAAACTTCTCCGGTCCTGTGGATGCGTGACCCGCTCCACGTACCCTTTCTTGCAAAGCAAGTCGATAATTCTGGTCAGTGTAGGATGGTCTTTGAAGACTAAATTGGCTAGTTCAGTCTGACTCATCGTTCCATTTTCGGAGAGATTCTTCAGGACCAGCCATTGATCCACAGTCACGTCAAATTCGCCCTGCTTGAATTGCTGTTGGGCATATTGCTTCACTCGACGCGCGGTCCGGTCGAGAAGGAAGGAATAGCGGGCAAATAGTTCTTGTGTCATGCAAATAATTAGTATGACAAATATAAGGACTTTCAAGCATTTAATTTTTTTTCTGGCTCATATCTGATTTTTTTTCACAAAATGTGTACACTGCATCAAATACTTGGTTTAGGGTATGCATTGAATGGACTTATCCTCTTATTTTTGACTTGCTTAACACCAAATCCCGGAGTATACCTGCTCCTGCCTGAATGTTCTTCTTATGAATTGGAACTCTGTCATAGACAAAGCCTTGGAGGTATTGCGTACTTCTGACAAGGGATATGTCCTCATGGACATGTACAATAATATTCTTACCCCGGAAGAGGCCGCTTTTAATAAAATCCAAGTGACTCCTTACAATGCCCTGAAATTTATTCAAACCCAGTTTTCTGCGATGGGTTTGGACATTTCAGACAAACACCTGAGGATAAAACTCATCGCTTTGCTTGAGGAGTTTGAACGGCTTCAAAAAGAAAGAATAAAGTAAAGTTTTTATCCCTTTCCGTAGGTTCTTTTCAGTTCGGCAAGGATTCCTTCCAGACCATTGAGTCGAATTTCATAAAGCGTACTCAGCTGCATGCCCAACTTGCCGGAAGGAAACCCCTTTCCCTTCATCCATACCAAATAATATTCGGGAATATCACAAAGCAGTCTGCCCTTGTATTTTCCAAAGGGCATGACTTGGGTGACTATTTCAATTAGAATCTCTCGGTTCATGGAGGAATAAAACTAGAATATTGCCCCAAATATTTAGAATTTTTGACCCACTTGAGTTGTGGATTTTTTATCTGTCCCTTTGGGAGGGATTGATTTTGAATGGTGTTGGTTAAAGGTTCAATTATTTTTATTATAAAACACGGTAATCTATTTAACTATTGGGAACTCTGGCTACATTTGGACTTATTTAATCTTATTTCAGCCTCTGATAGTTTGTTGACCAGTCTTAGAAATTCCTTAGCCAAATTTGGATTTAGTCTTTTTGTTTTGATTTTGTGCCTTTTTAGCTTTTCAAAAACCGAAGCCCAAACATCCATTAAATCGGACTATATGATCCTCAACGATTCGATATTTACCCAAGGGAAAATATCGGGGCTTCCGCTGGAAGATAATCGGATCATTCTTTTTTCTAGAAGCAGGCGGGATGCTCCTCGTCGCTTTTCTGTGGAAGAAATATCAGAATTTCAACTATCTGAACGGAAGTTTTTCCGAAAACAGCTGAACTTGCAGGGACGTGATCAGCTTGTCTTTTTAGAAAGATTGCCAAAGCCTTACGAGATGGCTGTTTTTTGGAAATTAAATGGGGAAAATTCTCTGTTTTTCGTGGAAGTGAAAGAAGAACTTCGCCCACTTGGGAAAGATTTTAAGGAAACCCTGCGACAAGCATTCTCCAACCCTGATTTGGATAAGCTAATTGAAATCACCGCTTTAAATGAGTCTTCCTTAGTCTATTTGTCACAAACGGCTGCCACCGCTACTAGTGAGAGGACTTACTCCCGATTTGCCACGCTGACCCCCTATATAGGGCTAGGGTCAAACTCCTTAGGGTTTTCATTACCGGGAAGTTTGGAAGAAGCCAAGATTCAGGCTATGGGGACCGTTTTGGGAATCAATGGGGAAGTATATTTGACGTTTAAACGAACCCTGTCTCTTAATCTGGGTTTGGCCTGGTCTCAGTTGGATGCCCAACAATATCTTGAATATAACTGGCAGGGGGCAGATTACCAGACTGATGCATTTGTAGATATGTCTTGGATACAGGCGCCGCTGACGGTTCGATATTATTTGGATCTGAATCCCAATCGGATTCGTCTTTTTGCTGAAGCGGGCCTAGTCTATATTCAAGCTTTCTATTCGACTTCAGGAATTTTTCAGGCTGAGATAGAAGGAAATCAAGTGACTTCTTCTTCTTTGCCTTTAGAATTGGGTGAGACTTTTACCGGGAGTGTATTTGGTTTGGGAGGAGACAAGTATCTGCCTAATCGCAAAGCTCTTGTTCTTGGCATCAGGTATTTACAGGCTTCCGGGGCCAATCAGGGAGAGTCTCTTTCCGGGCTAAACTTCTATTTAGGTTATAAATTTTAAATTGATGAAGCGTTTTTCCCTGGGTTTTTGGATTGTTTTTATTCTGTTCATAGTGACTTCCTGCAGGCAAGAAGAAGAGATTTCCCTTCGGGATTATCCATTTATAGAAAGTTTGGGTATCTCAGATTTAAATCAAACAGGAGTGACTGTAGATTTTGAAGTGAAAAAGGAAGGAAGAGCCCCGATTCAGGAGTATGGGATTGAATATTTTTTAAGCACACCCAATTCAAATCCTACTGAGTTTGCTGATATATTCAGAGTTTCCAGAACGGGTTCTCCATCGGACAAGCTTGTTTCTTTGAGGATTAATTATGACTTGGTCAATCAAAGGAATTACTTGGTTCGTCCCTATGCAAAGTCTGGAGGGGTGACAGTCTTTGGAGAATTATTGCCATTTAACAGCTTAGGTACTTCACCGCCTGTAGTCACTGAGGTAAGTCCTACAGCGTTTTACAGAAATGCGTTAATCACGATCCAAGGAGATTTTTTTAATTCCCGGGTTGAAAATAATGAGATAAGAATTCCAGGACTTGAAAACGATTATCGGGTCACCCTAATCAGTGCCTCCAATCAGGAATTGGTAATGAGTGTAGAAAGCATTTCGTTCAATTTTCAGCCGACTGAGGAGAAATTTGATTTGTTGATCAACAGCGGAGGCAAGTCCGTTACCTTGGTGGATGTCTTCTCGATTTTAGTACCTTCTATTCAGTCCATCGAGCCTAATCAAGTCTATGTAGGGGACAAGCTTAGGATTTTTACAAACAATCCGGATTTGACCACTCCCTATTCTTTCAGACTTAGTGCCAGTGATGTCCTTCAGCAGGAAATTTTCCCCTTGACGATGCTGGAGGGAGGCATATACGAAGGAGAGGTGAGAAGCTTGTCAACGGGACCTGCCCAGGCCACCATGTCAGCTTCTTTTTATTCCAATACCTTTTCCGAACCCATCGAGATCCTTCCTTCTTGGGAAGTATTCCAAGACGGACTCAATGTCCCTTCATTTAATGAGTACAGAAATTACCCCTTTGGTGATCGGCTTATTTTTTGGCGATCAAACGGTAATGATCAGAATGAATTTTATCAGTTGAAAGTAGGAAACAGCTCTTTGGAGGCATTTGGAGATGAATCCAATCAGCCATTTATCCGTAGCTCGGAAATGCTTCAAGGGCTGAATGACCGGTACATTTACTACGGACTGGGTATCGAGTATACGAGCAATGATGTGATCAACCACCGGGATTTTCATCGCTATGATTTACAGACAGGCAGGTGGGAGCGACTGGCTGACTTTCCCTTTGATTTTTCCTACGTCGTAAAAACCTTTTCTGCTCAGGGGAAGATCTATGCCGTGATGCTGAATTACTTGAATTTTCGGGAATATGATCCGCAAACTGACCAATGGACACTAAGTCCTATTGGTGTGCCTACAGAAGTGAGAAATGCGATTCACTGGACCATGGTGGGAGATTATTTTTATTTTCTTTCCAGCCTGTCTCCTTTGCAGGTGAGCCGATATCGGGTAGGTGGGGAAGTGGAGTTTGTTGCGGGCTTTTCGGAGTTTTTGGATTTCAATGTACGGCTGAGCCACTGGAATGGACATTTGATGATTTATGATTTGATTCATTCTTATCGACTGGATTTGAATACACGGAAATTCAGCTTTGTACAGGAAATTTTTGAGAGCCGTTTTAGTCATTTTATGCCTTGGCCCACTTCTCAAGGCTTCCTTCAGGCTTTTCCAAGAGATAGAAATTCAAGCATTCAGGAAAACAAAATTTATCGTTTGATCCAGGAATTTTGATCTTTCAAAAATTTTTAAGGAAAAACTGTTTCGCTGATCAAAGAAATTAGCTCCGCAGGGGGAAGGCCGTTTTCGGATGATATCCTCTGTTTTTTGTGGATGTCAGCAAGAAAAATGTCGGACAAATTCCTTCGAAAATAAAAAAAATACCCAGTACTGGGTATTTTTCTACCCTCCTCAATCCTTAACTTTGAGTAATTACAAGGCAAAGATTAAGCCTTCAAGTGGGTACTTTTTCCTGTTAATTTTTATCGGCGTGAGGAAAAATTCAGATGGGAATAAAGTTTGGCATCCAATTGGGTGATTATTGACTACCAGCCTTTCCAATGTGTGAAAAGCTATTTTATGATCTATTTTAAAAACAGGTTTATTTTGAAAAAACATTCCGAAAAAGTGCAAGCTAAAAGAGAGGATATTCTCAGAAAGCGCAGGGGAAAAAATGAGGAGTTTCGGATTGATTTCATGCCCTTGTGCATGGATGAGGATCTTCAGGCAATGAGCGATTTTTTTCAGGAGAAAAACAAGAAAAAGGAAAACCTGGATTAATACCAGCCAATTTGAGCTGGAATTGACTATTCAAAGTTTCCTTTTTTTACCTTTCGGGCAAATTTCCAAGTATGTTTGACAGTCCCGACTATCCTAAATCCCTTTCAGAAGATCAGTTTGAGCTTTGGATGGAGCAGGGGAGAAGCAGTCCGCTTTCCTATGCCTATTTATTGATTATATGGAACGAATTGGACCAAGAGTATTTCCCTGTTTTCGCTGAGGAGCGAAATGCGATTGAGGAATATGGTAAATACGGCATTTCAGTGGATAATCAGGTTCTGGTAGCAGCTTATGATCTTTATTCTCAGACAAGGGTGGCCTAATTGTTTCCTTAAAAGCCAGCAGTCCCTAGTTAAGAGGTATTTTTAGGGATTTTTGGATTTTACTTTTTTGATCAGTAAATCCGGGGAATGACTTAGGAAGCTTTCTTTGAGGTAATCAAAAGTCAAAAACTTCAATTTGAATCTTGGTAGTTTCAAATGAAAAAAGCCAAGCATCTCGCTTGGCTTTTTTGTAGAGGAGGAGGGATTCGAATAATTGACTTTATTGACCTGATAAACAGGGATTTGTGTTGGTGAAACAGCTGTAGGTCTCGATTTTTCCAACCCGCTTGTTTTAGTAAAAATTGTGATGAACGGTAAGAGAGGGGATTCGAACCCGGAGTACACGCAATTAAATTTGATCGATGACAGGTACTTGGATTACTCGAGTGAGCTGTTTTCAAGAATGTTCATTAAGGGAGTGTTTAGATAGAGTTTCTCTTTCCCTACTTTTTTGGAAGTCAAAAATCCTGCAGCTTCCAACTCGCTTAGGTAGTTGCCTACCGTCTTTGGAGTGCCAAGTCCAGCATCGATTAAGAACTGTCGCTTGGTATAGGGAAGACGGAAAATAATTTCCACCAAGTCCTTGGAATACACCTTAGGCAAAGTAATTCGAATTTGTTCAGCAGTGTGTTCCATCAATTTAGTGACCTGATCCAATCTCTTTAGCCCATGATTGGCGGTTTTTTCGACCATTTCCAGCATGTATATAATGAATCCCTCCCAATCCTCCTGCTCTGTGACTTCTCGTAGGTGACGGTAGTAATCATTTTTGTGCTGGATGATGTATTCGCTGAGATAGATTGCCGGAATTTCAAGTAGTCCAGTCTGTTTGAGGAAAAGCAACAGGAGAATTCTTCCGGTTCGTCCGTTCCCATCGGCAAATGGGTGAATCGCCTCAAATTGGTAATGCATCAACCCCATTTTAATCAGAGGGTCAAAGGAATTGTCTTCGTTGATGAATTTCTCCCAGTTGGCCAGTTTTTCCCGAATTACTTCCTCACCGGTTGGGGGAGTATAGATTACTTCTCCAGCAGTATTTGACAAAGTTGTCCCAAGAGTTGTACGTATTCCAGCAGTATTTCCTTTGATTGTCTGGACGAGTTCGATACAAAGGTTGGTCGTGATGAAAGGTCTTGATTTCATTCGTTCTAAGCCCATCCATAGTGCTTCCTTGTATCTAATAACCTCTTTCGTTTCCGGGCTTTCAAATTTTTTATCTGCAATCAGGGCTTGGTACAAGTCATCGTTGGTGGTGATGATATTTTCGATGGCAGAACTTGCCTTGGCCTCCTGAAGATGGATGGTGTCTAAAAAAAATGTTGGATTGGGCAGGTTTCGGATAGCTCCGTTCAATTGGGCCAAAGCCCTACTTGCCGAAATGGTTTTCAGTAAAATCGGTTTTGTTTCCAGTTCTGCCTTAGGCGGCAGCAAGGGGAGATCGTTGTAGGGGATAGTTTTATTGAACATGGTAGGTGATAGGGGTGAAATTTACACTCGTAGAAGCAACGAGGGTAAATTTAATCATTTTTTACCCTCGTTTAAAAAAACAGGAGTGAAATTTACTCTTGTAGGTAAGATGGATATTCAGAACTGAAATTCACACTGTATCGAACGTGAAATTTCAGTTAAAAAGAGAAGGATCTCGGTGGATAACTCTCAATTCTTCAAGAGAAAAGTTGTTTTTAACCTTTAAATACTGAGAGGTTTCTTAAATCAACTTTAAAAATGAACTATTCAATGCCTTTAGCCTGGTCTGATGCGTGTCCAAGTAAAGTTTTTTACAGGTTTCGTCCAGATAGCTTCTGTTGGTCATATCTTCCACTCCCAATTTTTGTGTTCGGAATTCATTCAAAATTTTGGTGAGCCTGGATTGGATCAGGCCAATTTTCAAACCAAATTCCCAAAAATCGTCATAGGCTAAAAAGCCATTGGCTTCGAAACTTGGGGTGTAGTACTCATTTTTGAACAAGCCATCTTTCAGTGCTAACTCAGGATCCTTGACATGTAGCCGCGTATTGATCAAATCATAAGCGGGGCTTAAGACATAATCGCCCTGAGAAGTTTCCAGCAAACTGAAATTTTTCAAGTGTGCGTCTCCGTTTGAAAACAGGAAATTGAAAACGACCTGTTTGCAGAATTCTTCCAAAGCTACTGGATAAGCTCCTACGTACTTTTTGATCAAATCGGCAATCGCTTCGTAGCTGGAATTGTACTTGAATTCTTCTCCATCTGTTTCCTTGGTTTTACCTGCAAGTGTAGCGAAGTCTTCTACGCCCAGCTTTTTGCCGGTTTGTGAATCAATGTCAAATCGCTTGGTCAGATATGCTGGTTCCCCATTCCTGAAAAAGATAAGGCCATTTTCTGCTGTTTTCAAACCATAAACTTGCTTTGCAATCTGCATCGTCAGATGTTCATTGGCAGGAACCATTTCGATCCGATCCATATCTCGCGGAATCGGTTTAAGGATATAGGTTCCTTTTTCTCCTTCCTTGGTTAGCCGGACTCTTCCTTTTTCCCAAATTGCAGAAAGCTTTTCCTGGGCTCCGGAAATAGAGATTCGTTTTCTGTTTTCCAGCATCTCTTCCATTTCGGATTCGTTGGTGGGCTGGTGACTTTCGTAGGAAAGAAAATGGGAAGTCTTGCGTCTACCGAAAAGTTGCCGTAGTCCTAAAGGGCTATATTGGTCAAATCCTTTGGCAAGGGTAATCGGGCACGAGTTCAGTTTTAATTCCATGGATTAGAGTTCTTGTATGGTGACAGCCCCGATGGTATCCGTAGTCGAAGTTTGAAGTAAGAGGGAGAAAAAGTCGTTTTCATCAATCTGTAGCCTTCTGGCTTGGAGTTTCAGGTTTACACCTTCTGAAAGCAGATTGAAGAAGAACGGGAATAAATGTACTGAGACAAATTCCTTTTGAACCTTGGGAAGGGTAAGGCTGATCGAGGGTTTGGTAGGATCATTTAGCCAAGCCTCGTCATAGACGAATCGATACCGTTTTGGGCTTTCTTTGATCAAAAGTCCAACCTGTTCTCCATTTCGTAAGACTGCTGCTCTACTCATCGGTCAGTTTTTTTGAGACCAAGACTTAGCTCCAAACCCAAGACTTCTGCCAGTTGGTTAAGGATTTTCACCGAGGGATTAAACTCTCCGCGCTCAAGTTTGTAGAGCGTGTTGATGCTGACTTGTGCCATTTCGGCTAAGTTCGGCTGGTTAATTCCCAGCAGCTTTCTCCGTTCTCGAATGACAGCTCCAATTTCCTCAATTGTCATTATAGTGTGATTTTGATGCTAATCTACTGATGATATATTTAAAATCAATTAAAAATCATATTATAGTGCGAAATATAGAGCAATCAGAGCTCGGATTGATGAAAATACCTTCATTTTCATAATATAATGTGGTTATATGCGCTATGCAGAGATTAGTGCGGGTATCCTTTTCAGATTTTGCTGAGACAATGACGGTTTAGGTTTAAAGTTGTCCATAAAAATGCCCTGAAAAAATAATACCCTATACAATGCCTTCATTTTTATGGCGGCCTGGCTTAATTCCAATAGGAGAGGTTCTATTTACAAAGGCCAAATGAGGGTGGATCGAGGTTCATTGTTATCGTTTGAAATTTTTCTGAGTTCGTAAGAAATGTCATTTCAGTTCGTAAAAAAAATCAACTAAAATTCGGAGAGCGTAAACTAAGGTTCGGATAGAATGATTCTTTGAGCCATGAAAATGTCCCACTATACTAAGCTAAGAGACTTTATTTTAAAAATTTCTAAAATCAACTATGGTTCGGAAGTCCTAGACCAAAATTGTTCACACCCCCGACATCCTTTTCATTGCATCCACCAATCCTTGGAGAAAGGAAGCGTCTTGGACATAAAGTTTGTACATGTCCATATCCATTTTTCGTTGCTTTGCCATTACCTCGTCCATGATCTTTTTGATGGCCAAGTCCTTAGTGTGACTATCCTTATTTTCAAGCACTTTCTTCTCAAAATCAGGATGGGCTTGAAACTTTTTTTGAATATAGATCAGTTTGATCTTTTTTTCCTCTGCTGAGCCTTCAACCCCTGAAAACCAGCGTTCATTGAAATTTTGAATGATTTCGTCCAATGGATCTTTCGAAGGGCCTTCGCCATGAACCCCTCGTGGGTTAGGGTTTTGAGGGTTAACCTCTGTTTCCTTTGAGTCCAAGGCGATAGCCTCATTCAATTTTACACGCTCCAATCCATAAGTAGAAAGATCCACAGAATCCAAGAGTTCGTCCAATAAGTCTTGTTCAGGGTCTTTGATGATCATTTTTGGGATCAAAAATTTCAGGAACCAAAAGAGTTTCTCCCAATTCACTACTTCAAAATCAATGATGGACGCCATCTGTCCATAGATTTTCACAAACTGCTTGGCCTTGATTTTATAATCCGCTTTTAGCTTTTCATCTAGTTCAAGTTCGAAGTTGAATCGGCTTTCTGCAACTTGGATAATTGGGCTCAAGTGTCTATCGGCATCCAATCCTTTGAAATACTTTTGGACAAAATCTTCCACTTCAAGCCATTCATAGATTCCAGAACTGTCCAAACTTTCCTTCAACTCATGTAAGACGTTGACATCCGTAGCGCTGCTTAGTGAGGTAGCCGTGTAGAAGGGGTCAAAGGATTTTTGGATTTCAGTAGTCGAATTGTAAAAATCCAGAATAAATAGATCCTCTGTTTTCTTACCCAGCTTGTTTGCAGATCGGTTCAAACGGGATAGCGCCTGCACTGCCAAGACTCCCTGAAGCTTCTTGTCCACATACATAGCTGTAAGTTTAGGTTGATCAAAGCCTGTTAGGTATTTGTTAGCTACAACCAAAATCCTGTACTCATCCAAATCGAAGTATCTCGCGATTTTGTCGGTGATATAGCCTGGATCAGTTGGTTTTCCAGTGTCCAAATTGGCTGGAAAATCATTAATACTTTCCTCAGAATATTCAATACCATTTACTTTTTTGGTACCTGAGAAGGCGATTGCTATTCGGAAAGGATTTCCCTTTTTGGCTAATATTTCCTTGATGGCAAAGTAATATCGAATGGCTGATTCAATGCTTTGAGTTGCCACCATGGCCTTAGCTTTTCCTTTTAGCCTTTTTGGATTGACCACTTTAGTAAGGAAGTGGTCGATCATGATTTCTGCCTTGGTAGCGATGGTTTCCTCATCTCGCTCTACAAAGGCTTTTAGCTTTTTCTGAGCCTTGACGGTATCAAATTTCGGATTGTCGGCTATTGACTTTTTGATTTCGTAATAGCTCTTGTAGGTCGTGTAATTAGCCAGCACATCCAGGATAAAACCTTCCTCAATCGCTTGCTTCATGGAATAGAGATGGAAAGGTTTGAAAGTCCCATCTTCTTGCTTGATTCCAAATCGTTCCAAGGTATTTGGTTTTGGGGTGGCTGTGAATGCCATGTATGAGGCATTATCCCTCATTTTTCTGGATTTCATCACCTCCAAAATCAGGTCTTGGGGATCTTCGCTATCCTCATCTACTTCACTTTTTGTAGAACCCATTGCTTGGTTCATTTTTCCGGCTGCCGTGCCACTTTGACTGCTGTGGGCCTCATCGATGATCACTGCAAATCGACGATCACTCATGTCTGCAATCCCATCGACAATAAATGGAAACTTCTGAATGGTCGTGATGATGATTTTCTTTCCCGATTCCAGCGCATGCTTCAGGTCAGCAGAGGATTGTGCCGGAGCTATGATGTTCTTCACTTCCGAAAACTCCTTGATGTTTTCTTTGAGCTGTTTATCCAATAGCCTGCGATCGGTCACGACGATTACCGAGTCAAACAAAGGATTTGAAGTTCCTTTACTTCCGGGAATGGTATCGGAAATGGGGTAGGTTTCGATCAATTGATATGCCGCCCAAGTGATGGAGTTGGACTTTCCAGAACCTGCAGAATGCTGGATCAGATAGGTTTGTCCGGTTCCATGCTTGCTTGCATGATCCACGAGCTTTCGGACCACATCCAATTGGTGAAACCGGGGGAAATATAGGTTTTTGTTGGCTAAAGGGGTGGTGTCTTTTCCGTCAAAACGGACAAAATGCTGAATAATATTGGCGATGCTTTCTCTGGTAAAAACATTCTCCCAGAGGAAAGACGTGCGATGTCCTAAGGGATTGATGGGATTTCCTTTGCCAAAGTTGTCCCCTAAGTTGAAGGGCAGAAAGAAGGTGTCTTTTCCGTTCAGTTTGGTAGTCATATAGACTTCATCCGTATCGACAGTGAAGTGTACAATACACCTTCCAAAATTTAAGAGCGGTTGAGTAATGTCCCGCTCGTATTTGTACTGATTTTGCCCGTGGACTTTTGCGTTTTGTCCAGTCCAAGGGTTTTTCAACTCCATCGTAGCAAACGGCAACCCATTCGCAAAAAAGACCATATCGATCTCTTGCAAGGGATTATCTACCGAATACCTCAATTGACGAGTGACGCTGAACTGATTGGCTTCAAAGTTTCTTTTGACTTTGTCGCTGCTGCTAGCTAAGGGTAGGGGATACATCAAGGTGAAATGTGCATCATCCACACTTAATCCTTTTCTGTACAATTTGAGTACGCCGTGTCTTTTGATTGTACGATCAATTCGCTCCAGGATCTTCAATTTCCAATCGGAGTGCTTTTGGAGTTTTGCCAATTCCTCCTCTTGGGTCTTTTTTAAAAAGTCAAAAAGGCGAACCTCATCTATGGCAAAGCGAGCATTAAAATGGCAGGGATCACCAATCCAGTAGCCGCATCCGGCCTGATAATGTCCTCTTGTATCCGCCCAACTATCCACTGAAGTGCCCTGTTCTTTCAACTCTTCCAGGCAGCTTCCGGTGAGTCTCTTTTCGATGGTGGATTCGAGGGCTTGTTCGTTTGTGTTACTTGGACTCATGGATTGGAATGACTTTGATTAACTATAAACCTTTATATTTCTACTATTCTGATTTGTATACTTTTTTACTATTCGGCCCAATTCGGAGTTCTCCTCATCAATGGTTATATACAAGGTATCTATAGCTCGGGTAAGTGCCATTAAAACCCAAGTTGCCGCAAACATTTTCTTTCTCTGTTCATTAGTAACAAACATACTTTGACTGAAATGATCTTTCTCTGTGTCAATTAGGAATTTCTCGGCCTCTTCTTCTTCAGTTTTATTGATAAAGAATTTATCTAAGTCAAAGCAGCAAACAGACCAGGCCTCCAAACCACGGCATGATTCATAATAAATCAGTCTAAATTGATTTGGATAAGGCAGCCCTAGTTTAGTTTTGTCTGCAACCGTTCCATCAAAAAACTGGTACCCACGTTCTTCTAGGATTTTTTTCTTTGACCAATCTCCCCTGATATATTCTTTTGTGACAACGATATTTCCATATTCATTTATGGCAATGTTCTCTTCGGAGGGAATAGAATTTTTGTTTTCATTTTGTAGGGATTCAAGTAAGATTAGAATACTTTCATATTCTTTACAACCATTGGTTTCGCCCTTTTTATTAAGAAAGTTGAATATCTCATTTGTTTCAGTTTCAGACTGTGTAGGTCGAAAGTCAAATATAATCTCGCCTGAATCTTGGGTTTCTGTACTTTCAAGATTTAAATCAATCCCAAATTCAGATGCAAAAAAGTTACAGAAATGTGCAATCTGAGGTTTTACTCTATAGCTCTTGTTTCTTTTGTTTTTAATAATTGATGAAATCTTTTTACCTCGGATTACTTCCCAATTACAAAGTTCTTGATGACGGATTAACTGTTCTTTCCCTCCATTGGCGATTACCAAACGATCTGTTCCAAAGATTTTTGCCAAAATATCTTTTTCATAAACATGGCAATCTTGTGCTTCATCTACGAAGACGATTCTATTTCGTTTTCTACCGCCTACACGCCTATTTTTGAATTTTGCAAAATCTTTCTTTTCGATAATGCCATCCTCATTAAAATAAGTGACTCCAGCTCCTGTAGCTAGATCAATTAAATTCCCTTTATTTTTTATATCAAAATCATCGTAAAACTTATCTGGGTCATCTATCTGCAAGAGTACATTCTTCAATACACCATAGTAATCAGATAAAAACACCTTTTCCGCAGCAATTGATGTTAACTTTTCCTCTTTCCAACTATAGAAATCTTTGGAATATTGAGCCATTGCTCTTTTACTATTTATCGTCCTTTTAGATAAATAATTAATAAAATCAATGGCCACCTCTTTTGTAGGAGAGTCAATTTGTTTGCTATTTTGAATTAATGTTTTAATATTATTGAAATCAGTTTTTCCATTAACCAGTATTTGTGGGGAAATTAAGTCATAAGAAACTCTTAATCTTATTTTTAAATTATTTAATATCTCACCTATCCTCTCATGGGACATTACATGAAGAACTCCAAGAGATTTGGATAAGCGGTAATTGAATCCGTGTAAGGTGTCTACCGTGGCTTCCTGATTAAATTCTTGAGTGTTAAAAAGTGGTTTAATTATTTGAGCTAAATCGTAAACTAATACCCTGTTATAAGTTAGCATTAAGGTGTTAAACCTATTTTTTAAAGAAGAGATGTTTAGAGAAAGTAAATTGGAAGTTTTTCCGCTACCAGCCTTTCCTTTAATTATAATCATTTGCTTAGATAGATGGGTTAGTAAATCTTGTTCTTTATTTATTTCTTTCCCTATTCTATCAATCTTCTTTTTTGTTAAATAGCCAAATTCAGAATCAAAACTTGCCTGTTCTATAATTTGATTGATTTCAGATGCTAAATTTTCATATCCATATTGTGTTTTCCATTTCGAATAAGAAATGAAAATCTCTTGTCTGTTTTCTCTTAACCAAAGAGAAATTGCCTTAAAATCAAACGTGCCACTTACTAAATGATTTTCAACGCAATGCGTAGATGTTGATTCAATAAAGACTAGTGGATGAATGTACACTTCCTCTTTGATACCACACCTGTTTTTTAGATAGTTTTTAAAACCATAAGTTAAAGAGATGATTTCCTTCTCGTAATTTATTTCAGATTCAGCCGCCAATAAACTATCTCCTTCTATTTCTATAACATCATTTTTATAATCTGAAATATATTTGACTGGAATAATGAGATTGTGCAAATAAACCTTCCTGTCATTCTTCGTGAAATAGATATAATTCCCTTGAATATCTTCAATTGCAATTATTAATACAAAATCGATGTCACAGTCTGCTGTAACTAATACTGGAAATCGGTTAAGAACATAAATAGTAGCGCTATTACATGTGTTTCCAAACTGATTTTTAAAACTAGATTCAAGTTTTTCATAGTTTAGCTTGTTATGTTCACCATTTATTTTGATCAGACTTATTGCCATAAATTGAAGGGTTTTACATTATTTCTTGGAATTAAACTAATTAACTTCATCGATTGCCAATAGGGCATCAAAATAGGTTGGGGAGCCAATACAGTAGCCGCATCCGGCCTGATAATGTCCTCTTGTATCTGCCCAACTATCCACGGTGGTGCCCAGTTCTTTCAACTCTTCCAGGTAGCTTCCGGTGAGTTTCTTTTCGATAGTGGATTCGAGGGCTTGTTCGTTAGTTTGGCTTGGAGTCATTGGAGATTTTTTCTTTTTCTGCCATACCTGCTTGAGTCAATCGGTAGCGTTGTTTTTTACTTTGTGGTTTATCCGGAATGGTCATTTCGATCCAACCGTTTTCAAAGGCTTGATCCAGGTAGTTATCATTGAAATTGGTTCTGTGAGTCAGCCCAAGCTTTTCCATCATTTCACTTCTACTCATCTCCCCCTCCAATATCCAAATTAGTCGATGCGGTAGGTATTCTAAATTCAGGAACAAAAAATCATGTGCGGTATCATGTGCGGCATCATGTGCGGTGTCATGTACGGTATCATGGTCGGTTCTGGCAGAAGGCCGCCAAAGTGTAACCATAAAGGTTTTGTTGTCCTCAAAATCAGGGGCTTTCAATCCTCTCTCGGCGGTAAGCGCATACATCTCAGGAATACCTGTGCCAAAGCGCTCAATGGCGCCGGTCAGAAACATGCAATTCGCCAAGGTAGGGTTGTGAGGATAGGAGCTATGAGGATCTTTCAATTGGGCAATATCCAGTTCCTTAGGCAAAGAGCCTGGATTGGAAATTTCGATTCGGTCTTTGAATACCGAGACCTGAATGCTCCCCTTGCTGTAGTAGTCCCGGTGGGCAATGGCATTGATGATGGCTTCGGCAATTACCGCTCGGGGAATCTCATAGGAAGTCTCTACCAACAGCGATTTACTTCTATCCCCCGTCGCAAGACTGATTTTAGAAAGGACAAAATCCAAGGCATTCTCGGCCATTTGAAAAACAGTTCCTCCATACTCCTTGTAATCAGGGATAGGCTTACTCACGGTCAATCCATGAAAATGTGCACACTTAACGGTAGCTGAAGGAAAGTAAACTTGGGGATTTTTTCCAAAGGCAAGAATAGCGCTGTTGCTCAATTGTCCCTGCCGCAGTAGCCGTAGATGGGTTAAGATTTTTTCTTTTGAATCGGATTCTTTCAGGGGGAAATTTCGTTTGGCTTTTGCCTCCCGGACAAATTCTGACAAGGCCTCCTCAGAGATATCTTCCAATCCGGCCTTGCTAGAAATGCTACTGTCAAAATCATCTGCATCTATTTTTCCGCTTTGCTTGAGGTAAAGAATGGCTGAGCGGTAGATTTCCTTTTTCAGTTCATCCAGGGTTTCATATCGCTTTCTGGAAACCCGTTCCCCTACTTTTTCTATGAAAGCGGCTTCTTTTGGGTGGCGTTGAAGAGCACTGCTTCCTTTGATAAAAACCCAGCAAGGTTTGTGGGATTCCTGCGCCGCATCAAACTCCCGTTCCGTCGGAGAAATACCTCCCCGATCCTCAAAACCGTAATCCGTACCCAATAGGCCTATATAAATATCACAGGACTTGACCTCTTTCAGATAGACCGCCCCCGGATTTTCTCCGGTAGCAGCTACCTCTTCAAATAGATAGGGTTCGAAGAAAAGCTTCAGCAATTCATCTTCACGGATGTAGGCAGCAAGGGCCTTCCGCTCAGCGGCAAACTCTTTCTGTACACTCGATATAAAGATGATTTCTTTGGGCATATGGGTTTATTTGGAGATAAGTTGAATTTCTGAATTTGAATCAAATAAAAACATATTGAAAATCAATTGATTGCGGGTTTTATCTAAGTTGAAATCAAATAAAGGTTAAGTCGGTTAAACCAAGAGAACAAGAAATTTTATTGACAAAAGACTTTCACGTAAGCCATTTGTCAAAGGTCTATTCGAGTGCTTGTTCGTTAGTCTGGCTGGACATAATTTAACATTTCACTTAGTCGTTTAGGGGAGCCTCCCTTAAGGTTTCCTTTGGTATTATATAGTATAAATTCATCTTGAAATCTGCTATCTTTTTCCCACCAGTTTAATGCAAATGAAGAACCCGATGATATTGCAATAAAATTCCCTTCTCCCCACATTTTAGTTTTCAATTGTGTGGAATACCATAATAGTTTTTGCCTCAAAGAAGATGTTTCTGTAAGATCGGCTTCATCTGTTTTTTGTTTCACGAAATCTTCAATCGATTTATTCGAATGTAAGAAATCATAAAAAAATCTCTTGAATGTAGTTTTTCCGGAAGACAGATCTGAATATCCGTAACCTCTGATTATTCTTCTCCAATTGTCAAATTTTAAGTTCCTATAGTAAGTTGGACTTTCTTGATGCCAATATTCACCATAAAAAAGCAAAGCATTTTGAATAACTAAATGGTCTTTGGGTTCTTGAGAGAATAGTTCATAGAATTTGTCTTTTATCTTCCGTAATTCGATCAGTTCAGGGGAATTATCAAAATCTATTAGATGGGAAATATTTGTTCCTCCAACGTCTTTTCCTTCGAGATTGTAAGGATGATCTTCGATTTCCCAGATTATCTCTTCAAAATCTCTTTGGTTCTGAAGGTTTCCTCGAAGTTGATTTAGTATTTTATTCTTTCCAATTTCTTCAAAGGTTCTAATCTTTGAATCAAAAGATTCATTTTGGTCCAGATCATCAATATCAAAAGGTAGAGAAATGTCTGTGGGATCAAGAACTCCTATCGAATCTTCAAGGATAAAAGTGACGGTGTCTTTAATTGATTTAACAGATCTATTATAATTTTTAAATCTTAAATAGATCATCCTCAAAAATCTAAAATTCTCAATTATAAAATCAATGCCTTGTGATTCAACTGGGTATTCTCTTATTCTCTCTTTAAAGAAGTAGAACACACTCCAAAGGAAGACCATCCTGTTTCTCTCGGTCGCTCTATTATCATCTTCATAGTTAGCATACCAATTTGTTCCTCCTTTGGAATTAAGAATTTCCCAAAATTCGGTAAGACATTTATCAACCCATGGAGAATAGTTGTAAAGAGTACAAAACTTAGTTTTATTGTCGTCTAAGAATTTTAGAACTGCAAAATATTCTTCAATTTTCTCTATGGAAAGAGGATTGACTACTTGACTGGATCTAATTTCTCTAAGCCTATCGAAGTCCTCCTTTGAATAAAAATTGGAGGTATCTCCGTCCAGGTAGTTTTCCAGGCCTGAAATGCAAGCCAAAAATTCGTTGAAACCAGGATCTGCATTTTCATTTTTCCCTCTATGAATCCAAAAGAAATCTTGCCATTCTTCCCATATCTTACCGTATTCATTCTTGGATTCTTGATTGGGTAATTTGCTCAATAGTTCAGCTTTTATATTCTCATTTCCTTGCATTTGCTCCCCTCGAGCATTCATATAGATGTATAATTCTTCACCTTGTTCACTCACATTAGTGTCGAAGTACCAGAATTCGGTATACTCCTCAATGAATTTGAAAAATCCAGTTTCATCAATTTCTAGGTTGTTTATGGCTTCATCGATAATCAATCGGTTGGAATCGATGTTTTTTATGGTTTTATCATTCTTGTAAAATTCAAAAAACCAAGCTCTTTCATTTACAGGGCCATTTTCGTTAAGAAGATGGAGACAAAAATTCCTGAAAAATTCTTGGGCATTATCTCGTACTCTGAAGTCCAGCTTTTGACTACGTTCAATCAAGTAGGAGCCTCTAAATTTTTCTCTTAAAGATTCATTTCTATTGGCTATGACTAAAAGCAATAAGAAAATAGTCGTTATCCTTTGTTGGCCGTCGATTAAAAAATATCTACCTGGGAGTTCCTCATCACAATAGGCATAAATAAATCCTATGTTGGAAGAATAATTTCTCTTTTTATAAAACTCTTCGAAATCTGCTTTGAGTTGTTGATCTTGAATATCGCCCAAGTCAATTGCTGAGTTTTGATACTTTTGGAAATCATCAAGCAATGAAAGGATCAATCCATTAACTTGTTCTTTTTGCCATACATAATCTCGTTGGATTTCGGGAATAACAATTTGGTCGATATATCGATTTACAAAAAGATCCCTAAAGCAATATTTCCCTGTCCTCATTGATTAACTTCCTCCTTCGCTTTTTGAATAGAATCAAAAATGTAAACTTGATGAACTTGGATATCTTCTCTTGTCCACATGGACAAATTATCATCTGGTAATGATGGTATCATTTTGCTGAAAACATCAAAAGTATGCTTTGGCACAAATCTGCCTTTTTGGATGAGTTCAAGAATATTCTGCCTTTTTTCCTTAAAGAATTTATTTCCATTCGAGCTGTTGTCTCTATCAGACAATAGGCACATGTTTCCAATAGAATTTAAAGGGCCAAGACTTTTAAGTGCCTCGTAGTAGATGCTTTTTTCGTGGTCGTTTCTTGAATCTTTATTTAGAATGTCATTCAATTCATCAGATAGATCTGCACCCAGCATTTGGATAACCAATTCTCTTTGGTCTGGTGTTAATTGATTTTTCTTGCCTTCGGGGCTTTGCGGAAAAATATGTTCCAAAGTCCATTTTTCAGTTTCGAAAAGATGGAAATCGAATCTTTTTCTAATTCCGTCTGGAAATACATTTAAGTACAAAAGCGCCGCATGGATAACTTGGTCATCATCTCCTCCATATCTCAACTCCTGAATTTCCTCCTTGGGTAAAAGATCTAGTCTGGCTTTCTCGAGAACTTTGAAAAGTTCCTTGTATTCAGGAACTCTCAAGAGGGAAATTAGAAAATCTAATGAGTTATTTTTTCTCCCTTTTGTAAATCTACAGAAGCCAATCAGGTTATAAATATCATCTCTATTGTACCAGTCTAATAGCTTATTGTAATTTTCTCGTAGAAGTTGATAGGCATTTTCAAGGTCATCCAAACTATGGAAAAAGTTAAAAAGATGATGGTCTTCTTTTCTGCCTATTATTAACTGCTTTTGGCTTTTACCCTCAAGCATTTTTGCGGTTATAGTAAGCAATCCTTCCATGCCATCACCTCCTGAGAAGTAAAATGATCTGACGTCGGGTCGATTACACCAAGCTGAGATTTCATCCCATTTTCGCCCAAGATTTGAGCGCAATTCTAAGATCTCTCGGAAATGGGTTTTTGATTTCCCCTGCCTTCCAATTTTCGTTATGAAATAGCCTTTTACCAACTCCGTTTCAGTCAATGGAACTTTGTTACTGTTTAAATTTCGGAAGACTGTTTCACTGCTTACGTGGGACTCAACCGAATTAACTATCACCATGACACATTTTGAAACAAATTCATGGAATGAGTGCCAGTCATTTTTTTTCAATTCGTCCCGGAAGAATTTCTCAATTCGTTTTGCAGCTTGGAAAAAATAGAAGATGTCCTGCTTGTCGAGTTGGTTAGGATTAGTCTTTTTAAAATTCTCCCATTCGTATTTTAATAATTCAGCGAGTTTTTCTTTTGAATAGATATGAGTTTGAAAAAAATTTGCTCTAATGGCATAATCCAGCCTGTTTACTGCGATATTCTCTGTTCCATTTAAATTGGATAGGATTGAAAAAATGATAGAGAGGGTAGTGAGCCGCTGCTGTCCATCAATTACCTCAAGGTGAAAATTACCATCGCCTGACTTGCTCCTTTTCACCGTAATGTATTGAAGGTAATATTCTCGGCTGGATCCTTTTTGATATTTTGAGAAAGCTTCCTTAAGATCTTTCAGAAGGATGGTAACCGCTCCATTCGGATCTGAACCCCATTTATAGCCTCTCTGGTAAGCCGGGATATGGTAGGTTTGACAATCATATTGAAACAAGGCACCGTCCTCTGAGCTGGAATTGAAGACATTTTCTGTATTAAAGACTAACTCCCTCATACACCAGCCACTTTTATCTTCCCTGTCACTGCACTGTTGATCAGCGTGGACTTGAATTCCTTTAACTTTTCGATTTCTTGTTCTTTAAGAGTTGTGATTTTTTTGGTCATTAGGGTGATATCGTTGATATAACCAACAATCTGCAACTGTTCCTTATAGGGGGGAAGTACTGTTATCAATTGCTTGAATTCAGCCCAATAAAGCCTTTTTCTGAAATCAGTTATGCCTTTAGAAAACCTATCCATCTGTTGGATAAACTCTGGGGTTCGGTATTGGAACTCGAAAAATTCAGAATTGATTTCACACTTAGGTGAGGCCACAACGTACGCAGGACTTACCATTCCCCGCACCTTCACAGCGCCTATTCCGCCTTGCCACGCTCGCATCATATTGAAAGTGATGTCGTTTGGTTCTACAAGTTTGTAACTAGATTTATCCTCAATTCTTATTGCTCCTCGAATGTTCTCCTCATCGCTCAATTCTTCTGAAGAAACACCTGTATGAATGGAAACGGAAAGGATTTTTAGTGAGTCATTTCCAGGTTTTTTACTCTCGCTGTAAATATTACTATTTCGACAAACCTCCCAATGCTCTGGGATCATTCCGATCCAGTCCACTGCGCTGTCTTTGAGTGGGACATTCGGATTGAGGCCTCGGGTGACGGCCTGCTGGATCAGAATCTGACGACGCTCTTGCAGCAAAGCAATCTGCTTTTGCTTGATCTGGATAGCCTTGTCGATTAAGGCTGTCTTTTTGTCGAGGAAATCGGCAATGGCGGTTTGTTCATTTGGTGAAGGGATAAGAACATATGTATTATTAAGTTCTCCTCCGTCAACATGAGGTATTCCCATACCAATAGTTTCGTTCCTTAATTTTTGCTCAATTTTAAATGAGTAATACCAAGCATATCTTTTGTCGATATTGAAAAATTTTATGTGAGCTACCGTGGATGAAATAACTCCTTGTCTACTTTTTATAAACTCGCCTGAATTAGAACCATCCCAAAGTAAAAGTATTTCACCTTTTTCTACATTTTTGATTTTCATATCAAGAACCCATTGATTTGCAGCCCCTCCCCTCAAGTATTCCATACTCATGTAAGGGTACAATCCCTCTTTCCATTCTGAGGTAATTTTTTTGGGAAGTTTACCTTTATGATAATCAGCAAGATATTTAAACCTCTTCATGTTCCAATGCAGCGGAATTTCCCCAAGCCATTCCACTCCCGATTCCTTATAGTCTGAATAGGTTTGAAATCCTACATTTTCAATTGTCGCTTCCATTAGACTAGATTTAGGATTTCACGGATCAGTCCATCGCTTTCGCTTTCCAGAGAAAGAATATCGGCGGTCACTTCTTCCAGTGAGCGCAGGGGTTTGTGTCGATAGAAGTATTTGTTGAAGCTAATCTCGTAGCCGATTTTGGTTGAGTCCAGATTGATCCAGGCTTCGTTTACATGGGGTTTTACCTCTTTCAGAAAGTAGTTATGGATGGAATCTTTCAACGGGACATTCTCCGTGTCTCGAAGATCGGATTCAGTTTCGTAGGTTTGAAACCAGCCACGGCTGGCAGGTTCCCCTTTCTTTCCGGTTGGATAAAAGCCATAGTCAGGAAGATCAGTCTCGGTGCAGCCAAGATGAGTTAAGGTTTGCTCCAGCTTATCGCCTGATAGTTTGATCAAGGCTTTTTTCACCTTTTCGGCATTTTCATCATACCAAGAGATGGCATTATAGATTGCGTTTTTTTCAGAGGCCCCGAGCTTGATGTTTAGGGATTTCAAGTTTTTTTCGACCGCTTCTTGGAATAGATTGAAGTCGCTGTGCTCCTCGGTTCCGAGGACTGCCATCAACCTTCGGGCGGTATTGAGCAGCTCCAATTGTTTTTGCCAGAGATCAGGATGGGTCAGCGCATGGATTTGCTTGGTTTTCAGATTAAGTTCCTGCTTTTCGCAATACTCTTTAATCGCCTTGACATGCGTGTCCAGTGCAGTATAGACCTCATTCCCGAATTCCTGATAGGCCCACTCCATGGGTTCGCGAAGGCTTTTGTCAAAGCGAAGCTCGGCAATTCGCTCCTCGGTAAATTGGGCTTTGAGTCGCTTGGGTCGCTCTATGGTGACTTTGTAATAGCCAAAGTCTGAATTGTCAAAGAGTTTAGAAGCTAAGCCGGATTCTTCTTGGGTTTCCGGATGGATGGTTTTTTCTACTTCCTTCATCTCTTCATAGACATCCACGATCTCCCGGATATGGGCAGGGGAAAACTCACAGTTTTTAGCTCCCAAGTTTTTGCGAAGCTTCTGGAAAAGCAGGTTGGCATCGATCAGCTGGACTTTGCCCCTGCGCTTTTCTGATTTGTTGTTGCTTAGGATCCAGATATAGGTCGTGATACCCGTGTTGTAGAAGAGGTTGTTGGGTAGCTGAATGATGGCTTCCAGCCAGTCGTTTTCGATCAGGTAGCGACGGATATTGCTTTCACCTCCTCCTGCATCGCCTGTGAAAAGACTGGAACCGTTGTGCACGGAAGCGATGCGGGAACCCAAGCCATTTTGATGGACGGGTTTCATCTTTGAGACCATTTCCATGAGGAAAAGCAACTGCCCATCAGATGATCTTGGGGTAGCATCTACTTCGGATTCCTCACCCCAATAGTCTTTGAGTCGAACCCGAAATCTTGGGTCTATCACGTCTTTCCCATCTTTGATGAATTTCTGTTCCGATGCCCAAGACTTTCCATAAGGAGGATTTGATAGCATAAAGTCAAAGGGCTGTCCTACAAATTCATCCGTGGAAAGCGTTGAGCCGACGCGGATATTTTCAGGATTGTTTCCCTTGATCATCATATCCGATTTGCAGATGGCATAAGTCTCGTCGTTGATCTCCTTACCATAGAGATACACATCCCCGGTGGCACAAATCTCCCCATCCTCGTCTTTGATGAAATTTTGGGATTCGGTCAGCATACCACCCGAACCGCAAGCCGGGTCGTAGATCGTCATGACTTGGGGTAGCTGGTCTTTGACCGGTTCGAAGATGATGTGCGTCATGAGGTCGATTACCTCCCGAGGGGTAAAGTGCTCCCCAGCTTCTTCGTTGTTTTCCTCGTTGAATTTTCGGATCAGTTCTTCGAAAACATAGCCCATTCCGAGGTTGCTCAAGCCCGGGAGTTTTCTTCCTTCCGGATCGGCCTTTTCCTCCGGAGTTAGATTGATGTAAGGGGAGGTGAATTTTTCTAGCACATTGAGCAGCACGTCCTTGGAGGCCATGTGCCGAACCTGACTTTTGAGCTTAAACTTGCTGATGATCTCCTTAACATTGGGACTGAATCCCTCCAAGTAGTCCTCAAAGTTGGCGAGGAGGATTTGCTGATTATTGGTGGCTGTAGCGTGGATTCGTTGGAGCGTCCATTCGCTAGTGTTGTAAAATACATATCCAGAGGCATCCCTGAGGCCATTTTCATCCCATTCGGTAAACTTTGCTTCGTTTCGCTGAAAGGCTACTTCTTCCAATACTTCCGCTTTGGTTTTTTCCAAAAGTGCATCGAGCCGTCTCAGCACGACCATGGGAAGGATGACGTCTCGGTATTTTCCCCGGACATAGACATCCCGGAGGCAATCGTCCGCTATGGACCAGATAAAGGAAACGAGTTTATTGTGTACTGCTTGGGTCATTTAATCTTTTGGGTTATTCTTATCGATGTAGACAAATCCCAGATCATTGGAAAGTCTTTTGAATTTGTTATTCATGAAATTGAAAATTTTTCCTGTGTGTTTTAAAGAGCAAAGCTTGTGTAAATAGGCAATATCAAACAAGGAAGCTTCCATGAAATCTATGTTTCTCGAAAAGCCACTGACTGCTTTGGCTTGCGAGCTAATCCAAAATTCCTCCAAATCCTCAACGTTCATTTTTAAGGTTCGGCAACTTCCGAAATGAACTATACGATTCAATAATGGAGTGGATTTTATTTCAGATAACTCGTCAATTTCGACGGCATCGATTTCATCGAGCCAAAGTTTTTTTTTATCTCCGTGAAAGGCTAGGTAGATAATGGAATAATCTTTATATCGACCTTTGGAATACCTCCCTAATTGTTCCAAATATTTGAAGAAGGCCTCTCTGGTATTGACTTTACGGTAGAGATAATCGATCCCAAATGTTTCCTTCAAAAAGCGCAGGTAAGTTTCAACCGTGGATTGGTCACGTAAATCATTTGTATGCCATTCGCCTTCAAGGCAAAAAATTTTTGAATTCATAGGTCAACTAGTTCAAGCCTAAAATAAGGGCTTAAGTATTATTTTAAAAGGAAATTTTTCAATAGGCTGAATCCTTGCAGATTATTCCCCCGTTTCGCCCACTCCTTTCGTTTAGATTCCTTTGCGTCATTTTTCAAATGACAGCTCTTTGCTCTCCACTTCAGGAAAGGGCTTTCACTCCCCACGGCTACCGCTTCACTCCACTTACCCTTCACCTAAGTCCCGGCAAGCCTGGGACTCAGGAAGGCCGTTTCGTGAAGCCGTAGCCCGAGCCTCCTTTAGGGGGCAAGCCTCTTTCTGATTTTTCTTCTGAGTACATCGGGATTTTTGTCCGTTTCGGTCGGTGAGCGCTCCATTCCAATTTTTTTCTTCTCCATCCCTTGGTTTTCGATGTCTGACACGACGATGCAAAGGTTGAGTGCGAACCTGCAACAGTCAAAAGTGCGCTCCGCCCTGATCTAAAAAACAGGGTCTCCTACGGACTGCCTCCCAGTTTTTTATCCCAGGCTTTTGCCCTATGCAGAACCACACTCCTTGGGTTGCATGTCGGTCAGAACCTCAATACCAGTGGATAAAAAAAATGTCACTTCATACCCACATATCGCCCTTCACTTCCAAAAAAATACCCCTTGTACTCGAGAAAAATCTCGGGTTAAGTGTCGGGTCGATCTTCCTAATATCCTTGGATATAACTGGGCTTTATTGGGCTGGCAAACAACTAAACAATCTCTTTATCTATCCTTTTCTGTCACACTTTAAAACACTACGACCATGAAAGCTTGGGAAAATTTCAACCAATTAGCGGAGACCGTTACCAACGAAATCATCGAAGGTATCCAAAATGAGAACCTTACTTGGGAACAAGTTTGGAGTCCTAAAAACTCTCCAAAGAATTATGCTTCGAACCGTCCCTATCTGGGATTCAATGCACTTTGGCTAGCCTGGGTGACCATCTCCAAGAAATTCAAAAGTCCTTATTTCCTGACCTATAATCAGGCAAAGCACCTTGGCGGAAATGTCAAGAAAGACGAAAGAGGTTCAAAGGTTGTATTTTGGAAAATCTCCAAGTTTGTCAAAGGGCAAACCACCACCGAAGATGGACAGGACCAAGATATTTTTGGTAGAAAATTCACTCCGTTTATTTGGACCGTTTTCAATGTCGATCAGATTGAAGGAATTGATTTCTCTTTCAATGAAGAGGAGCTGAAAATCTTTTCTCCGATTGAGGCTTGCGAGTCCATTATTGCAGGCTACAACACCTGTCCGAATATCATTCATGAGGGAGACGAGGCATTTTACAGCCCATCCAGAGATTTTATCAATATGCCAGAAAAGGAATCCTTCAAAGGAGACGAGCAATATTATTCAGTCCTTTTTCATGAAATGATCCATAGTACAGGTCATACCAGCAGACTAGGAAGATTTGCAGAAAGACCGGCTTTGGTTGGCTTTGGTTCTGTGGAATATTCAAAAGAGGAATTGATTGCCGAAATGGGAGCTAGTTTTCTGAATGCGCTAGCCGGAATTAAAGATGCTAATTTCAAGAACTCTTTAGCCTACCTGAGGGGATGGTTTAAGCCACTACAGGAAGATCCTAAAATGCTGATTTATGCAGCCCAAAAGGCACATCAGGCAGCCAATTATATCCTAGGAATTGACCAAGAGGGGGAGGAGTAATCCCCCCTCTTTAGACCACCATTAAGCAAAGAATTATGAAATTATTTGCATTTTCCACGTTCGGAATGGATGATTTTAGACTTCTCCCACGGGGTCGTTTTACCGTTCCAATCTTTTTTATCCTTCCCTTTGGTCCTTCCAAGAAAAGGATTTCCACTGCTATCCCTAAGCCTTTTCCCCGTGTCAGACATACCTCGTTCAACTTTCCAACTTTAGGGCTTTTTGCCATCACTGGAATAAAAGAAATTTAAAAGGGAAAAAAATGTTTTAACCAAAAAAACCGGACGCAAATCCGGTTTTTTTTTATTGGGTTGCAGTAACCCTTGGTTTAAATAATTCTTCAAGAGGTTTATAAAATCCACCTGCTAGATCAAAGCCAGGAATAGGAGCAGATGTTACTAATACCCTATTGGCATCTGCCATTGTAACAGATGTTATAAAGCTTCCTTCAAGTCCCGTATTGTCAAGTTCAGTGATTTTAATGTTATTCTCTTGAAGATCGATCAAAAATAGCTGGCTATTTCCATATCCAATGATCCTTCCGTCAACTATCGTAAATTCCAATTGCAAGATCGATGGGTCATCGAAGGTATTTATCAATTGGGTATTCTGTCCATTGAGATCAGAGCGATAGGCATAAAGGGGACTGCTTTGTCCAAACAAGGCTCCAAAAGATATAATTTCACTCCCGAATTGAAATGATTTTGTGAGATGCTCATGTTTTAATTTCGGTTTTTCATCTTCTCCTATATTATAGGTATCTGGTCCGATTCTAATTTGAAAAAAGTTATCAAAGGAATTCACCCGAGTAACCGAATTCATTCCCTGGATGAAGTTTTCTTTTATCAATTTCAATTCTAGAACTTCAAGTTCGCCATCCACAAGTTTTGTTTTGAACAGGAGAAAGTCAGGGGAGCTTTTTGCAAATCCATTACTCGCACTATGATAAGGGATTAACACAGTTCCATTTTTGTCAATGCCTATTGCATCACTGAAAAAGTAAGGAAGATCAAAGAAATACTGAAAGTCAGGATCTATTTCTTTCATATTGTACCTTAATCCTTTGCCGGTTAAACCAACATTCTTTGGGGCTTCGAGGACAATGAAATTATCATTCCTTGACGCAACAACTTTATCAGAAGATGGAAATCTGTACCTGCCGGGAGCATTTTGTTCAATTCCAAACCCTTGAAAATCATTCGGCCCATCAAGAGTTGCATTTGGATATCTCCCTGATTCGGAAGTGACGAATAATTTTTGATTCAATAGATTACTTCCCAAAAGTGGATCTAAACCAAATCCTTCTGCCCTTTCCCAAACAGTAGAAACCGATGGGATTTCTTCTTTGGGATTACAATTTTGAAGGAAAATAAGTGCAATTGCACTTGGGATTAAGAATTTTGAAAAGCTTTTCATGGGTTCGTATTTAGTTAAAAATAAATTTAATTTTCAACAAAACAAAAAACAACTTGATAGTTAATTATCGATTTAGGTAAAATCTTTATTAAGAAGTTTTTTTTATAATCAATCTAACAATTTAGATAATGAATTATTGTAGCGTGGCTTAGCGTGGTACTACAAGAGATTTTCAGATAATGAAGAATATGCTCCCCTTGAAGCATAATCCAGAGAAAGGTTCTAAAGTCGTATTCTGGAAGATTTCCAAGTTTGTAAAAGGAAAGGCTACCAACGAAGAAGGAGAAAACGAGGACCTTTTTGGAAGAAAGTTTACCCCCTTTATTTGGACGGTTTTCAACATCGCTCAAATAGACGGTATCGATTTTTCCATTGAAGATGCCGATGAAAGGGTTTTCTCACCAATCGAAACTTGCGAATCAATCATTTCAGGATACATCACCTGTCCGAATATTGTTCATGAAGGAGACGAGGCATTTTACAGCCCATCCAGAGATTTTATCAATATGCCGGAAAAGGAATCCTTCAAAGGAGACGAGCAATATTATTCAGTCCTATTTCATGAAATGATCCATAGCACAGGCCATACCAGCAGACTAGGAAGATTTGCAAAAAGAACGGCTTTGGTTGGATTTGGTTCGGTGGAATATTCAAAAGAGGAATTGATCGCCGAAATGGGAGCCAGTTTTCTGAATGCTCTTGCCGGAATCAAGGATGCCAATTTCAAAAACTCCTTGGCTTATCTGAAAGGATGGTTTAAGCCACTTAAGGAAGATCCAAAAATGCTGATCTATGCTGCTCAAAAGGCACATCAAGCAGCCAATTACATCCTTGGAATTGACCAGGAGGGGGAGGAGTAATCCCCCCTCTTTAGACCACCATTAAGCAAAGAATTATGAAATTATTTGCATTTTCCATGTTCGGAATGGATGATTTTAGACTTCTCCCACGGGGTCGTTTTACCGTTCCAATCTTTTTTATCCTTCCCTTTGGTCCTTCCAAGAAAAGGATTTCCACTGCTATCCCTAAGCCTTTTCCCCGTGTCAGACATACCTCGTTCAACTTTCCAACTTTAGGGCTTTTTGCCATCACTGGAATAAAAGAAATTTAAAAGGGAAAAAAATGTTTTAACCAAAAAAACCGGACGCAAATCCGGTTTTTTTTTATTGGGTTGCAGTAACCCTTGGTTTAAATAATTCTTCAATAGGTTTATAAAATCCACCTGCAAGATCAAAGCCAGGAATAGGAGCAGATGTTACTAATACCCTATTGGCATCTGCCATTGTAACAGATGTTATAAAGCTTCCTTTAAGTCCCGTATTGTCAAGTTCAGTGATTTTAATGTTATTCTCTTGAAGATCGATCAAAAATAGCTGGCTATTTCCATATCCAATGATCCTTCCATCAACTATCGTAAATTCCAATTGCAAGATCGATGGGTCATCGAAGGTATTTATCAATTGGGTATTCTGTCCATTGAGATCAGAGCGATAGGCATAAAGGGGACTGCTTTGTCCAAACAAGGCTCCAAAAGATATAATTTCATTCCCGAATTGAAATGATTTTGTGAGGTGCTCATGTTTTAATTTCGGCTTTTCATCTTCTCCTATATTATAGGTATCTGGTCCGATTCTAATTTGAAAAAAGTTATCAAAGGAATTCACCCGAGTAACCGAATTCATTCCCTGGATGAAGTTTTCTTTTATCAATTTCAATTCTAGAACTTCAAGTTCGCCATCCACAAGTTTTGTTTTGAACAGGAGAAAGTCAGGGGAGCTTTTTGCAAATCCATTACTCGCACTATGATAAGGGATTAACACAGTTCCATTTTTGTCAATGCCTATTGCATCACTGAAAAAGTAAGGAAGATCAAAGAAATACTGAAAGTCAGGATCTATTTCTTTCATATTGTACCTTAATCCTTTGCCGGTTAAACCAACATTCTTTGGGGCTTCGAGGACAATGAAATTATCATTCCTTGACGCAACAACTTTATCAGAAGATGGAAATCTGTACCTGCCGGGAGCATTTTGTTCAATTCCAAAGCCTTGAAAATCATTCGGCCCATCAAGAGTTGCATTTGGATATCTCCCTGATTCGGAAGTGACGAATAATTTTTGATTCAATAGATTACTTCCCAAAAGTGGATCTAAACCAAATCCTTCTGCCCTTTCCCAAACAGTAGAAACCGATGGGATTTCTTCTTTGGGATTACAATTTTGAAGGAAAATAAGTGCAATTGCACTTGGGATTAAGAATTTTGAAAAGCTTTTCATGGGTTCGTATTTAGTTAAAAATAAATTTAATTTTCAACAAAACAAAAAACAACTTGATAGTTAATTATCGATTTAGGTAAAATCTTTATTAAGAAGTTTTTTTATAATCAATCTAACAATTTAGATAATGAATTATTGTAGCGTGGCTTAGCGTAGTACTACAAGAGATTTTCAGATAATGAAGAATATGCTCCCCTTGAAGCATAATCCAGAGAAAGGTTCTAAAGTCGTATTCTGGAAGATTTCCAAATTTGTTAAAAGAAAGGCTACCAATGCAGAAGGTGAAAACGAAGGCCTTTTTGGAAGGAAGTTTACCCCCTTTATCTGGAAGGTTTTCAACATCGATCAAATAGAAGGAATTGATTTTTCCATTGAAGCTGCCGAGGAAAGGGTTTTTTCCCCAATCGAAACTTGCGAATCCATTATTGCAGGCTACACCACTTGTCCAAATATTGTTCATGAAGGAGACGAGGCATTTTACAGCCCTTCCAGAGATTTTATCAATATGCCGAAAAGGAATCCTTCAAAGGTGACGAGCAATATTATTCTGTTCTTTTTCATGAAAGGTTCATAGCACAGGCCATTACAGTAGATTAGGAAGATTTGCAGAAAGACCGGCTTTAGTTGGCTTTGGTTCGGTGGAATATTCAAAAGAGGAATTGATCGCCGAAATGGGAGCCAGCTTTTTGAATGCTTTTGCCGGGATCAAGGACACCAATTTCAAAAACTCTTTAGCTTATCTAAAGAGATGGCTTAAGTTGCTTGAGGACGATCCAAAAATGTTAATCTATGCTGCTCAAAAGGCGCATCAAGCAGCCAATTATATCCTTGGAATTGACCAAGAGGGGGAGGAGTAATCCCCCTTTTTATATAAGAAATTGACAAGACGTTTGTTTCAACTAATCAACGGCATATTTGTCAACGTTCAGCACATCTGAACAAGGGTACATTTCTTCTATGTAAAATACCCCATCGAGCATCCTAGTCCAATAAAAATAATTAGGTGTATGCAATAGACCTTTCATCCAGAAGTTTAGATTTTTATATCCAGAGCTATCGTTATTTGAAAAATTGAGAAACGCATATTTTGCCTCAGTTTCTTCAACAAAAGCCTCAAAATAATTCGGTCTTGGCTCTTTCAGGTCATATTTCGGAAGGTAAAGTCTGCCTGCTTTGCCTTTATTGGATGTAAAACCTAAAATATACAATTCGTCCTCAATTTCATCTGCAATCAAAGTTCCAGCATTAATTGTGTCAGTTTTAAAGACCGGATAAGTCAAATCTCTAAATCCTTTAAACAAGTGGTAACTACTTGCCCAAACAATAATTTTCTCATCAGGAAAGACTTCTTTTTTTAGCCATAAAAAATTATCACTCATCTGAATATCTCTGGGATTATTGCTGTCTGTGGAATCTAGAGCAGAAGAGGTAAACCCTCTTAAACTTCTTACTGCTTGGAATAAGAAGGAGCTTTGTACTAATTTATTTTCAACCCTATTAAAAAAACTATAAAGTGAATCAACTCTATCTGAAGAAAGATCGGAATCATATTCATTTTTAACTAATTCTTCTAGAATCTTGGTTATACTTTCTTTTTCTGAGTCATCTGAAAAGAGGTTTTCATTTGCTAAACTCTGAATGAAATGAGTAATTGGGAATGGCCCCACGCCAGAATGACTAAGCCTTGAATCCATACCTGATATATGAATAGGATTACTTGATGAGCGAATTGAATCTAAGTAGCTAAAAAGTTCGGTACATTCCATGCAGTTAGTCCAGATTTTGAAAATGAAATCGCGGTAGTCTTCTCTGGTGGAAAACCTTAAATCTGTTTGATTGGCTAGAGATTGATTAAGCCCTAAAAAGTTACTTTCAAACACCAATACATTGAATCCCATTTTTTCGTGCAAGTATTTGATGATTTTAGTTTTAGCTAAAAATGTAGGGGCGTCGCCATGATCTTGTTCACCCAAAAAAACAACTTTTGAATCACCGATTGCCGCGGCAATCTTTTCATAGCCTTCGTAGTTAGAATTTTTTGGATCTATGTTTTCTATTGGAGTTGAGGATTTAATTACGAAATCCTTAAAAGATTTATCATAAGGATTCAAAAAATCGATGAGGAAGAATTGGTAAAAAAAATAGATTCCTGCAATGAATATCAATGAAACGGGGAGCCAGATTTTTTTCTTCATGTTTAAAAGTAGTTTAGACCTCAAACGGTTGAACTATAAGAAATTATATAAAAATATTTAGTTTTTATTATTTGTGATTCATTGAAAATTGAATCACATGGTTATCATACAGGTTTTTTAAGATTTTTTGAATTAAGCTTTGATTTTTTGCAGTAAAAAAAGCCCAACTACTGATTTGCTGGTGAAAAATGGGCCAATTCTTTCCTGAAGTTTAATGCTTCACCAAATCAAAATACTATGATTTGTAGATCAAGGAATTGGGAAAATTTATGGTTTGAGATGCCTACTAGGAATGAAGTAAAAAGGTACTTCATCACAAATAATTTTGACAAAGAAGAAGGAGAGGTTTTTTATTATTGCTTGCGAATTAAAAGTTGGCGTTGGGAATCAGGAGAACATATTGGTGATTGGAAAGCTTCAGCCGACAGGTGGATGTGGAATCTGGAAAACTAACAGGCTTTCAGTTTTGATCTGAAATCTCCATTGCTTAAACCTTTAACATCAAGTCACTTTTAAAAAGTAAAGGGGGGGTGCCTTGCAATAGCGATATTAAGTGTTTAAAATATTGACATGAAAATGTCAAGAAAATTAACACTTGAAGAAGAGCATCTCAGGGTGCAGTTGGTGACGTTGGAAGGGCGTATCCGTAGGAAGATTTGGAGAATTTGTGTCACTAATTTGAAGTTACCCTATGAGCGACTTGCAGCTGGACGCCGCCTAAAGGAATTGTGTTTGTTAGCTATTTCTGTACTTGACGATGGAGACTCAATCAAGCTAGCAGCGTGCTTGAGGGAATTAAGAGATGGGGGTATGCCAATTTAAAATTTTTGCTGTTTTTAGAGCTTATCCAAAATTTCCCGGATTAGTCGCTCTCTGTCCAATTCCTTTTTTCTTTTTGTCCGTAGACTTACGATATAGAGTATCCAAATCCCCCACGCAACCGCAAAAAGCGGAAAAGGATTCTCTGCTCCCAATGCTCCAATCATTGCTATGAAGCTGATGAAAATGGTTCCTAAAAATTTTATAGTCGGCCACATAATTGAATGCTTTGATAATCAATTTATTAATTTACGATTTAGAATCAAAGTAGTTATGCATATTTGTGTAAATAAATAAAGATGTATTTATATAAAAGAGTATAATTCTTTCTGGAGCTCGCTAAGAAATTTAAAATTCAAATCGCTATGAAAAAATCTACAGAAGCAATATTGTTCTTCCTACTGCTCTTTAGCTTCAATTCTGTTTATTCAATAAATCCCGATCGAGAATATATCCGAACTCCAGATTCAGTCAAATGGAATTATCTGCAACTAGATATCCACACCCAAGATGGCTTTCGGCTCAATACTTGGATTTATGAGGCCAAACCGGAAAATGACAAGGATACGGTTTTGATTCTTGCTTATCCTGATGCTGGGAATATGTCCTATTTCGTCTACCATGCCACCATCTTGGCAAATGCTGGCTATACGGTAGTCACGTTTGACTATAGAGGATTTGGGAAAAGCCAAGATTTCGAGATCCAGAAGGAATACCTTTATTATGAGGAATTTGCTTGGGATCTGCAAGCGGTGGTCGAAACCATTTCAAAAGAAATCCCAAATAAGAAACTGGGAATCTGGGCCATGTCGATGGGAACGACCATAGCCTCAAGAGCCTATCCACAGATTAAAGGTCAGATTGATTTCATCATTGGGGAAGGATTTGTCACTGATCCTGATGGAATTGTGGGTTACTATAAAGAACAGGGTAAAGAGATTCTTCTTCCTGAAAATAGCAGTGAGTTTAAAAAATCCCTTGAATCCATCGATTGCCCTATTTTGATTTTAACAGCATCAAATGATAAAGTTACCACCTACGCTTCCGCTATGAAACTTCAGCAGAAACTCGAGACCCATTGTGCAATTATACAATATGAAGGTGATCACCTAACCGGGTTTCAGGTGGATTATGACAATTTGGGATTTGGTGGATGGTTTGTGGGGCAGATAGATAGGTTTTTAAGTGAGGAGTAAATTTGATCTTGTGTTTTCAAATCAAATTGGGAAAATGATACCAGAAATTTCTTGATGGATCAAGTGGTGTTTAAATCATCTTTTACCTAAAATTTTGAACCTTTTTTTTTAAATTTGTGTACCATTACGTGTACACAAAATTTGAATCCATGTTAGTAATAAGCATAAGAGAGTTTCGGCAAAATCTAAAAAAATATTTAGACCTGATTGATAAGAATGAGCGTGTGATCATTCAGCGGGGAAAGGACAAAGTGTATGAAATTTCAAACGAAGTAAAAAATGACCGATTCTTTGATGATCCAGCCGTACAGGAGCGGTTGGCCAGGAGTCTTCAGTCTTACTCCGAAGGTAAAACTGTAAAATTGTCTGAAGACCAATTGAAGGATCTACTTGGTATATGATATTTGAGATTGACTATACATTTGAGGCACTGGAAGATATTGAGAAGCTGAAGAAGACCGGAAACAAAGTTATTTTAAAGAAACTTTTCTCCCTTATCCAAGAACTAAAGCAACACCCTGAAACGGGCACTGGGAAACCGGAAAGACTCAAACACTTCCAGCAAAACACCTGGTCGAGAAGGATAGATAAAAAACACAGGCTTGTATATCTGATTGATGGAACAAAGATCGTCGTGACGATTTTAGGTGCCTATGGGCATTATGGTGATAAATGACGCCAGCTTTAATTTGGAAAGATTAATTTGGTCAACTTAAAAATTTTCTAGCTGGGTTTGTTTATAAACTGATAGCTAAAAAAAAACTCCTAATACAGCAAAAAGAAAAAATTGGAATTTGATTCTTGCAGGTCACATCCATTGGCCAATTAAATTTCAGCTCCCAAACATAGGGGAGGATTCAATCTCCCTTTGTGATGAAATTAATGTTTTTTGTAGCTTGGATAATCTTAAGTCTACACCTTTTGAACTAATATGCTGGAGCCACTTTTGATCGTCATCTTTTTTCTAGGAACTGGATTTATACTTTCCTTGGTCCAAGATTCACATTTGGAAAAGCCATTTCTTTCGAAGAAAGGGTTTAGACTGGTTAGCCTTGGTTCCTTTAGCTTTTTTCTTTTGGGGTCTTTCGTGGCATTGAAGGTTCTTTTTGGATTCTAAAACTTTTTGTAATTCGTACACTTCGTACGCCTCGTACACTTCGTACCGTACGAATTGTTCGAGGATAGAAATTCGCAAAGATTAAATCGAATTTCCGATTTGACCTTTCTCAGGACTTGTCAGTTGTAGGTGGGGAGTTTTTAACTCCTTGTAGACTTTTAAAAAAATAGCTGATAAGTTCTTTGGATGCCTTTGAACAGTGCCAGGAAGTATAAATTCAAAAATTAGCCAGATTCGCTACTAAATTCGCTACTAAATTCAAAAAATAAACCCTAACTCTCAGTATTTCAGATAGTTAGGGTTTTGTCTTGCAGAGGAGGAGGGATTCGAACCCCCGGTACCTCTCGGTACAACGGTTTTCAAGACCGCCGCAATCGACCACTCTGCCACTCCTCTGTTTTGTGATCTCTATTTTCGAGTGGGCAAAAGTAAGCGGATTCTGATTTTTTTCAAAACCATTATCCGCTTTTTCTTTTAACTCTCTGATTTCTTATTGCTTAATTTTTTTAGCTATCGGTCAGAGATTGCATCAGATTTCTGAATTCAGAAAACAACCTGCTGTGACTGATTATTCCGCTCTGACTTTTTCCTCCTCAATCCATCGCTTCACCTCTTTTTCCAAAATATCCAAAGGTAAAGCTCCTCCCCCCAAAATCCGGTCGTGGAATCGGCGGATGTCAAATTGGTCACCCAATTCAGTCTCGGCCTCTTTTCGTAGTTCCTGAATTTTCAGCATACCTATCTTGTAGCCGGTTGCCTGACCGGGAATGACCATGTAGCGACGGACTTCAGCCTGGATAGCACCGGGAGCAATGGAAGAGTTCTCTGTGAAATACTGGATCGCATCAGCTTCCGTCCAACCCTTGGAATGGATGCCTGTGTCTACCACTAAGCGAATGGCCCTCCAGATTTCGTTGACCAAGCGGCCGAAGTCGTAGTAGGGGTTTTGATATTGGCCCATCTCTTTGGCCAAAGCTTCGGAATACAGGGCCCAACCTTCGGCATAGGCATTGAAATTCATCTGAGTGCGAAACTTCGGCACTGATTCCAGTTCTTGGGCAATGGCTACCTGCATGTGATGTCCGGGGTTGCCTTCATGGTAGGCGACACCTTCCATGGTGGATTTGGGCATAGCTTTCATATCCGAAAGGTGGACATAATAGGTTCCGGGTCGGCTTCCATCGGGGGTACCTTGGCTATAGTGTTGTGGAGCTCCGGGCTGTTCACGGAAAGCCTCCACTCTCCTTACCACCAAATCGGCTTTGGGTAGTATTCCGAAATACTGAGGTAGTTTAGTCTTGATTTCATCCAAAAAGGAAGTGGACTCGTCCAAATATGCTTGACGACCTTCGTCTGTATCCGGATAGAAAAACTGTGGATCACTGTTGATAAATTGGAAAAACTCCTTCAAATCTCCTTGGAATCCCACCTGATCTTTGATGGCGAGCATCTCTCCTTGGATTCGCTTGACTTCATCCAAGCCTATCTGATGAATTTGATCCGCTGTGAGCTCGGTAGTGGTTGAACTTTTGAGTTTTTGTGCATAATAGGCATTGCCCAGCTCATGCCGACTGACCCCCGTAGGTTTTTCTTCCAAACTTGGTAGTTCGGATTCAAGAAAAGCGATCAATTCTTCATAAGCAGGCTTCAGCTTTTCTACCAATGCCGCTTTTGCCTTGTTTTGAAGGGACTGCGCTTGTTCAGAGGTGATTTTGTCCTCCTTTTCCAACTTTTCGATTTTCAATAATGCATCTTTCCAAAGCGGAGCTTCAGGGCCTTCCGGTGTGAAGGGTTGTCCTTGAAGCAAGGCTTTGGACTGCTGGATCACATAGTCATAAGCGAATTTAGGCGGCCTTATCCCGCCTGCAGTCTGTAGTTGGGCACGTTCCAAAAGTTGAGAGATTGCTCTTCCCGTCTCCTGATAGCGATTGATCAGGGCCTCCATATCGCTCGATTCATCCACGCGGTGATAATTAATCAGCATGTTGGGCAAAAGGGTATGAGGGCCCGACATTTGATTGAACACATAATTCATCCTTCTGAAGGCCACATCCGATTTTTCCATTTCATACTGATATTCCCACAGTTGATAAGATACACGGGCTTCAGGACTCAGGGATTCGAACGGGAATTTTTCTTTCATCTCTTTCACACTAGCCTCCATCCAAGCCAAGCGTTGATCTTCCCCGGCTTCACTCATATCATCTATTTGATCATATTTATCCTTCCGGCCTTGGGTGGTCAGCTGAAGAGGGCTCATAAGGAGGAGCTCCTCGTATTGGGCATCAAACCAGGCATTGATTTCTGCGTCAGGGATGGATTTTTCTTCCGGATTGCTGCAACTGAATACTGCCACAGCTCCGAATAACAGAACTATTGAAGGAAGGGATTTATTCATGGTTTAAAGATAGGGTAAAAAAGGGAGGGACATTTATTGGGAAACTAATCAAAAATTTCCGTTTAGAAAGTAGAATTGAGTGGTTATGTTGGGATAAATGGGATCAATTGCCGGATAAAATCTTTCTCCTTCTTTCCCTTTCCTTTTGCTTTTCCTCTGCCAAATCCAAACTTACATTGACCTCAAAGCTCACCAGCACAAAGATGGAGGTGAGGTAAAGCCAAAGCATCAGGGCAATCAAAGTTCCTATAGACCCATACAGCTTATTGTAGCTGGCGAAGTTTTCCAGATAAAAGATGAATCCATAAAAGCCCAGGGTAATCAAAAAACCCGACAACTGAGCTCCGATGGAAAAAAAATTCCACTTGTCATGTACTGCAGGTGCAAACCGGAAAATGAAGGCAGAGGTAATGAAGAAGACGGCCAGAAGAATGAAAAACTTGAGGCTGTTGAACAAAAAGTACATGAAGCTGCTGTTGAACACATGTAGCTCATCCACCCTGTTGATCAGAATTTCGCCTAGAATCATTACCAGGCTGGCTGCAATGATGGTGAGTACCAAGGCGACCACGATGCTGATTGCAATCAGTCTTGTGCCAAAAAAACCCCGATTTTCCCGGGTTCTGTAGACAGAATTGAACGAGTCCATCATGGACACCACGCCTTGGGTAGAGGCAAAAAGAGCAAAGAAAAAACCGAAGGACAACAAGCTTTGCCGGGGTTTGGATACGATATCCATCAGGGTAGACTCTATGTTTTGGTAAATCCCCAGTGGAATGATTCCTCGCACGAAGGCAAGGATGTTTTCTGTGGTCACCAGGGGATAAATATCCTGGATGTAGGGGATCAGATTCAAGATAAATAGAAGCAGGGGAAACAGGGCCATGGTATAGCTGAATGCCATGGATCCTGCCCGCTCGTTGATATCGTCTTTTTTGAGTTGCTGAATAAAAATCCGGATGACATCGTAGAGATTCTTTTCCGGGCTGCCAAAGTGGATTTTTTTCAATCGTCTGGCTTTGAGCTGCAGCCGTACCCGGTATTTGAAAATTTTTTCTTTGACCACTTTCCTTAAAAATAGCGTTTCAATAAATCTAGCAAAATTCCCGGTGGGCGGGTAGGTAGTTGGGTATCTTTTTTCAGAAAAGCAAGTGTGGTCCAGCCTTCGGTGATCAATTCTTGGCTCTCATTAAGTACTTGATATTCAAATCGAATCCGTACTCCCGGAAGTTGGGGAATAGTGGTTTTGATGGTCAAAAGCTCGTCGTATTTTCCTGGCTTGAGATAGCGAAAATGGCTTTCCAGCACTGGCATCATCACTCCGCCATCTTCCATTTTCCGGTAGGAGAAACCTGCTGATCGCATCGCTTCAACGCGGGCCACTTCAAAATACATGGCGTAATTGCCATAATAGACGTAGCCCATTTGGTCAGTTTCTGCGTAGCGAACACGGATTTGGGTTTCGGCTTGGAACATGCTAAAATATTTTTGCGGCATTCAAGGCAGCCTGATATCTTCTCGCATTGGCTAGGTGTTCGTTATAAGTCACGGCAAAGGCATGATAGCCTGAAAAGTCCTCCTTGGCACAGAAATACATGAAATCATGCTTTTCAGCATTGAGAACGGCATTGAGGGAATTGACATCGGGCAAATTGATGGGGCCGGGAGGAAGTCCGGTGTACCTGTATGTATTGTAGGGACTGTCAATTTCCTTATGAATGTTAAGGATCCGCTTTAGCGTAAAATCCCCTGTGGCATAGACCAAAGTAGGGTCGGCCTGCAGGGCCATCCCGATTTTCATCCTGTTAAGGTACACTCCTGCGATTTTTGCCCGCTCGTCTGCCTTTTGGCTTTCTGCCTGAACGATGGAAGCCAGAGTGCTTACTTCTTTAGGAGTCAGTCCAATAGCCTGAGCTTTTTGTTTCCTCTCTTCTGTCCAAAAGGCCTGATACTCCTTGTACATTCTGTCAAAAAGTCCCTCGGCGCTGGTATTCCACCAAAGCTCGTAGGTATTTGGAATAAAGAGGGAGAGGATTGTCTCTTCTTCGAAATCGAACTTTCGGATATAGACCGAATCTTGGACAAGTGCCAGAAATTGCTCCGCAGACACTTCCAAATTCGCCGTTATTTTTTCCGCAAGCTCAGCTTTGGTTCTGATGGTATTGAACGTCACCTTTACTGGTACTTGATCTCCCGAGCGGAGCATCCGCACGAGCTGAAGGTTGTTCATTTTTGGATCAATTTGATAAAGTCCGGGTTTGACAGACTCCTGATAATCAAGGATCTTGGCGACAAAGCTGAAGCTGAGCGCATCGTTGATTACCTGATCTTCGTAGAGCTGCCTACTTACTGTTTTGAAAACAGAACCTGTTGGAATTTTCAGATAATAGGGTTGGTCTTTTTCGGGAAGGGTATTGGGACTGAAAAAGACCTGATAGAAATAAAAGGTCATCGAAATCGCCAATACCGAGAAGGATACCAAGGCGACGAGCAATATTTTTTTACGCTTTTCGAGCTGCATAGGGGGCAAAAATAGAAAATAAAATCGGGGAGAGGAATCAGACAATTAGATGGGTTTGAAGTTTGGGTCAAAAAGGAAGAAAGGATAACCAAAATAAAAACTCGTTTCCTAAACATGAGTTTAAAAGATGAAAAATGAATAGCTATTCACCTTACTCATTTCCTATTTTTGATGCAATGAAAATCATCCCGGTAGCCTGTGCACTTATTTTCTCGGATGGAAAAGTCCTTGCCACTCAACGTTCCCAGTCTATGGACTTGCCAGGTAAGTGGGAGTTTCCGGGAGGGAAAGTCGAAGAGGAGGAAAGTCCAGAAGAATGCCTGAAAAGGGAAATCAGGGAAGAGCTATCTATCGAAATAGAACTTTTCGGAAAAATTAGCCCGAACGAATTTAGTTATCCTTCCAAGAAAATCTGCTTGATACCCTACCTAGCTCATTGGACAGGAGGAGAAATTTACCTTACTGAGCATGAACAATTCCTTTGGTTGGAAGAAAAAGACCTGCTTTCTTTGGACTGGGCCCCTGCAGATTTGCCCATTGTGCACGAATTAATCGAAAAATGGGTTAAGCTTGTAGATTCAAAAGAAAGGTAAAAAACCATGGCCGAGTTTATCAGGCTTTACGAAGAAAATCCCGATCCCAAAAGAGTCAGACACGTAGTGAATGTTTTGAGAAACGGAGGCATCATCATCTATCCAACAGATACGGTTTACGGGATGGGGTGTGATATCACCAATCAGCGAGCAGTGGAAAAGATTTGTAAAATCAAGGGTATCAATCCCCGAAAGCACAATTTCTCTTTCGTATGTGCAGATCTGAGTAATATTTCTCAATACACTCGGGTAATTACCAAACCGGTTTTTAAAATGATGAAAAAAGGCCTTCCCGGACCCTTTACATTTATTTTGGAAGCCAGTTCCCAGGTTCCAAAAATCCTCCACAGCAATAAAAAAACGGTAGGAATCCGTGTTCCCAATCATGGAGTGCCCCGCGCCATCGTGGAGGAACTCGGGCAACCCATCCTCTCTACATCCATCCATGATGAGGATGAAATCATCGAGTATAGTACCGACCCGGAATTGATCTTTGAAAAGTATCAAAATCTCGTGGATGTGGTCATCGATGGGGGATACGGATCCAATGTACCCTCTACTATTCTGGATTGTACCGGAGATGAAGTTGTACTTCTTCGGGAAGGGCTGGGGAATTTGGAGGAAATTCTCTAAGAAGGAAAAGAAGCATGAAGCAAGTAGCAGGGCTTGGACTTCGAGACTCCCGTCTTTCAGGTGCTTAGCCTGACTACAAGCAAAAAGAAACAAGGCTTCGATCTCACTCAGCCTTACAACATACAATCGTCAACCTACTTGCTCCTTCGGAAAACGGACACCGGAAAATAAATAATCATTAACCAATCCCCTATCCTTGAAGAAAATAGCTGTCGACCTACACTACCTCCCTAACTTGGAATGGTTCAGTTCGATTCTGGAGGCCGAAGAGATTCTTCTTTTTCCCAAAGACGACTACCAAAGGCAGTCCTATTTCAACCGAACCCGGATTTTGCTGGCCAACAAGGTCGAGACACTCAGCATCCCCATCCAAGGGAGGCGTCCAAGGCTTCCTTTGGATCAAATTAAGATTGACTTTTCCCAAAAATGGCAGTCAGTTCATCTTCGGGGAATTCAAAGTGCTTATGGAAAAGCTCCTTTTTTTGAATTTTTCTTCCCCTATTATCTTCCTGTTTTTGAAAATCACATCGAAAGCCTATGGGATTTCAACCATAAGCTGCTGACAATATGTCTTAAGCTTTTGCGATGGCCTGTCAAAGTATCCGTATTTGAGAGTAAGCCTGTTTCCTCTGATTTTCTAGAACAAAGGCGTCTGATTGTGCCTTCAAGGCCTTTTTGGGAAAGAAATTTCTATCAGCCCACCGCTTACCCCCAGCTTTTTGGCTTAGACTTTGAGCCCAACCTGAGCATTCTGGATTTGCTGTTTTGCATGGGGCCTGAGGCCGGAAATGTTCTCCAAAGCTCCGCAAAAAAAGAATGAACAATCGTTAAAATGATTGTGTTTTTAAAACAAATTCGGTAACATACGTACAGATTTATTAGACAATCAGAAAGGAATTAAATGGAAGCAAAATTTTCAAATAGAGTCAAAGAGGTGATCTCTCTCAGCCGGGAGGAAGCCCTGCGATTGGGCCATGATTACATTGGCACAGAGCACCTCTTGCTAGGGATGATTCGTGAAGGAGAAGGTGTAGCTGTTTCCATTCTTAAAAAATTGGGCGTTCCTCTGGATGAGTTGCGCAACGCGATTGAACGAGCGGTAAAGGGCACAGCCAATCATAATGTGAAAAATATGGCCAACATTCCCCTGACCCGACAGTCTGAGAAGGTATTGAAGATTACCTATCTCGAAGCTAAGATTTTCAAAAGCCAATTGATAGGTACTGAGCATCTACTGCTCTCTATCCTTAGGGATGAAGACAATATCGCCACTCAAATTCTCAACAAGTTTGAGGTAGGATATGATACCATCAAGGATATGCTGGAAATGCAATCCGACCCTGGCTCAGCTCCTAGATCCAAAGCAGAAGCAGAAGATGGTGACGATGATGGATCCAAACTTTTTGGTTCTTCAGGTCCTGGTTCAGGAAGCGGATCCAAGCCCGGCTCCGAGAAATCCAGAACTCCCGTTTTGGATAACTTCGGAAGAGACCTGACCAAAATGGCTGAAGAGGACAAGCTGGATCCGATCATCGGCAGAGAGAAAGAGATAGAGCGTGTTGCTCAGATTCTTTCAAGAAGAAAGAAAAATAATCCGATCCTGATCGGTGAGCCGGGAGTAGGTAAAACAGCCATTGCTGAAGGTCTTGCCTTAAGGATTGTTCAGAAAAAAGTTTCCCGCGTGCTTTTCAACAAGCGCGTGGTCACGCTGGATCTCGCCTCGTTGGTGGCTGGTACCAAGTACCGGGGACAGTTTGAAGAGAGAATGAAGGCAGTGATGAATGAGTTGGAAAAATCTCCAAATGTCATCCTCTTCATCGATGAGCTGCATACCATCGTGGGTGCAGGTGGAGCATCAGGATCTTTGGATGCCTCCAACATGTTCAAGCCGGCCTTGGCAAGGGGGGAAATCCAATGCATCGGCGCTACCACTTTAGATGAATATCGACAGTACATTGAAAAAGACGGAGCACTCGCCCGGCGATTCCAAATGGTCATGGTCGATGCGACTTCCCCAGAGGAGACCATACAGATCCTTAACAACATCAAGGACAAATACGAGGATCATCACAATGTGATATACACCCCTGAAGCCATTGATGCCTGCGTCAAGCTATCCGATCGATATATTTCTGACCGATTCCTCCCTGACAAGGCCATAGATATCCTTGACGAGGCAGGTGCACGAGTTCATATCAACAACATTCATGTGCCTGAGGAAATTCTCAAACTCGAAGCAGAGGTAGAGAACATCAAAACGGAGAAAAACCGGGTAGTCAAATCCCAGAAATACGAAGAAGCCGCTCAGCTCCGAGACAAGGAGAAAAAGCTTCTCGAACAACTGGAAATCGCCAAAGCCAAGTGGGAGGATGAAAGCAAGTCCAAGCGCTTTACTGTAGAGGAAGACAATGTAGCAGAAGTGATTGCTATGATGACCGGAATCCCTGCCAAGCGAATCGCCCAAAATGAAGGAAACAAACTCCTAAATATGGGCGAGGAGTTGAAAGGTAAAGTGATTGGACAAGACGAGGCTATCAAAAAACTTACCAAGGCAATTCAACGAACTCGGGTAGGTCTGAAAGATCCCAAAAAGCCAATTGGCTCCTTTATCTTCCTAGGCCCAACCGGGGTAGGGAAGACGGAATTGGCCAAAACCTTAGCCACTTACTTGTTTGACAAGGAAGACTCCCTAATCCGAATCGATATGTCTGAATACATGGAGAAATTTTCCGTTTCCAGACTGGTTGGAGCGCCTCCGGGCTATGTGGGTTACGAGGAAGGGGGACAATTGACGGAAAAGGTCCGAAGAAAGCCTTATTCTGTGGTGCTTTTGGATGAGATTGAAAAAGCTCACCCGGACGTATTCAACATTCTTCTCCAAGTATTGGATGATGGAATCTTGACCGACGGATTGGGAAGAAGAGTGGATTTCAGAAATACGATCATCATTATGACTTCCAATATCGGGGTAAGAGATCTGAAAGACTTTGGTGCGGGGATTGGTTTTGCCAATCGTGCCAAGCAGGAGAATATGGACGAAATCATGAAATCCACCATTCAGTCGGCTTTGAAAAAAGCCTTCAGTCCCGAATTTCTGAATCGACTCGATGATGTGGTTGTTTTCAATTCGCTCAGCAAAGAAGATATCTTTAAAATTATCGATATCAGCTTGGGTAAATTATTCCACAGAATCACCGAGTTGGGTTATCAAATCGAGTTGACAACCAAAGCCAAGGATTTCCTTGCGGAAAAAGGTTACGATCAGCAATATGGTGCTCGCCCGCTCAACCGAGCCATTCAAAAGTATCTTGAAGATGCTATCGCAGAGGAAATCCTCAAAGGAGACCTTTCTGAAGGGGACGTGATTACCGCGGACTATTCCGGTGAAGGTACCGAGTTGACCATATCTGTTACAAAGAAAGAAAAAGCAGATTAACCTGCTTTTACCCCCACCGTCAGCCCTGAAAACTCAGTTTTCAGGGCTTTTTTATTTTAATACACCGCTTTATAATTGACTTCAATATCCACTAAAGTCCATTCCCCTTCCTTTACGGTGACCGGCATGGCGTGACCCTCTACATCAAAAACATTGGCAAACAGGCCTCCCTCCTCTACAGTGAAAACAGAATATCTTCCCGGGGAAAGGTGCAGGCTATATTTCCCTTTAGAATCTGTCTCAACTTCCGCTACGGGTTTAGCTGATAAAGAGACAAAAAGCCCATCTTCCATTTTCATGTCATTGATACTCACTAGGGGATATATCTCCAGTTTACGTTTTACTCCTTCAGGTTTTGGTGGTGCCTCTTCCCCAGTATCCGAAATTCGAGGCATCAGATTGCCTTCTACCCAAGTGATTGTACCGGTAATTCCTTGTCCTTCGGGTTGGTATGGCTTGCAGGAGTGGAGGGTCGAAAATAGGGGCATGACCAAAATTAAGAGAAGTTTGAAAGTGTGGCTGCAGCTATTCATAATTGGATTGGACGGGATTTTAATCATATACCCTCAAAGAGGACTATGGACTCAAGGTATTGAGGGATGATTGTATGCCAGCCTAATTCTTCGGTTAGCTTTTGAGAAAGTACTTCTGCGCTATCTTTTTCCCCGTGGACAATAAAGGTCAGTTTGGGCACGTCACAGAATCCTTCGGCCCACTCCATCAGTTCATCTTGGTCTGCATGAGCAGATAGCCCTTCGATTTGGAAGATTTTGGCATTTACCCGAACCTCCTGACCATAAATTTTTATTGTCGGTTCTCCCTCTAGCAGGCGCCTTCCCCTTGTGCCTTCGGCTTGATAGCCTACGAGAATTACTCCGTTTTTTTCGGAAGGGAGATGGTGAAAAAGGTGATGAAGTACCCGTCCTCCTGTAGCCATGCCACTGGCCGAAATGATGATTGCATTACCCCGGTACTCATTGAGTGTCACGGATTGTTGCTGTTTTTGGAAATAATGGAGCTGAGGATGCTTGAAAGGATGCTCGTTTTCCTCCAGCATGGCAGTGAGTCTGTGGTCGTTGTGGTAATCTAAGTATAATTTAGTAGCATCTATTGCCATGGGGCTATCCAGAAAAATGGGGGCTTTTGGAATTTTTTTCTTCTCCATTAATTGGTAAAGGTGATACAGAACCAGTTGCGTTCTGCCTATAGCGAAGGAAGGAATGATGACCAGTCCACCCCGGTCAAAGGTATCATTGATGGCTGATGCCAGTTCGGCTTCAGGCTTGACTTGAGGAGCTTTGCGATCTCCGTAGGTAGATTCGATCCAAAGTACATCTGCTTTGGGAATAGAAGTGGGCGGATAGAGCACCGGGTCGTGATATCTTCCTAAATCTCCTGAGAAAACCAGTTTTTTACTTTGGGTGTCACCCTGAATGACCACCTTGGCAATCGCAGCTCCCAGGATATGTCCAGCGTGGAAAAAAGTGACTTGCACATTCTTGGCAATGGAAAATGTCTTTTCGAAAGACTGTGGAACGAGTAGGGGGAAAACTGCTTCTGCATCTTCTACTGTGTATAGTGGCTGTGGATCTTCGTGCCGGGAATACCCTTTCTTTTTGGCATACTCTGCTTCTTCTTCCTGCAACTTTCCTGAGTCCAGAAGAAGAATTTTTGCAAGCTCGGCTGTAGCCTCTGTACAGTAGATAGGGCCTTTAAATCCCTGTTTGACAATTTTGGGAAGATAACCTACATGATCCAGATGACCGTGAGTGAGTACAATGGCTTCCAAGTCTTCTACCGGCATGGGGAATTTATCCCAGTTCCTTTCTCTGAGGTCTTTGGGCCCCTGAAAAAGCCCGCAATCCACCAAAAACTGAAAATCTCCCAAATCAATCAGATATTTAGATCCGGTGACAGAACCAGAACCTCCCAAAAACTTGACTTTTACATCCATCAGAATTTCTATTTGTACTCCAGAAGGTACAAAAAAAGGCACTTCCAAGTGCCTTTTTTGAGTGAAAGAATTCACCACGCGTTAGTCTATCATGAAATATGCATCCTTGAATTTTGCTCGGCTGACACTGTCCAAATTGGCCTTGGTCAGGGAATCAGTCTTAGCTTTTTCCTCCTCCCAATCGTCCCACTCTGAGGTGGTGTTCCCGTTTTTGGGACAAGTCAAACAGATCAGGCCGGCTTCATTGAAGACCCAAACGGCTTCAGGTCGAACATCCGAGGATCGGTATCCATTTACATAAAGGGTGCTTCTTAGAATTTCCAAAATGGATCTTTCCATGATAAAGGGGCGATCGTATGGGATTTTAAGGGTCAGATTCAATCGCTGATCTCGGAAGGTTTCCAGTTGACTCAAGTCATAGCCTTCGTCAAAAGTGACCACAGAGTCTTGAACAGCATAGGTGTAGACCAGTTTTTTTGCGTTTTCCAGAGCTTCTGCCTTGGTTTTTCCCCTAGAGAAATTTTTCTGGACAAGCACTATCGACGAGTCGGGGCTTCCTACAATTTTCAGATTGGCCTTATTGAAGATATCCTCATCATCCACATCCAAAGCCCGAAGTATCAAAGTTCCTTTGCTTACAGGAAGGGAAGAATTAACCTCATGGGTATTTTCCTCCTTGAATTGAACCACGATCTTAGGAATCTGGAAAGCGGCTATACCTATACAAAGGAGCCACAATCCCAAGGCCACCAAACCAAAACGTCCCCCGATCAGATTTTTTTGCGCCAGCACACTCAAGCCCAAAAGAAGAATAATGATTCCCGGAATAAATACCAGTCCCAAAGTGGCCACGACCAGCCAAACAGGGACTAAATTGGTGAACAGCTCTACGGGGAAGTTTTCCAGCCAAACCCGATAGTCTGCATCGCTTACGCCAAAGTAGGCAAACAAGGCGATCAAAGGAGCGATAGTCAAGGCAAGCCCGAGGAAGAAAATGATCAGACCGAATACAACCCGGATTACCTGAGCAATAAATCTCCCCAAAGGTCCCAAAGCGGAGCCTACCGCGTCGATCACCTTACCCAGTACCCGGAATGGAGCCATCAGGATTTTTCTTCCTGTGGATTCAGGTTGTGGAGGTATAGGATTGATCGTTTCCTTAAGGGTAGAATCGATGCTATCCAGGGTGATTTCTCCTCCTTTCATTTTTATTCGCTCAGTGATGGAGCTCGCCACCGGAGTAATGATCCATAGAATCAGGTAAATCAGGATTCCCGATCCACCGGCAAATGCCAAGAGAACGAAAGCCAGTCTCATGTACAGGACATCCACCCCAAAGTAGGCAGCCAAGCCACTGGACACCCCTCCCAAAACTTTATCGTCGGGGTTTCTAAATAGCTTTTTGATATTTTTATCTTCCACTATTTCATAAGAAACAGGAAGAATGATCCAAAGCACGATGTAGGCAACTATGGCAAAAAAGCCCAGGCCCAGATTGAATCGGAAGTTGTCAAAAGGAAGGATGTCAAACAGCCCGAAGTTGAAATTGACATTGCCGCTGAAAAGCAAAAGAATGGCAATCAACCGAATCCAAAGCGGATCCACGGTAAAATAGTTGGCAATCCCGGCGCAGACCCCACCCAGGATTTTTTTGGTTTCCAGCCTTTTGAGTTTTTTGTAGCCCCCTCCTGTAGTTCCGGGAGGAGTCACATATTTGTAGAAATCCTCCTGAGTGTTTTTTTCTCCGTCCAAGTCTTCTGCCATCTCTTCCTCGATGGAGGAGAAATCGGCGATGGTACCCATTTTCTCAATGAGTTTGTCCACATTTTCAGCGGTGATGACTTGTTTGTTGTTTTTCAGGTTGGAAAGGAAGATTTCGGCGATTCGGTTTTCGATGTCCGAAATGATCTCCTTGCTGTCTTTATAGCCTGAGAAGTGGCTGTTGATGGCGTCCAAGTATTTTCTGAGGGTATCATACCCATCTTCTTCGATGTGGAAAAGGATGCCGCTGATGTTGATGCTTATCGTCTTTTTCATGGGATTCAAGTTGTGGTGATTAGTCGCTGATCAATTTTTTGAGGTGATTTCCAGAGTGGAATTGACCAAGGATTTCCAGGTTTCGGAGAGCGTTTCCAGAAATTTTCTTCCTTCCTCTGTGATGGAATAGTATTTTCTGGGCGGTCCTGATTCTGATTCCACCCACCGGTAGTTGACCAGTTCGGCGGTTTTGAGTCGGTTAAGCAGGGGATAGAGTGTGCCTTCCACCACGATCATCTGAGCTTGAGTCAGCTCTTCGATCAAGTCTGTGGTATAGACTTCCCCCCGGGAGATGATATGCAGGACGCAATACTCGAGGAGTCCTTTGCGCATCTGGATCTGTGTGTTGGCGACATTCATGAGTGAGCGGTTAGTTGGTATTTTTTTCGAATGATTTTTTTCATTTCCTCATTCCTGTTGAAAAATGATACCAATCTTTTCCGAGCTACCTTGTATTGCCTAATTCCTTGCGGTCCAGGGTATCTTTTTGTTTTTTTGATGGCGTAAAAAGTCGAAAAGGATCTTCATGAGGCCGTTTTTGTCAATAGGAATAAATATTTTCCAAAAAATCTTCGGCTTGGCTCACAGGAAAAATTTCTTGGGTTGTTGTTCAAGATTGCTACATTTAAGTGTGCGTAAATGGACAATCCTTATCATTTAATACAAATGAATCTCCTTCGATGCTTGTGGGGTTAGAATTTGAGTTATTTTGTAGTTGTGAAAATACACCGGACTAGGCCCCTCTTCTTTTTGCTTGTCTTTTTCCCCATCCTTCTGGGTAGGGAGGCTCATGGACAGAGTCTCACTCCTAAATATTCCAATGAATTTTTGAGTATCGGTGTAGGTGCCCGAGCCTTGGGAATGGGGGGAGCTCAGGTAGGTGCTGTCAGGGATGTGACCGCGTCCTATTGGAATCCGGCAGCCCTTACCGGACTAAGGCACCAATACGAGGTTTCTCTGATGCATGCCGAATATTTTGCAGGAATCGCTCAATACGATTACCTGGGATTCAGTACTCCGCTTGGTGACCAAAACCAGATTGGGGTGTCCCTCATCCGGTTCGGTGTGGATGACATTCCGGATACCCGATTTCTCTATGATGCCAACGGCGCCTTAAATTACGACAACATTCAGTTTTTCAATGCAGCGGATTATGCCCTGCTTTTGAGTTTTGCCCGTGACTTTTCCGATAAGTGGAAGGTAGGCGCCAATGCCAAAGTGATTCATCGAAATGTAGGGAAGTTTGCCCAAGCTTGGGGTTTTGGACTCGATCTGGGAGCTTTGTATATCCACAAAAGACTCACCTTGGGCCTGATGATCCGGGATATTACCACCACATACAATGCCTGGTCACACGACGCAGATCAAGTCAGGGACATTTATTCCCAAACCAACAATGAAATTCCTGTCAATACGGTGGAGATAACCCTTCCCAAAGCCATTGCGAGCATAGCCTACGATTGGAAATTGAGTCAATCCTTTCAGCTTTTGACAGCCTTGGATTTGGAAACCACCTATGACGGACCTAGAAACACCCTGATTTCCAGTGAAGTGATGAGCATAGATCCTAGATTTGGCTTGGAGTTGGGATTTAAAAAGACTGCATTTCTTCGGGGAGGAATGAGTAATTTCCAATACATCAAAGACTTTCAGGGAAATGAATCTCTCAACTTTCTTCCGAGTGTAGGGGTAGGAGTGTTGATCAGTGAGCTGTTCCAGATTGACTATGCCCTCTCCGACTTGGGAGATGTATCCGAGAGCCCCTATTCCCACATATTCAGTGTAAGGGTCAGTCTGGAAAAACTACAGCCGGGGTCAAAAAAATTTAAAGCTTGGGAATGAATCATCTACGAAGACCTCTATTCCTTTTGTGTCTGTGCCTGGGGCTTTTCTTCAGTTCCAAAGCCCAAGAATCCCCTTGGTATTCCTATTCCCAAACCTATTTCAAAATAGCTGTGGCAGAGGATGGAATCTATAGAATCAATCCGGAAGTCCTGTCCGCTGCAGGAATTAACCTCGCTACTACCGATCCCAGATTTATCCGGATGTACCATCGGGGAAAAGAAGTGGGTATCCATATCCGTGGGGAGGAAGACGGGAATATGGGAAATGGGGACTACATCGAGTTTGTAGGCAGAAGAAATGATGCCGAGCTGGACAAAAGGTTATATACCCGATTTGAGACGCTGCCTAACCCATATTACAATACTTACACCGATTCAACGGCGTTTTTTCTGACAGTCACTCCCGGTACTCCCGGCAAAAGAATGTCCCTCAGGGTTGCACCGACTCAAAACGGGCCACTGGCCTCAGCCTTTCAGACCGAGAGGCTTCAGGTTTTCTCAGACAATTACTCCTTGGGACGTGCCTACCAATTCGGCTTTCGGCTCTCCAGTTTTGATTTGGGGGAAGGATGGATGAGTGGGATTATCACCAAGGGGAGTACACGGGAGCTGGTGTTTTCGGACTTGGGTGCCCTGCCAGGGGTAATCAATGCCCAGCTGGAAATAGGTCTGGTGGGCAGGTCAGAAAATAACCATATCGCCGTGATCTCTGCCGGCCCTACTTCGGCATCTCAGCGAACGCTGACTTCTACCGGATTTCAGGGCTTCAATTATCCCCAGCTTACTCTGGGTCTGAGCCGATCCGACTTCAATTCCAATGGATCCTTGGTCATCCGAGTCACCGCCTCCGGTACAGAGCCTGCTGACAACATCTCCATAGCCTACGCCAAGATTACCTACACGAGAACGGTCCCCCAAGGAAATTTCCCTTCGGAAGTCCTTTTTTTTCCTGAAGGAAATTCCCAACTGAACCTCAATGCCCTTCAGGAACCCTATGTGGCCGTAGAGGCCTCAGATTTCTTTTCTCCGGAGAAAATCCTGTCGGTATCCTCACCTTCCTCCCAAAGATTGCAAGCTGGAGTGCCCACAAAAACAAGCAAGATCTACCTGCAGCAGGAGTCCAAGGTATTTCAGGTAATGAAAATCAAGCCGGTCAGGTTCAGAAATTATTTGGGCCAAAAGGCAAACTATATCTTAGTAGGACATCGGGAACTGGAAAAGCCCAGCGCGCAATACGCCAATCCTCTAAAATCCTACGCAGTGCACCGGGCTTCGGCACAGGGAGGAGGGTTTGATACACTGATAGTAAGGATGGAAGACTTGTACGATCAGTTTGCCTACGGGGAGCAATCTGCGGTTGCCCTCTACGAGTTTTTGAGGTCCTACTACCCGGTGCATCGACCTACCCACCTGCTATTGGCAGGAAGAGCTTTGGCGACTTTTTCTCAAGCCAGGCTCAACGGGCAGAATGTATTTTATAGAAAAGCTCCTCAAGCCTTTCCGTTTCAGGATTTGGTGCCGGTAGGAGGTTTTCCTTTTTCCGACAATGTTTATGGGTTGGAATTGGATCCCCAAAACCCCCTCACCCCGGCTTTGGCGATAGGAAGAATTCCTGCAAAAAGCTCCCAGCAGCTGGAGGACTACCTAAATAAGGCCATAGAAAAGGATCTTTTGGGAGCGACCGAGCCTTGGCAAAAAGAATTGGTCCATCTCAGCGGAGGCCTTTCAGAGTTTGAACTGGAGCGATATTTTAGTTTTCTCAACGGGTTTAAAACGATCGCTGAGGGGCCATTTCTAGGAGGTCAGGTGAAAACCTACCGCAAGCGCTCCAACTCAGTAGTAGAGGTGATAGACATTTCCGGAGATTTGAATTCAGGGAAAAGCATGCTGACCTTTTTCGGGCATGGAGCCCCCACAGTGATAGATATTGAAATCGGCTTCGTCTCGGATCCTACTTTGGGTTATGCCAATAGGGGGAAATACCCACTAATGCTCTTCAACGGGTGTGATTACGGATCTGCATTTAGTACCGTATACACGCAAGGTGAAGATTGGGTAATCACCCCCGAAAAAGGAGCCTCCCATGTGATGGCCAATTCGTCCATCGGTATCGACGTTTTTTTGAGAAGATATTCTGAAGAGTTCTACGCTTTTGCTTTTGCGGATAGCTCCAAAATCTGGCGTACCGTCGGTGAGGTCAAGCAAGCTGCCGAAACGCGCTACGTTCAACGATACGGAACCAATCCTCTGAGCTATTCCCACATGGAGCAAATGGTCATCCTAGGTGATCCCGGAGCCAAGCTTTTTCCAGCCAATAAACCGGATTATTCTCTTAGTGCGCAGGAAGTAGAGGTGGGTACTTTCGATGACAGTCCTCTGTCTGCCATTTCCGATAGTCTGAAGCTGAGCTTTGTCCTCAGAAACATCGGGATCACCCACCCGGACTCGATTCAGTACAAAGTCAGCAGGAAGCTTCCTGACGGGACGGTATTTGAATTTGATCCCGTCAGGATTTCATCAGTGATGCGAATTGATACCCTGGTTTTTTCCATTCCAAATTTTGACCTGGAAGCCGCTGGAGAAAATGAGTTTTCCATCTCGGTGAATACTGATCAGGAGGTGGATGAAATGACCTTTTTAAACAACTCCATATCCTTCACTTCATTTATTCCACTGAGTGGTACACTTCATCTTTTCCCTACCGACTTCGGAATAGTATCCGAAAATGAAATCGCTCTGACAGCACAGGCCCCCGGTAAGCTAACCCAAAACCGCACGCTTATTCTCCAAATGGATACCACGTCACGGTTCGATTCTCCTTTCAGGCAGGAATTGAGGGTGACGACTTCAGGCTTGGCAGAATGGCCCGTGCGCTTGAATGCCGGCACCGATTCCACCACCTACTTCTGGAGATCGAGGTATCAGGAACCTACCCCAGGAGAGACAGACGAATGGACGATGACCAGCTTCTCCTTTATTCCAAACGCTCCAAATGGCTGGACCCAAAGGAATGAAGATCAGTTGAGAATCAATCAACTGGATAATCTGGCCTTGCCGGAAGCCACAAGAACTTGGGAATATATCAAGCAGACAGCAGAGATTGAGGTATTTACAGTCGGAGCCGGAGTAGATTCGCTCAGCTTTAGAAATACCCAATTTTACCTAAATCAAATCCCTCAAATCATCGACAATGCCAACAATGCCAACAGCCGGCTTTGCCCCAATGGCTCTTTGGGCTTGGTGTCATTTGATAACAAATCCCTGCTTCCTTATCTGGCGATTCCTATTCCCGGATTTGACATCCTGGATGCTCGTGCCTGTGGTAGAGTACCTCAGATGATTCAGAGCATTCGAAACAGCTGGATTACCGATCCTGGCAATTCCATCCTGCAAGAATACGTAAGAGCGGTCAAGGATCAGGATTATGTGATCATCTTCTCGGTGGGAAATGTCAATTTCGGAGACTGGCCGGATCGGGCTTTCCAAAGTCTGCGGCAGTTTGGAGCCAGTGAGGCTACCTTAAGGGCCCTAAAAAATGGCGATCCCTATATCCTTTATGGGAAAAAAGGCATGCGACCAGGTGAGGCGATTGAGATAGTAGGGAATGCGGCTTTTGAAGTCCCTGCCAATCAGCAAACCCTAAGCTTCGAGACCGGACTGGAAGGATATATCACCCAAGGCGTGGTATTCACCCCTAGAATCGGACCTTCGTCCAATTGGGAGCGGTTTTTCCAAAATGTCAATGCAAGAACTTGGATCAATGAGGAAAACACCTTTTTCGATGTATTGGGAGTCAAAGAGGACGGCACTGAGGAAGTGATCCTTGGTTCCATTCGTGATCCGCAAGTTGACCTTTCTTTTATCAATCCTCAAGTTTACCCATACCTGCGGCTCAAGTATCGGATGGACGATCCCAACTCTACCGCTCCTGCCCAACTGGATCGCTGGCAAGTCAATTTTGATGGGGTGCCTGAAGGGGTTTTGATACAGAAAAACCCCGGTGAGCCCATTTTGCTTCGTGAAGGTCAGCAGGCTCAGGTGGAGTTTATTTTCAAAAATGCCTCGGTGTATGATTTCCTGGATTCCATTCGGGTAGATTGGACCTTGACCAATACTACCACCAAACGTGTGGAGAACTTCTCTAAAAAATTTCCAGCCTTGAAGGCCGGAGAATCATTGGAGTTTGCAATAAAATTCAACAGTTTGGGTCGAGCAGGGGAAACCTCCCTTGAGGTATTTGCCAATCCTAGGATTCTTCAAGAGCAGACATTCCGGAACAACCTCATCGATTTGAAAAAGACCTTCATGGTAGAAGCAGACAATTCTACCTCCCTTCTGGATGTGAATTTTGACGGAATCTATATCATGGATGGAGATTTGGTCTCTCCTAATGTGCTGATCACTGCTTTGCTGAAAAATGACCAAACCCTGATCTATAAAACAGATACGGTTGGTTTGGAGATTTTCCTAAGGCAGAATTGCGAGGGGTGTCAGTTTCAGCGAATCAATTTCTCCAATCCCAACCTGACTTGGTCTCCAGCATCAGAGAATGAAGATTTCAGAGTTTCCCTACTGCCAGGACCTTTGGAAGATGGAGTTTATACCCTTCGTGTGACCAATGAAGATTCTGAACAGCCCTATGAGATTACTTTTGAGGTAGTCAATGAATCTACGATCACCAATTTCTATCCCTATCCAAACCCCTTCAGTACTTCTGTAAGGTTTGTCTTCACCGTGACCGGGGCGGAGGTGCCTGACGAGATCAAGATTCAGATCATGACCGTCACCGGCAGGGTGGTCAGGGAAATCCTGCAAGACGAATTGGGTCCAATACGCATTGGAAATAATATTACCGAATATGCCTGGGATGGAAGGGATGAGTTTGGAGATCAGCTGGCCAACGGAGTATATATCTATCGGGTTTTGGTAAGGAAAAACGGCCAGTTTGTCGAACACAGACCCACCGCAGGAGACCGGGGATTCACCAAGGGGTATGGAAAAATATACCTGCTCCGCTAGGCTTTTGCCTTGGTCCAGGTACGATAAATTCCCCATATGCTTATGATCACCAAAGCCAATACGATAACGATTTGCAGGGGATGATTCATGGACTCTCGAGCACCCAAAAAGGAGTTGGCGATCAAGCCTGTAGCAAATGCAATGAAAGTCCGGGGAAGCATGCCCGGTATCCCAAATAAAATCACCTTTCTCAAGGGGATTTTCAGTGAAGCAAATACAAAATTGGAAATTGCAAAAGGGACAACTGGACTCAAGCGGATGAAAAAGATAAGACTGGAAGGATGGTTAAGTCTATTTTCGATTTCTCTTTCCAATTTTGGCTGTTGAGAGTAAAGAATTTCCATAAAATCCTCATTCAAGAGCTTACCTAATCCATAGCCGATCAGGTTGGCTAAAATATATCCTCCTACCAAAGCAGGAAATCCAATCCATCCCCAAAAGAATCCCACAGCAATGGCAGTCAATGTGGTAGGAAGTAAAGCTAGGCCAAGGACTAGGGAAATACCTGCAAATACCAAAAGTTGAATCCCGGGGGAGGTGAGCTCGATTTCCTCCAGGAGAAAATACCGGGAAAGGAGAATCAACGAGCCTATAGCCGGTACTATACTCACCCAGACCCACCCGATCACAGCGAGTGGATGGGTCTTGAAGTACCTTTCCAAAACTTTGAAAATGCTCGCCTTTTTTGTCATCTTTGAGGCCTTATGCAGGGGGTATTGGTTGTATTTATCGGCAAGTTTAGCATTTAAAGTCTGTTTTTCTCCGGAAATCACTCGCGATCACCTATCCTCCACTTAAGAATATAAACTCAAAAATATCCACAATGAAATTTGGTACCAAAGCCATACATGCCGGAGTAAGTCCGGACCCTTCTACCGGGGCGATCATGACCCCGATCTACCAAACATCCACTTATGTGCAGAAGTCACCGGGAGATCATTTGGGTTACGAATATAGCCGTACTCACAATCCTACCCGCACTGCCCTCCAAGACAGCTTGGCAGCCTTGGAAAACGGCAAGCATGGGATTTGCTTTTCTTCGGGTCTTGGAGCGATCGATTCGGTCATCAAACTTTTCAGTCCCGGAGATGAAATCATTTCCACCAATGACCTGTATGGGGGTACTTACCGATTGTTTACCAAGGTTTTTGAGAAGTATGGGATCAAGTTTCACTTCGTATCGATGGCAGATCCTGAGCAGCTTTCTGCCTACGTCAACGAGAAAACCAAAATGGTATGGGTGGAGACTCCTACCAATCCCATGATGAATATCATTGACCTGGAGGCTATGGCGGCTTTTTCCAAAAAGCATGGTTTGCTTTTGGCCGTAGACAATACCTTCGCTTCTCCTTTCATTCAAAATCCTCTGGATTTGGGGGCTGATATCGTCATGCACTCAGTGACTAAGTACCTGGGAGGACACTCCGATGTGGTTATGGGCGCCTTGGTGGTCAAGGACGATGAACTGGCTTCCCGATTGGTTTTTTTGCAGAATGCCTGTGGAGCCACTCCGGGACCTCAAGATTGCTTTTTAGTACTCAGAGGGATCAAAACGCTTCACTTACGGATGGAAAGACATTCCCAAAACGGGAAAACCATAGCGGCTTTTCTGAAAAATCATCCTAAAGTAGAGAAAGTATATTGGCCGGGTTTCGAAGATCACCCCAACTACGAGGTGGCGAAAAAGCAAATGCGTTCCTTTGGAGGGATGATTTCATTCACCTTGGCAGGCAACCGACTTGAAGATGCCAAAACAGTCATGGAAAACCTGCACCTTTTCTCTCTGGCAGAATCCTTGGGTGGGGTAGAATCTCTCTGCGGTCACCCGGCGAGTATGACTCACGCTTCTATTCCCAAAGCTGAACGCGAAAAAGTGGGCTTAGTCGATTCCTTGATCCGGCTCAGTGTGGGGGTTGAGGATGCCGAGGATTTGATGAGCGATTTGGCTCAGGCTTTGGCAAAAATCTAATCAGACGGCCAACTTTTCCATCAAGCGAACAGCCTGTTTTTCTATTTGGGAAGACAGGCTTTTCTTCTCTGCCTTGAGTTCCTTGGCCCATTCCAGGTATTTTTTGGAAGGGTTTTCTTTTTCTGCCAAAAAATGGGACAGCGCCTGCAGATTCAGGTGATTGGCATACCAAGGTTTTAGACTTTCTTTCAATCCTTGGATCTCCCCATGAATCTGAGAGACAAAGATGGGATTGAAGCCCAGATGAATCAGAAGATTTTCCAGCATGATGATTTTCCTTAGGCTTTCGAAAAGCTCTGGAAAAGTTTGCGTCTTCAGAGGGACTTCTATATCTTCTTGGAGGTAGCCAAGTTCCTCATTGGCGAGCTGATGGATTGCGGTAGAGATCATCAGTGGTTTGATACCCCTGCTGCTTTGGTGGGTTTTGACTAAGAAATCGTCCCAGACCTTAAGCGTGCTTCCTATTGCCAAATCGAAGGCTTCTTTCTGGACGTTTCGTTTTTCTGTCAAAAGGTAAGCGGAAAAACTTTCCATACTCTGATTTTGCTGGGCTACCCGGCTTTGAATGTTTCTCTCCACCAGTTTGAGATGATGAATCTTCCGCAGGGATTTTTTCAGCCGCTTGAAGGGAGAAAAAAGACTGACTCCCAAGTCCTCGTTTTCAAAGTGGATTTTCGCCATCAAGTCCGAATAAAGCTCCAAAAACTCCAGTTTGGAAAGAAGCTCTACCGCTTTTTTGGTCTTGATTTGCTTACCCAAGGCAAGGAAAAGAGCTTTTGCCTCAGCATGCTGTTGCTCAAAGTATAGGAATACCGGCGATGTTTTGACGGACATGTTTTAGGAAATTCTCACCAGAGTGGCGCCATAGCCCCACTGATCTTTCTGGGTGTCCTGAAAGTACTTAATATTTCCTAATTGACTCAGTCGCTTGTGAATTTCTTTTCTCAAGATCCCATTTCCCAAACCATGAATGAAGGTGATTTCATCCATTCCGGAAGCGATGGCCTGATTGAGTTTTTCTTCAAAAACTTCCAGCTGAATCCGCATCTTCTCTGAATTACTCAACTTTTCGGGCTGGGAGTGAAGCACTTCGATGTGGAGATCTATGGAGCGGGATGGTTTTTGAACTGGAGCAGGGGCTGGACTTGGGTTAATTTGACTGAGTTCCGAATTTAGACTTCGGATATCCAATTCTTTGGTGGTCTGCTCGAGAGCGAAGAGGTAGACATTTTTGTCCAGAAGAGGAGCTTTGCTCAGGTGCTTAAAAAACTGGGTAGGTTTCATTTTGAGCTGTCGCTCAAAAGCAGGAATGGCTTTTTCCAGCTTATTTTGGATCGGGATAAATCGCAAAAGAAACGCAGGCCATTCATCCATTTCCTTTAGCAGTCGGTCATCGATTTTTTTTGCCTCACCGGCATTGAGTGTTCCCGCAAAAAGGGTTCGGTGATTGTCCCCATAGACCTCAGCGGTATGGGAAAGGTAGGTCTGCCTGCTGTCATTGATTAGGTAGATACTGAGGTTTTGGTCATTGAGCGGGACAAAAGCCAAGTAGAGTCCCTGATCTTTTGGGGCTGAAATCGGAGCTGGGGTGAAGGTTTCCTGATCGGTTTGGGCTTGATTTCCAAAATAGTTTTTTTCCGTAGAAGCAATCAGAACCACTTCCGATTTCAGGGCTGGAATGACAAATCCATCCTCGATTTCCACTTCTATTTTTCCGCTCGAGGAGATCCTGCGGATTACGCCTTCCTCTTTTCCGTGAAGCAACCGGACTCGGTCTCCAATATTCATTGATCTAGGGCTTTTTTATAGGTATCTAAGGCTCTTTGTCTCGCAAATTTGTGATCTACGATCGGTTTGGGGTACTTGGAAGTACCCAATTCCGGAACCCATTTTTTGATGTATTTCAGGTCTTTGTCAAATTTTTCAGTTTGGGATTCCGGATTGAAAACACGGAAATAAGGCTGAGCATCCGTACCGGTACCCGCGGCCCACTGCCAGCCGCCGTTGTTTGAGGCAAGCTCAAAATCAAGCAATTTTTTGGCAAAGTAAGCTTCCCCCCACCTCCAGTCAATCAGGAGATGCTTGGTGAGAAAGGAAGCTACGATCATCCGGACCCGGTTGTGCATGTAGCCGGTGGTATTGAGTTCACGCATCCCGGCATCCACTATCGGGTATCCTGTCTTTCCCTCGCACCAAGCCTGAAATTCCTCCTCATTGTTTCTCCAGGGAATCTGATCATAGGCAGGCTTGAAAGCATGATCTACCACTTGAGGATTGTATCCCAAAATCATCATGTAAAATTCCCTCCAAATCAATTCATTGAGGTAGGTGTCATTGAGGCTGTAGGCTGTTTTGGCGAGTTTTCGGATAGAGATGGTCCCAAAGCGAAGATGAATTCCCAATCGGGAGGTGCCGTTTTTGGCTGGAAAGTTTCGGGTTTGGTCGTAATGGCTGATTAGGTCTTTGTCTGCGACTCGAGGAGGGATTTCAATCCCTGATTTTTCAAAGCCCATATCCCTGAGGGAAATTTCCTGTAGAGGATCGGTCTTTTTCAGGTTTTTCCATGTCGGTTCTCCCAATGGCTCCACTTGGCTTTCCTTGAATTTGTCCAGCCAAGTCTTGCTAAAGGGAGTAAAGACCTTGTAGAATTCTCCCGAACCGTTCAGGATTTCACCGGGCTCAAAGATGACCTGATCTTTGAAAGCAAAAAATGAGACCGATTTCGCTTTCAAAAGCTTTTCTATTTTCTTGTCGCGGTCTTTTGCGTAGGGTTCATAATCCCGGTTGGTGTACACGGATTCCACCTCAAACTCCTCCAAGAGCTTGGGAAATAGCTCTTCCGGCTTTCCATATTTCATCAGCAGTGACCCCCCTTTTTTCTCCAATTCAGCTTTGATATTCAGGATTTCTCTATGAATAAATTCGACCCTTGCGTCCTTTTTTTCCTCCAGAAGATCCAGAATATTGCTGTCAAAAATGAAAAGGGGAAGTACGTTATGTTCCTGCTGCAAGGCATAGTAAAGGCCGGTGTTGTCTTCCAGTCTCAGGTCTCGGCGAAACCAAAAAAGGGTGGTTTTTTTCATGATTATTTTTTTCAAAAGAATAGATCCAAGGCAGTAAATGTTTCAGAGATTTTCTTTGGTGGGTAGGATGACCCGGGTAGTATCTGATTTGGCAGGAGGGCTGAAAGGGGGGAGTTTTTCCAGATCAATAGGCGTCCAGTCTTCATCCGGCTGATAATCTCTTCTCAGGAAATCATCAGAGTCGTTGGTCAGATTTTCCTTATTCTTTTTCTTAAAAATAATATTGAAGAGTTCGGAGAAGGAGTTGAATGACACGTTTTGAGTAAGTGAAGCTCCGTAGGTGAGCACATTTTGTGTCAAGGATAGCGAGGTAAAGGTATTGAAATTATTTCGGTTAAAAATTCTCAGGCGATATACCCCGTCTTCCGTGATCAGGTATTCGGCCTGCCAGTCTCCGATGATGGAAGCGGCATTGGCATTTCCTTGATTGTCAGTAAATCCCCCGTCTCGGGATACCCGCAGCCTTCCGTCCAGGAAGGTATATGCTACGCTCAGCTGGAAGTTTTCGAGGGCGTTTTGATCCAAAGTAGCCAAGTCGATATTGATTTCGAGGTTTTTGTCCAAACTTCCGATCAAGTTGTTCAGCTGAGAAGATACCAAGCTGCTCAAGCTGGAGGAAATGGTGGCTACTCCGGTAAATTCCCCCTCCGGAGAGAAGCTTCGGCTGATGATCACCGATACCACTTGTCGATTCATTTCCTGCTCATCGGCGGCTACCCGGTTTTGAAAGGCCGATATGGTCGTCTGTACATCCCCGGATGAGGGAAACTCAGAGAAATCAAAGCTGAAGCTGATATTGGGGGACAAGAGCTCCCCTTCCAGATCCATGAGGACTTTCAGTGGAAATCTTCGTCTCATTTGGCTGTTTTCCTGGAGGGCGGTAGAGCTGGCTAGCGGCTGAAGGTTTACATTTTCTTCATAGACTGCTCTCAAATTCATTATGCCTTGCAGAGGGTCTCCAAACCAGGTGATTCTTCCTCCCGGCTGAATGATAAACTGCTTTTTGACCACATTGTACAGGGAGAAGTTATAGAGCCCTTCCGATATCTCATAGTTGCCACTGAGTCCAAAATTGCCCTGGGTGTCAACATTCATGGTCAATACTCCACGCCCTCTTCCTTGAATACTTTCCCCTGTTTTTGGGTCAATGATGATCTCTACGTAGGCGTCTGGAGTCACATCCAGAATAAAATTCATCCGTACGTTCTGGATATCCAGGCGGTTGACCTCTTCTGCCAAGGCATTGATCCGCACGGTATCCTGAATGTTGATGATCTGGATGAAGTCTTCCTGGTACTGATCATTGCTACTCACCAGTGGGATATACATCCGTGTGTTGGGCTGGGAAGTGACGGATGCGTTGATATTCAGATTGCTGGTGCTTCCTTTCACCTCCAAAGTACCGGATGTGTAGGCGGTTCCGTAAAACATCTCACTTTCCCGGGCTGTGGTGTTCAAGACCTGAAAATTATTCAGTCGGGAATTGATGTCTAGATTGAAGTCCGTGAAGCCTTGATGCCTGACCCCTCCGGTAAAGGTGGCCCTATTGCCATTGATATCCCGGAGTACTAAATCACGAAAACTGATTAAGGTGGGTTGGAATAGGACACTTCCATCCAGCTGATAGCTGGTATTAAGGTAATTGACTCGGAATTTGGCTTGATTGAGTCTGCCGGTTCCGATCAGTTCCGGGACATCCAAGGTTCCTCTGAGTTGCAGATTTCCGGTCATGTTTCCTCCCAGATTGGTAATGTATTGGGAAAGAAAAGGCTCAAAAATCACCAAATTGGCTTCATCCAATCGCGCTTCCACATCCACGTTTTTGCTGTCCAGGCCGATGGTGCCATTGGCTGTGATTTTTTCTATCCCATTGATATCATTGGTCAATCCCAGTCTTACTTCGGATTCATCCAAACTAGCATTGGCCTGAAGATTACCTATAGGAAACTGATTGATCTCCATGTCTGAGATGGAGAGATTGCCTTTGAATCTAGCCTGGTCTTGCAGATTGGAAAGGACAAGCTGACCCGTTGCCGTTCCGTCAAAGGTATAACTGGTGACTGTATTCAACAGGTCAAGACTGACTTTTTGAAGATTGATTTGAAGACTTTCTACCGGGTCTGCACTGATTGTACCTTCTACTCCCAGCAGCTGTTCCTCTTTAAAAATGTTTAGGTTTTCAAAGGTGATCTCCCCCTGAGCAATTGTGACCCGATTGGTGGGCTCAAACTCCCATTCTCTATCGAGCACTCGAAGAAGGGAGGGTTTGAATCGGATTTCAGTACCCGAACTGGAAAATGTGGTCTCAGCCTCGATTCTGGCCTTGCTCTGTGTGGAGTCCTGGTCCAAGCTGAATTCTAAATCCAGATTGGTTTGATTCCAGATTGCCTCAAGACCCAGATTGGTAAAGGCTAGCTGCTGCCCGATCTTTTGCTCCTTGGAGTAGATATAAAATGAGGCCAAGATATCCTCACTGTTGATGATTTTGGATGTGTTGAAGTCAATATTGGTTCCAAATGCAGTTTTGTCCTGATAGCTTAACGTATCGATACTTGTAAAAAAGTTGAAGACAGTATTCTCCGTGGTCTGGTAGAAAGCTCCTTCCAAAATGGTGTTTTTTGAAATGGCAAAATCCGGCTCCAAGAGCTGAATGATTGGATTGATATTGGGCATCCTTACATTGAGATCCAAATTGTAAGGCTCAGAAAAATTCTTCTCCAAATCAGCAATCGGCTGGGGCTCATTCAGCACAATGGCCAAGTATTGCTTTCCCAAGACTTCCAGATCCTGAAGCATTTGTCCCAAATTGAACTGTCCGGAAGCGGCAGCCACGATGTAGTCGGAATTGAGAGAAATCGTGCGGGTTCCTCCTGCAAAAAGGGATTGGAAATAGGCTCCGCCAAAATCCAGAAAGCGGTCTTCATACCCGAATTTCATGTCGGTAAATTTGGCTATTCCCGTTATTTCATCCAGAGAGACCCCCTTGGTATTGATGTCCATTTTGCCGGCAATGAAAGCCCGTTTCTCCGAAAGATTGATCTGATCCAGATTCAGGGTGTCCAGATTGGCAATCAACCGAACGGAGTCCACCCCTTCGTTGAGGTTGAGATAACCATCAATTTGAACCATCAGGTTGGGGTCGTTGATGTCCAGGTTTCCCCGGAAAAGATTCAAACCATACGTTGCATCGGTTCGAATTCCTGTGAAATTATAGGAATTGACCCCAATCTGACTGATGGAAGCTTTCATGTCTACCAGCAGATTTTCTATGGAATTTCCTTTCAAATCCACATTTCCCTCCAAGCTTACCTTTTGAAGCAGTTCCCGGTCTTCTGCCAATATTCCCAAATCCAAATTCTGGACTTTTACTCTGGAAACAATATAGGGAAGGTTGTTGACCAAATCATAGGTGATTCTTCCTTCCAGATTGCCGATGCTTGTTTTGAAGGATCCATTGGTCACAAAGCGGGTGGGTACTCCTTGGAATTCTGTGTCAAATCGAATCAGATTAAACTTATTGATTTGTTTTTCCACATCTTCGGGAAGGTAAGGAGCCAATTCCCTGGCAGAAATCACAGAGTTTTTGAGAGAAAGATTGAGGTAAGTTTTCTCAAAATCAGGCAACCCATCCAATAAAAAGGAGCCGAAAATGGCTGTTTTCTGTCCTAAGCGAAGAAGGAATTCATCAGATTTGATTTCTGCAACCGGGCCTAGGACGGTACCGCTGAGAGAAATGACATCTTCTATTTCCGGTAAATCAGGAACAAAAAGCCGCAAATCGGAGAGATGGACTTTTGTCTCATTCATCTTGGCGGTGATTTTGACTTGATTTAGAAAATCTGAGTATCCCTCAGGACCAATCAAATCCAGCCTCAGGTAATCCTGAATGGCACTTTTATCAGTTTTCAAGGAAAGCGCATCCAGTTCCAAATAGGCTGGGTCGTAGGTTAGCTGGGTTTTTAACTCCCGAATTCTCAGGCCCGAATTGAGCTCTTTTCCTGTCAGCGTCTTGATGTCAATTCCTATCGTAGCGCCTGCTAAGGTGAAGTTTTCGGCATTGGCTGTAATTTCATCAAATTGAAGCCGGCTATAGTCCATGCCTTGCACTGTGGGCTCTGAGTTGTAATTGACCAAATAAAATTCCGATTGTCGGAGTTCGAGGGTTTTGAACTTGATGCCAATAGGTTTGGAAGTGGATTGGGATGAGCCAAAACGTTCATTCATTTCATCGACCCATTGGTTGATATTGAGTAGGCTGTCTCCAGAATGGGTGAGCAAGTGGATTTTTGCTTTTTCCAGCCGGATTAGATCTATTACAATATCACCGGGAGGGAGTAAGCTCAATAGCGCAAAGTCTGCATGGGCGCGATCTACCCCGATCATTAGGCTGTCGTTGGAGTCGTAGATTTTGACTTCTTCCAAATCTAGGGCATCCCACCAGTTGAGTTTAATTTTTCCTATTTCGGTGGTGAATTCCGAGCCTGTATTCAGATAGGACGTGACTCGGTCGATGACCCAGTTTTGTACCGAGGTGACTTGGAGGGACATAGCCAGTAGAATTAACAGCAGAAGGGTGGAGAATATCACCCAAGACAGCAAGCGAAAGGCTTTGTGCAAAAAATCCGTAACTTTCGGGCTCTTTTCCAATGGGTACCAACGATATCTCTATACTAGCAATTGAATCCTCGTGTGACGAGACTTCTGCCTCTATTATCTTAAATGGCAAAGTACTTAATAATATTGTGGCCACACAATCAGTCCACGAAAAATATGGCGGTGTAGTTCCCGAATTGGCCTCGAGAGCCCACCAAGAAAACCTCATTCCTGTCATCCAAGAGGCCATTTCTTCCTCTGGCATATCCAAAGATCAGCTGTCGGCTGTGGCCTTCACCCGAGGTCCGGGTCTGATGGGAGCATTGCTGGTGGGAGTCAGTTTTGCCAAGGCTTTTGCCCGGTCTTTGAATATTCCACTGATCGATGTAAACCATATGCAGGCTCATGTTTTGGCACATTTTATTGATGAGCCCAAGCCCGGTTTTCCTTTTCTCTGTCTGACTGTGAGTGGAGGGCATACCCAGCTGGTACTGGTAAGAGATCACTTGGATATGGAAGTGATCGGGCAGACTCAGGATGACGCAGTGGGAGAAGCTTTTGACAAGACAGCCAAACTGTTGGGACTTCCCTACCCGGGAGGACCTTTGATCGATCGGTACGCAAAGGAGGGAAATTCCAAAGCCTTTGCTTTTCCAGTCACCCGAATGCCCGGATTGGATTACTCTTTTTCGGGTATCAAGACGGCGGTTCTTTATTTTCTCAGAGATCAGCTGGCTCAAGATCCTGATTTTATTGAAAAAAATCTGGCCGACCTTTGCGCGAGTATCCAATACACCCTGATCGAAATGCTGCTGATCAAACTCAAAGAAGCGGTCAAGCAAACCGGGGTGAAAGAAATTGCTATCGCTGGAGGAGTCTCTGCCAATTCTGGACTTCGAGCAGCTTTGGAAGAGTTGTCCAAAAAGCGGGGTTGGAAACTTTTTGTCCCCAAATTCGAATACTGCACCGACAACGCAGCCATGATTGCCATGGCGGCCCATTACAAGTATCTAAAGGGAGAATTTGTCGGTCTTGATGTCACTCCCCTTGCCAAAATGAAATTTTGATATGTCATCCAAGCCCAATCGATTCGAGAAATCTGTCAACATCAAAAACAAGAAGGCTAGCTTCGAATTTGAATTTATTGATACCTATGTGGCAGGATTGATGCTGACAGGTACCGAGATCAAGTCGATCAGGGAAGCCAAAGTGTCTTTGACCGAGGCCTATTGTGTCTTTCATGAAGGAGAGCTTTTCATCAGGCAGATGCATATCGCACCCTACAGCATGGCAGCAAGTTACAATCATGAGGCTGTCCGGGAGAGAAAACTTCTGCTCAATAAAAAAGAATTGGAAAAGCTGGAAACTAAGTCATCGGAAAAGGGGCTTGCAATCATTCCGGTTCGTATATTTATCAATGACCGAGGCAAGGCCAAACTGGAAATTGCTTTGGCAAGAGGAAAGAAACTCCACGATAAACGACAGGACCTGAAGGAAAAAGATGCAAAAAGAGAGCTCCAAAGAATGGCCTTTGATTGATGCGTATGGGATTTGCAGACAGACTCTACTGCCAGTTTATAAACAACCAACTTTTGACTCAGCCCTGGTCACCCAGCTCCTGTTTGGAGAGTGTTACCAGATCGTTGGCCTGACTTCCGACCGGCACTGGTTCCGGGTGTATCATGAGGATACCGGTATGGGGGGCTGGGTTTGGGCCACATTGATCAAAGAAATCACCGGGCCTGAATATCAGGGTTTTTTGAATCAGGATTTTCAGATAGTCACCAGCCCGATAGCGGTCATCGAATATTTGGGTTCCAATCTTTATCTGCTTCCGGGAAGCCGGCTGCATTTTTCGGAGTTTGAGCTATTCAATTGGCAGGATCACATCGGTTTTACGGGAAATTATCGTGCCCATGCCAAAAAGGCAACAAGGGAGGAACTGGTAGAAATCGGACTTCGCTTTTTAAATGCCCCCTTCCAATCCGGGGGAAGAAGTCTTTTTGGGTTGGATGAAGAGCAGGGTTTCGCTTTGATCTTCGGAATAGCCGGCTACACTTGGATTTCAGGAAAAATTCCCGGTAGAAGTGTCGATCCCGAACAAACAGTACCGGGAGATCTTTTTATTTTCAGGGATTTGGAAAAGCAAACTGTTCATTTTGGGCTGTTTTTGGGAGCTGAAGAAGTCCTATGGATGGACAATAAGCTCAAAATCTCTGATATGGACGAGTGGGAGGACTTTCTGAGAAACAATAGTAGTGAACAGGTCGTTTTTGACGCGAGATCAATAGTAGGATAAGGTATGGAAAAGCGGGTATTAGTTCTCAATTTGGATCATTCTCCAGTGGCCGTAGTCAGCCCTCAAAAGGCGATTGTGCTGGTGCTTTTGGAGAAGGCCAATGTATTGTCCACTTATCAGCTGTTGGAAATCCGTACGGTGAGCCGGAGCTTTGAATATCCTGCTGTAATCCGCCTGAGCCAATACAAAAATGTCCCCTATCGTGGGGTCCTTCTGAATCGAAATAACCTTTTTCGCAGAGATAACGGGGAATGCCAGTATTGTGGCAGTCGCCGCCACCTGACGATCGATCATATTATTCCCCGCTCCAAAGGTGGAAAAACTTCCTGGACCAATTTGGTGACTGCCTGCAATCGCTGCAACGTGAACAAAGGGGATAAAACCCCCGAACAGGCAGGAATGATGCTGAAAAAAGAACCCTTTAAACCATCCCTATCCTACTTTTTGGCAGAATATGCGGAAAGACAAGCAGAGGAATGGTTGCCGTTTCTTTCTGTGCCCTCTCTAAACCCCTAATCTTGGCCTTTGGCCAGTAAAAGTTGAAACTCCAAAGGGCTGCAGGGTAGAAATTCATCTGCCTCCAAGTCTTCAAAAATATCTTCGTCGGCTTCTATAGACGTTTTTTCGATTTTGCCATCCGGATGAACAATCAGTTCGATCCCGGTGAAATCTGTCGGGTTTACCTTGACCAAAACCTGGTAATCGTCAAATACCCGCTTGAAATACTGTGAAATTGCTTTGGCCATACTTTTTTTTGCGAAGCTAGTCAATCATTTCCTGTTATTGAAAGAGGTGACAGGTGCTGCGTAGTAGATCACATCAGCTGGTGGCTTTTGAGTAGCTTTTATCTGATCGAAGACAAAAAAGGTGTGGGCAAGGAAATCTTGTTCATTCAGGGTCTTCACGGGGTTAATTCCGAAATTTTCTACGACGAAGAGTGGTCCGAAAGGCCCGATGATTTCATGTCCATTTCGATTTCGTGTTCGTTTCAATCTGAAAACTTCTCCTCCCACAAACTCAAACCGGGCATTTCCCCAAAAGTAACTTCCTTTTCCTCTTGCCACTTGCAGTTTGGAGTCTTTGTCTACAATTCTAGCGTTTTTTAGAATTCCATTGCCATTATGGTAGAACAGTCGGAAAACACGCCCATCGTAATGAAGATCTGCATATTGAAATCCGGGATCGATTTTCAACAGCGTGTTTTCACCTCCGGATTCTTGGTATTTCACTTCGATCATCGGTACTTCCCAAGAAGCGGTGGATTGTGAATTGGCTTGGAAGGAAAGAATCAACAATCCGATAAGAAGAAAAAGAGAACGGGTTTGCATGGGAGTGGCTGTTAGTTGATAGCTTCAACGAAATCATTTGCTTGAGGTTCAAATGTTTTGGTTAGCAAATCCCATCTCCTTATTTATCAAAATGACACCATAAAATTATTTTTTTTGAAAATTCCGAAACGATGCTTTGTCTTTTCCAATCCCTTTCTAAATTTGCTCATCGATTATGAAAACAGTCGCAAATAAATATTGGTGGTGGCATTCTAGTTCTTTCCAAGGGAAAGCTCAGAAAGCCGTTGCCTAAATTTTGCGCAGCACATACCATAGAAGGCTTACTGGATTCCCCGGTAAGCCTTTTTTTAATGCCAAAAAATAACCACAGATGAACCACATTAAGTACCCGATTCTCACCACCTACCGCAAGCGACTGGCCGATACCATCACGCCGGTGAGCATTTACCTGCAGATTAGGGACCGTTTTGCCAATCCGATTCTGCTGGAGTCCTCTGACTATCACGGGCAGGAAAACAGCTATTCCTATATCTGTTTTAATCCTTTGGCAACCTTTGACTTCAATGCCGGGCAGGTCACCGAAAAGCTCCCTGACGGCAAAGTGCTGAGCTATCAAGTGACGGCACAAAAGCGACTGATGGACTGTCTCAGGGCTTTTGGGAATAAGTTTGACCCGACTCCGGATAAGTTTAAGTTTAGTACCAACGGACTTTTCGGATACATTCAATACGATACGGTGGGCTGGTTTGAGGATATCAAACTGAGCAAAACTTCACCCAACGAAATCCCGATGATGCACTATGCGATGTATCAGAATATCATCGTAGTGGATCATTATAAAAACGAATTGCACCTTTTCGAGCACCGCGTAGCCGGAGCCAATAATCCGGAGTATATCGCTGAGATCGAGACGCTTCTCAATAATAAAAACATCCCGGCTTACTCCTTCAAAAGGGTAGGCGAGGAGGTCTCCAACTACACCGACGAGGAGTTTTTGAAGATATTGAACCAAGGCCGTGAGCATTGCTTCAGAGGGGATGTGTTTCAGATCGTGCTATCCAGACGCTTTTCCACGGAGTTTAAAGGCGATGAATTCAACGTCTATCGGGCTCTTCGATCGGTCAATCCTTCCCCCTATCTGTTCTATTTTGACTACGGTTCTTTCAAAGTGTTTGGAAGTTCGCCCGAAGCACAGATTGTGGTCAAAAACCGTAAAGCGACCATTTTTCCGATTGCGGGTACTTTCCGGCGAACAGGTAATGACATCGAGGATGCGGAATTGGCTAAGAAGCTTTTCGACGATCCCAAGGAAAATTCTGAGCATGTGATGTTGGTGGATTTGGCCAGAAATGACCTTTCCCGATCCTCTGATGTGGTCGAAGTGGAAGTATTCAAGGAAATCCAATACTATTCTCACGTGATTCATTTGGTATCTAAAGTGACCGGTCAGTTGGCGCAAGGGGCTAATCCGCTTCAACTCGTTGCGGATACTTTTCCAGCGGGTACGCTTTCAGGAGCTCCTAAATACCGGGCAATGGAACTGATCGACGAGTTGGAAAACGTCAGCCGTCAATTCTACGGCGGTGCGATCGGCTACTTGGGATTCAATGGCGATTTCAATCACGCAATCTTGATTCGCTCATTTGTCTCAGAAAACAATCACCTGAGATTCCAAGCTGGAGCAGGGGTGGTAGCGAAAAGCTCGATTCCCTCAGAGTTACAGGAAGTGGCCAATAAGCTGGAGGCGCTGCGAGTGGCTTTACGGGCTGCTGAGAAAATTTGAGTGGTAAAGTTGGAATGTGGTAAGGTTGTAAAGTTGAGCTAATCCGAACTTTAAAATCATGAAAGCAAATAGTTTTGAAGAATTGGTTATTTGGCAAAAATCAATTGCTATCGGAGTTCAGGTTTATCGTTTATCTGACCAACTCCCCTTGAAGAATGATTATAAATCAAGAGATCAGCTCATTGGATCTGCTGTTTCCATCTCAAATAATATTGCTGAAGGTTTTGAGTATAATAATAGAATTCAATTCATCAAATTTCTTGGATATGCTAAAGGATCTGCTGGAGAATTGAGAAGCCAATTAGCCCTTCTAGTTGAAGTTGGAAGAGTCTCTAAAGAAGATTATTTAAACTTAAAAGAGGAATTGATCGGACTTTCAAAGCAGATCAAAGCATTAATTACTTACCTGAAAAATAAAAAGGATTAAATACGGGGATTAGGGTTCATGAACCTTGCCACTTTACAACTTTACCACCTTGCAACCGAATTGAAAAATAAAACGATGCGTATTCTTGTTCTCGATAACTACGACTCCTTCACCTACAATCTGGTCTATATCGTCCGGCAATTGGGGTATGGATCGCAAATGGATGTCTTTCGAAATGATAAAATCAACTTGGAAGACGTCGCCAACTACGATAAGATTCTCCTTTCTCCTGGTCCGGGAGTTCCTTCGGAAGCCGGAATTATGCCTGAATTGTTGAAAAAATATTCCTCCTCAAAGTCCATTTTGGGAGTTTGCCTGGGACATCAGGCGATCGGAGAAGCATTTGGCGGAAGCCTGATCAACCTGTCTGAAGTGCTTCACGGAGTTGCTTCTGAGGTGACGGTGCAGGATGATTTGTTTTTCAAAGACGTTCCCAAGACTTTCAAAATCGGCCGTTACCATTCTTGGGTGATTGACGAGTCTACGCTTTCCCCTGACCTAGAAGTGATCGGCAGGACGCCCGATCAACAGATTATGGCTGTGCGCCACAAACAGTTTGATGTAAGAGGGGTTCAGTTTCATCCGGAAAGTATTTTGACAGAAAACGGCGTCAAAATCATGCAGAATTGGTTAGATTCTTAAATTTGAAGTTCACCCACTCCATAATCACCCATGAAAGATATTTTAAATCAGTTGATTGCCCATCAAACGCTTTCTCAGGAACAAGCCCGGGAAGTGTTGAAAAATATTGCCACTGGAGGCTACAATACCAGTCAAATAGCCGCTTTTATGACGGTTTACCTGATGCGATCCATCACGGTGGAAGAGCTTCGGGGATTTCGTGAAGCGATGCTGGAGCTTTGTATTCCCGTGGAAATCGACGAATACGATGCCATGGACCTTTGCGGCACAGGAGGAGATGGCAAGGATACGTTTAATATTTCCACGCTTTCTTCCTTTATCGTCGCTGGTGCGGGGCAAAATGTGGCCAAGCATGGCAATACGGGCGTTTCTTCCATTTGTGGTTCGTCCAACTTGCTTCAGTATTTTGGCTACCAGTTTACCAATGATATCGAGGAAATCCGCCGCTCTTTGGATGAAGCAGGTCTTTGTTTTTTGCATGCTCCGCTTTTCCATCCGGCTATGAAAAATGTAGCTCCTATTCGGAAAGAACTCGGCGTGAAGACCTTCTTCAATATGCTGGGTCCCATGGTGAATCCCAGCTTTCCCAAAAAGCAATTGGTTGGCGTTTTTAGCTTGGAATTAGCAAGGCTATATGGATACCTATACCAGGAGACCGAAGGGAAATTCTCCATTCTTCATGCCTTGGATGGGTACGATGAGATTTCACTCACTGGACCATTCAAAATGATCTCTAATTCCGGCGAGAAACTATATATGCCAGAGTCCATTGGTCTTTCAAGGCTTTCTGCTGAAAGCATCAAGGGAGGCTCTAAGGTTGAAGAATCAGCCAAAATCTTTGAAAATATATTGAAAGGGAAAGGGGAAAAAGCCCAAAATCAAGTGGTCATTGCCAATGCAGCAGCCGCCTTGGTGACCGCAAGAGAAGGAGTGAGTTTTGCAGATGCCGTCTTGGAGGCCGAAGAAGTTCTGCTGAGCGGCAAGGCACTGAAAGTATTCAACGGCCTGGTCAATCCCCAAACTACAGTTTCATTCGCTTAACAAATTCTTATGAATATTCTGGAAAAAATCATTGCTGATAAATACAGGGAAGTAGACGAGAAAAAGAGTCTGATTCCTGTCAAATTACTTGAAAAAAGCATTTACTTCTCCGGGCCGGTAGTGTCCATGAAAAAGTACGTAAGCCACCCGGACAAGTCGGGAATCATCGCAGAATTCAAGAGAAAATCCCCATCCAAAGGAATTATCAATGGAGGTGCTTCTGTAGAAACTGTAAGTATTGGCTACATGCAGGCTGGAGCTTCCGCTTTGTCCATCCTGACCGATAAGGAGTACTTCGGTGGCACCAATGAGGATCTCAAAATCGCCCGAAAATTCAATTTTTGTCCGATTCTAAGAAAGGATTTTGTGGTGGATGAATATCAAATCATCGAAGCCAAATCCATCGGGGCAGATTGCATTCTGTTGATTGCGGCAGCCTTGGAGCCTGAAAAATTAAAGTCTTTGGCCTATTTCGCCAAGAGTTTGGGGCTTGAGGTTTTAATGGAAGTGCATGATGGCGAAGAGCTGGATCGAAGCCTTTGCGATGGTTTGGATTTGATTGGGGTAAATAACCGGAATCTCAAAACCTTCCATGTTTCTTTGGATACTTCTCTGCAGTTGGTTGAGCGGATTCCTTCCCAATTTGTCAAGGTGTCAGAGAGTGGGATTTCTGAACCGAAGACGCTGGTGGAACTGAAAAAAGCGGGCTTTGATGGTTTCCTGATTGGAGAAAACTTCATGAAATCCAGCCGACCAGAGCAGGCTGCTTACAATTTCATCAAGGAATTCGGAAAGCTGAAAGCAGTGGAACCAGAACTATTCCAAGCCTGATGGAACTTAAAGTCTGCGGCATGCGAGATCCTGAAAATATCCGAAGCTTAATTTCGGAAGTGGGTCCGGATTGGATGGGATTGATCTTTTATCCCAAATCGCCTCGCAATGTACCAGATGAGAAAGCTGCTCATTTGAAAGAATTTCCGGTGAAAAAAGTTGGGGTTTTTGTTAATGAAACAGAGCAAGAAATCCTCAAAAAAGTGGATCAATTTGGTCTTGCCGCTATTCAGCTTCATGGAATGGAAACGGTGGACTTTGTCAAAGAGCTATCTGAAAAAACCGATTCAGAACTCTGGAAAGTTATTTCGGTAGGACCGGAGATCGATTGGAAAAGCCTGGAAGGCTACCTGCCATTTGTGAGCAAGTTTCTTTTCGATACCGCTACAGCGGCCCATGGAGGTTCGGGAAAGCGGTTTGACTGGGAAATTTTGAAAACTTATCCCTTTGACAAAGGCTTTCTGCTCAGTGGAGGTTTGGATGAAGAGTGTGCTGAAGAAGTCTTGGATTTGCGAGAGCAAATCCCCCAACTCCAAGGCGTGGATCTCAACTCCAAATTTGAGGAGGCTCCCGGTCTAAAAAACATTGAAAAACTGATAAATTTCAAAAGTCGCCTGATTCATTCTGGCACTAATAACTAATAACCTTATAACTAGTAACCGATGATACGTGTAGATGAAAAGGGATTTTACGGAAAGTTTGGCGGGGCCTATATCCCTGAGATGCTTCATCCGAATATTGAGGAGCTAAGGGATAACTACGAGGCGATTGTGGCAAGTCCGGAGTTCCAGCAGGAGTTTCAGACCTTGTTGAGGGACTTTGTGGGTCGTCCGACACCGCTCTATTTCGCCCATCGTCTTTCTGAGCAATACGGAGCCAAAATCTATCTCAAGCGGGAAGATCTTTGCCATACCGGTGCCCACAAAGTCAACAATACGGTCGGACAAATCCTTTTGGCCAAAAGACTGGGTAAAAAGCGAATCATCGCCGAAACCGGCGCCGGTCAGCATGGGGTAGCAACGGCAACTGTTTGTGCCTTGATGGGCATGGATTGTACAGTCTACATGGGCGAGTTGGATATTCAGCGTCAGCGACCCAACGTGGAGCGGATGCGAATCCTGGGAGCCAAAGTCGTGCCCGCGACTTCCGGCTCCAAAACCCTCAAAGACGCCACCAACGAGGCCATGCGTGCTTGGATCAACAATCCTGTGGATACCCATTACATCATCGGTTCAGTCGTTGGGCCGCACCCCTATCCGGAAATGGTTGCTCGATTCCAGTCGGTTATTTCTGAGGAAATTAAATGGCAGCTGAAGCAAAAAGAAGGACGTGAAAATCCAGATGCGGTCATCGCCTGTGTAGGTGGTGGATCGAATGCTGCAGGAGCCTTTTACCACTATTACAATACGCCTGAAGTTCGCTTAATCGCAGCCGAAGCAGCTGGTTTGGGAATCAGTTCGGGGAAATCCGCAGCTACCACGGCATTGGGTACTCCGGGGATTTTGCACGGATCCAAAACCATTCTGATGCAAACCGAAGACGGACAAGTGGTCGAGCCACATTCTATTTCTGCAGGTTTGGACTATCCGGGAATCGGGCCGGTTCATGCGCACTTGTTTGATATCGGAAGAGCAGAGTTTGTGGCTGTGGAGGACGAAGATGCGATGAAAGCAGGGATTTTGCTCAGTCGCACCGAAGGAATCATCCCCGCGATCGAAACTGCTCACGCCATCCATGCCCTCAACATGATCGAGTACCGCAAAGACGACGTGATTGTGATCAATCTTTCCGGCAGGGGAGATAAGGATTTGGAAACGTATATCAAGTGGGGAAATTATTGATTTACGATTGACGATTTTGGATTTACGAAATCTTCAGGATCTCAATCACCAAATCCAAAAGCAGTTTGATTTTGATTAATGGATCAACACCACTCACAAGCTCGTAAATCGTAATTTTCAATACCTACGCAAAAAATAGTAATTACACTGATGAATAGAATTCACTACTTATTCAATACCAAACAGGATCGGGTGCTTTCGATCTATTTTACGGCGGGATTTCCCAAGCTGGAAGATACTATTCCGGTCATGGAAGCCATTGAGGCGGGAGGAGCGGACATTATCGAAATCGGGATTCCGTATTCCGATCCGATAGCCGACGGTCCTACGATCCAAGACAGCAATATGATCGCTCTGGAAAATGGAATGAGCATGAAAAAACTCTTTGAGCAACTCAAAGGCTTTCGTGCCAAAGTACATCTTCCCGTGGTGCTGATGGGGTACCTGAATCCGATCATGCAGTTTGGAATGGAGGAGTTTTGCAAAAAGTGTAAGGAAGTCGGAGTGGACGGACTCATTGTGCCCGACTTGCCTATGCAGCAATACTTGGATGAGTACAAAAGCCTGTTTGACTCCTACGACTTGGTCAATACCTTTTTGATCTCTCCCCAGACTTCCGAAAAGCGCATCCGGGAAATCGATGAAAACACCGACGGATTTATCTACATGGTTTCTTCTCATTCGATTACGGGAGCCAAGGCAGATATTTCGGATGAGCAGATTGCCTATTTCGAGCGGGTAAAAGCCATGAACCTCAAAAATCCCCGACTGATCGGCTTTGGTATTTCAGATGCCCAAACTTTCAGCACAGCTTCTCAGTACAGCAACGGAGCGATTATCGGTTCGGCTTTTATCAAAAAGATTAAAGATGCTCAAAACCTCAATCAGGAAATCCAAGCCTACATTCAGTCAGTTATTCGATAGGAACTTTTCCAAAGTTTTAAACTTTGGAAAAGTTTCAACACTACTCACAATGGCGTAAATCAAAAATCGTACTTCCCCATGATTATCCAACTTCAACCCGATATCACCGATTCCCAAAAAGAAAAACTGATCTCCAAAGTCAATGAGAGCGGTTACAAAACCACCGAGGTCAAAACCCAACTCGGCGACTACATCATCGGTATTGGCAAAAATGAATTTGACATCCGCCGCATCGGTCAGATGGACGGCATTCAGGACATCCATATCGTCTCGGACGAATACAAGCTCGTTTCCAAAAAGTGGAAAGCCAAGCCCACTTCCGTTGATCTTGGCGATGGGGTTTTTATCAAGGATGGGGAAATGGCCATCATCACTGGTCCTTGCTCCATCGAGTCCGAAGACCAGATCCGCAAAGTCGTCAACCACTGCGTGGAAAATGGCATTACCATGATGCGTGGAGGCGTATTTAAGCCCCGAACTTCCCCTTACGCCTTCCGAGGGATGGGTATCGATGGACTGAAATTGTGGCATTCCATCGCGTCCGAAGCAGGGGTGAAGATCGTCACCGAAGTGATGCAGACCTCCCAAATCGAGGAAATGTACCCCTACGTGGACATTTACCAAGTTGGTGCGAGAAACTCCCAAAACTTCAATTTGCTTGACGAACTCGGCAAAGTGGACAAAGCCGTGATGATCAAAAGGGGGATTTCCGGTACGATCGAGGAATTGCTTCAGTCCGCGGAATACGTCTTTTCCGGAGGAAATGAAAAACTGATCCTTTGCGAGCGAGGTATCCGAACTTACGAGCGCGCTTCCCGAAATACGCTGGATCTCAATGCCATTCCGATCCTGAAAGCCAAATCTCACTTGCCGGTAATCGTCGATCCTTCACACGGGATTGGAATCCGGGCCTATGTGCCTCAGATGGCTTTGGCAGGAGTCATGGCCGGAGCAGATGGCATCATCTATGAGTCGCACGAAGTTCCCGAGAAAGCCTATTCCGACGGACAGCAAACCTTGGACTTCGCCCAAAGTGCAAGACTAGCCACTTGGATCAGAGAGATTTTTGCGAAAAGGAAAACTTTTGAATTGCTTTAATCAAATCTTGTTTGAAAGGTTATTCAAACCAAAGAGTTTTTGATTACGTACGGAAAAAGGTACATTTGATAAAATTCTGCAGCTATGAAAGTGGTGAATTACACGGACCTGAGAGTCAATTTGAAGAAATGGTTTGATTTGGTAGTGGATGATTTGGAAGAGGTCATCATTAAGCGAAAGGACAATAGAGATCTGGTATTGATTTCCTTGGACGAATACAATGCGCTCAAGGAAACCAGCTATTTGCTTTCGGGAAAAAACCGTGAGGTTTTGATGAAATCTCTGGAGGAAGCGAAAGCTGGGAAAGTGGTTGAAAAGCCTTTGATTGAGGAATGAGGATCGCCTGGAGCGTCACGGCTTGGGAGGGTTACCTGTACTGGCAGACGATCGACAAACAAAAACTCAAGCGGATCAACGAACTGGTCAAGGGGATCATTCAGGATCCATTTAAAGGAATCGGCAATCCCGAGCCGCTAAAGCATGATCTGCAAGGCTTTTGGTCCAGAAGGATTGATGGAGAACACCGACTGGTTTATTCCTTTCAAAATTCCGAACTTTTGATCATTGCCTGTCGATACCATTATTAAGTGTTTCAATACAAGTTTTCGCGCTTAAAAATTTTAGGTTTTGAAAAACAATTGGCAATAAGTAGCTTTATTCATTACGTTAACCATTAGTTTTATAATTTTTATGGTAGAAAGTTTAATTGGTCAATTCGCTGGAGCCCAGTTTGGAGAACTAATCCAAGAGCATTTTAAAAGTCAAAGCAAAAACGAGATTTTAGCGGCATTTAGTTAAATCAATAGTGAACTTGGAAATAGGTTTCAGACAATTGACTTTTTACCTCTGTTAAATATTTGGCATGATGCTTCAAAAAATAAGGTTTTATTCAGAGGAGATTGCGGCAAGATTTTTAAACAAATAAATGATTCTTTTCAAGAATATGTAGGACATGAGTATTCAATTTCCGAAGATGATCTAGTTAATTTTTTCAATTTGGTGGTACTTAATCTTGCTTTTAATGTTCATTTAGACTCACAGTTTAAGACCCATTTTTTTGATTCATTGGCGAAAAAAAGTTTTATCCAAAAGCTTTTAATGAAAAAAGAAGAAAAATTCTTCTTTGACTTGTGGGAAAAAGATATCCAAATTTCAAACGATTTTGATCCATTTGAATATTGTAAAATTTTTCCAAAACAATATTTTGTTTGGTTGTACCAAGATTTTGGGTTAAATCTTTCTGAAATAAATACCTACTGCTATAAAAAACACCACATTATTGGTATTGCGATGCATTTTAGCAGCAAAAACTTATACTCAACCAAGAAGGTTATCAGCAATTTCATCAAGATTGTCTACAGACCTAATCCTCAACTAGGATTGACCTCTAAGGCTCCTTATATTTTAGACTGCCATAGTTTATCTATGGCGAATAAGTTAATGAAGGATTTTATTTCACAAAGACTCGGAGATGAAGGGGTTGATTGGGAGATTGTTGGTTCAGCGTATTTGGCTAATGATGAAATTCCCTACGGCACGATTAGAACAGTTTTTGGAAACCATAAAGCAGGACAGTTTAAATATTTTTTTGATTTCTCAAAGCCAAATTCGAATCCACTGAATAGAATTTGATATTATCTAGATAGGAAAACTTTTGACCTTCTATAAAAAACTTTTGTACCAAGGCAAAACCCTGCTTAACTTCACAGCATGAATCCGACACCAAGAACCTATGTGCATCATTCTTATCACTTCCTCCAATGAGGGATAGGGATGACTTTGGTTTTTGCTGAAGATAAAAAGGCCTATTCCGTAACCGGTTTAGGCCTTTTCCAGTTTTAGAAGTAAAATGAACAGAGATAAACCCAACTATAAAATGATTAACCAAGCCAAAGACTGGGTCTTTTCCGACCCGAGATTGAAAGAAATGAGGCAGGATTACGCTGCCTACACCGAGGAAGATTTTAAGGTCTGGAAAATTCTTTTCGAAAGGCAGATGCCCAACCTTCCCAAAGCAGCCTCTAAGGCCTATTTGGAAGGGGTGAAAACTGTAAACTTCACCGCGGATCGTATTGCCAACTTTGAGGAACTTAACGAGATCCTTTTGAAGACCACAGGCTGGGCGGTCCAAGTCGTGCCGGGATTGATCGATGACGATTTGTTTTTCGGATTGATGAACAACAAGCGTTTTCCTTCTTCCACCTGGCTTCGCAAAATGGAACAGCTGGACTACCTCGAGGAGCCGGACATGTTTCACGATGCCTTTGCTCACATGCCTTTGCTGACCAATCAGCACTATGTGGATTTTCTGGAAAAGCTCAGCGGAATTGCGCTGAAGCACATTCAGGATCCTTGGGCGATTCAGTTGCTGAGCCGGATTTATTGGTTTACGATTGAGTTTGGACTGATTCGGGAAGATGGAGAATTGAAGGTATATGGCGCTGGGATTTTGAGTTCTGCGGGAGAGACCAAGTTTTCTCTTTCAGACGAACCGAAGCATTTCTCCTACGATGTGCGCCACATCATGAGTACCGAGTACTGGAAAGATCGCTTTCAGGATAAATATTGGGTGATCGACAGCTACGAGCAGCTTTTCAATTCACTTCCTGAGATTGAGGAGGTGCTTGAAGAGATGTTGAAAGAAAAGATGGAAAATTAAACTGACCGAAGACCGAAGACCGAAGACCGAAGCACTGACTTCTGTCTTCCGTCTCCCGTCTTCCGTCTTCACGCATGAAAATAGCAGTAATCAAATACAACGCCGGCAATGTACAATCGGTCCTCTATGCCTTGGAGCGATTGGGGGCGAATGCGGTTTTGACGGATGATCCGGAGGAAATTCACGCTGCGGACAAGGTGATCTTTCCCGGTCAGGGTGAGGCGAGCTCCGCCATGACTTACCTCAAAGCCCGTCAACTTGACCAAGTGATTAAGGATATCAAGCAGCCTTTTTTAGGGGTATGTTTGGGTTTGCAGTTGCTTTGCGAGCACTCCGAGGAAAATGACACCGAGTGCTTGGGAATCTTTCCGGTGAAAGTGAAGCGCTTTATTCCGGAGAATTCACAGGAATTTAAAGTGCCTCATATCGGCTGGAATGAAATTGAAAATCTGGCCGACAACATCCTTCTGAAAGACTTGCCGGATCCGAAGTTCCTGTACTACGTGCATAGCTATTACGCTGAGTTGAGTGAAGCCACGATTGCTACTACCCATTACATTCATGACTTTACAGCTATCCTTCATCGGGATAATTACTGGGCGATTCAAGCCCACCCGGAGAAAAGCAGTACGGTCGGGGAGAAATTGCTAGCTAACTTCTTAAACATTTAAAGGATTTAAGATGTACGATTTTTGATTTACGACATGTTTTGGGACTTCAGACCTAATTCTCAAAGTTTAAATTTTGAGTGGAATGATTGAAGTTCAGAAAGTGGTCGTAATCGTCATTCGTAGATCGTAAATTAATCCCACCAGCCCCCTTTGAAAGGGGGAGTTGGCCCAATAGAACCTCAAACCTTAAATCCCGCAAGTCTTGTGTCTTAGGTCTTGCATCTAAAGTCTTACTATGTATATCATTCCCGCCATTGACCTTATCGGAGGCAAGTGCGTTCGCCTCAGTCAGGGCGATTACAGCAGCAAAAAAGAATACCACGACGATCCGCTCGAAATGGCTAAGCGCTTTGAAGGTGCTGGAATCTCCCGTTTGCATCTAGTGGATTTGGATGGTGCCAAAGCTAAAAAAATCATCAACGGAGATGTTTTGGAGCGAATTTGTGCAGGGACGAGTTTGCAGGTGGATTTTGGAGGTGGTATTCAAGCGGATGAGGAAATAGAAAAAGCCTTTTCACTAGGAGCCAAGCAAGTGACCGGAGGAAGCATTGCGGTGAAAAATCCAACTCTTTTCGATGAATGGATTACGAAGTATGGTTCGGAGAAAATCATCCTCGGTGCCGATGCTAAAAACAAGAAAATCGCGGTGGGTGGTTGGGAAGAGACTACATCGGTGGATTTGATTCCATTTATCCAAAGCTACTTCGACAAAGGAATCCGCTATGTGATTTGTACCGATGTGGCCAAAGACGGTTTGCTTCAAGGACCATCAGTGGACTTGTATCGGGAGATTTTGCAGGAAATTCCCGAATTGAAGCTCATCGCCAGTGGAGGAGTGTCTTCCGTCAAAGACCTCGAAGAACTCGAGAAAGTCGGGGTTTACGGAGCGATTGTAGGGAAGGCGTACTATGAGGGGAGAGTGACTTTGGAGGAATTGGCAGCCTTTTGATTTACGATTTATGATTTTTGATTTACGACATTATTTTGAACTTCAATCATAAAAAAGGAAATCTTGACCTTTGGATTTCAGGTTTGAGGTTCCCAAAAATCTCGTAAATCGTCATTCGTAAATCTTCCAACATCGAACTCCGAATATTGAATAATGAAGTTTTGAAAATCTAATCATGCTGACTAAAAGAATTATCCCTTGCCTCGATATCAAAGACGGACGCACCGTCAAGGGAGTCAATTTTGTCCAGCTTCGAGATGCCGGAGATCCGGTGGAGTTGGCGAAAATCTACTCGGACGAAGGAGCGGATGAATTGGTCTTTTTGGATATAACGGCGACTGTAGATAAGCGGAAGACCCTCGCCGAACTTGTAACCAAAGTGGCCAAGGCGATCAATATTCCTTTCACCGTAGGTGGAGGCATTTCCACGGTGGAGGATGTGAAAGTGCTTTTGGCAGCGGGTGCAGATAAAATTTCCATCAACTCCGCCGCAGTCAAAAATCCCGGAGTAATTGACGAAATGGCCAAAGAATTTGGTTCGCAGTGTGTGGTGGTAGCGATCGATACTCGAAATGTGGATGGATTAGATTTTGTCCATACTCACGGAGGGAGAAAGCCCACCTTGCTAAGAACCCAAGCATGGGCTCAGGAAGTGGCCGATCGGGGAGCAGGAGAGATTTTGCTCACGTCCATGGATCATGATGGGACCAAGGCAGGCTTTGCCAATGAACTCACTGCAGAGATTTCTTCGGCTCTATCAATCCCCGTGATTGCTTCTGGAGGAGCGGGAAGTATGCCGCATTTCAAGGATGTGTTTACTTTTGGAAAAGCGGATGCGGCCTTGGCGGCGAGTATTTTCCACTTCAAAGAAATCGGAATTCCAGAACTGAAGGAGTATCTGATTGGAGAGGGGATAAGTATTAGGAAATAATTGAGAATGAATTAAAGATATGCCCTGCGATATAAAAATTAAGATATGCTTTGCGAGATAATGAATTAAGATGTGCAAAGCGAGATGGCCGCTTAACAGCGAATTACATATCTCAGCTTTAGCCTTATCTTTTAAAATATCTGCGCAGCTATCTTATTGTATTTCAAAGAAATAAAAAACATGAACATCGACTTTACTAAAATGAACGGCCTTGTCCCAGCCATTGTCCAGGATGCCTTGAGCGGAAAAGTCCTGATGCAGGGCTATATGAACGAGGAGGCCTTGGCAAAAACGAAAGAGACTGGCATGGTCACTTTTTTCTCCAGAAGCAAGGATCGTTTGTGGACGAAAGGAGAGACTTCCGGTAATTTTATGGAGGTAGTTTCGATTGCAGTGGATTGTGATGGGGATTCCATTTTAGTAAAGGCGAACCCGAGAGGCCCCGTGTGTCATACGGGTTCGGATACTTGCTGGGATGAAGAAAACACCTCCAAAACTGGCTTTATCGATCAACTTCGGTCCATTATCAAGGATCGAAAAAACAATCCTTCGGATAAATCTTACACCGCTTCCCTTTTTGCTAAGGGCATTAACAAAGTAGCTCAGAAAGTGGGTGAAGAAGCCGTAGAAATCGTGATTGAGGCGAAAGATGACAATAAAGAGCTTTTCCTAGGAGAAGCGGCTGATCTACTTTTTCACTATCTCGTGCTTCTTGAGGCCAAGGGGTATGAACTCGATGAAGTGATGGATGTACTCATCCAGAGGCACCAAAAAAAATAAGCCCGAAAATTCTTCCGGGCTTACTCTTCGAGTTTTTTGTTAATAGGCTGGAAATTCCTGTTCCAAGCCTTTGAAGGCATCAATCATCTCCCAAACGGGTTTGTAATATGTATTGGCCCATCTTCCGCTGACTCCACCGTCCTGAATGTACTGAAGCGCAGCCGCCAATCGAAGATCTCTAGGATCCCCCCAATTGAACTCAGGGCTGTCTCCTACTCGAAATGTGGCCGGAAATCCGTCAAAATACTCGGCTTTTCCTTGTGAGTTGGCTATCGCAAAGGTAATTGGGACCAACTCGACATTATTAAGCTGTAGGGTTCTGCTGTAGCGTGATAGCGGAAAAGAACCTACCGGTTTACCAAAGGTATTGTCTCCGATCAGCACCACTTCCATGTAAGGGTCCAGACTGTTGATGATCAGTTCGGATGCAGAAGCTGAACCTCTGGAAGTGATGAAAATCACCCGATTAAGGGCAAGGCTGCCGATTTTATTGAAGTTTTCTGTTTCGTTTAAGCTGAATTTTAATGAATTGAGCTTATTGGTGTACATCACTTTTCCGGTATTGGAGGCTTGGATGAGGTAGTTGAGAATCTGTTCTGCCACGGCCACAGAACCTCCGCCGTTGTATCTCAGATCAATGATTAGTTCATTGATGCCCTGATTTTGGAAATACTCCATGGAGTTTTGGACTTCCTGACTTCGCGTAGGAGTAAGTCCTGCAGTTGCTCTAAAGCTTTGATAGGCCCAATAGCCTACTTTTTTACCTCCTTCTTCAAAAACTCTCCTATCCAATACAGAATTGGACTGGTACTCAGCCTTCACATTGGTGCGAGTAGTAGTAGTGCCATCAGGTAGTCTGAAAGTGAAGGTGTTGGAGATTCCCGGGTCTGAAGGACCCAGCTGAAAATCATACCCTCCAGAGGAGGTTTTGTATGAAGCGATAGACTTTCCGTTGATTTCGATGATCTCCCAGCCTCTTTCCCATCCGTCTTTCCCGGCGGGAGCTTCACTAAAGACAAAGGACACAAACAATCGTTCCTCAGGTGTGAAGGCAAATCCAAAGCCATGGCCTGCATTTCTACCTACAAAAGAGTTGTTAAAGGCTTGTTGGGTAGTCAAGTAGGAGAATCTGTCAAGGGGTTTAAAAATGATTCCATCCAGCAGTTCTTCATTGCTTCCAAATTGGGTTAAATCAACCGGAGTAGGTAATTCCTGATTCCAGAAATACCATTCACGCATGGTGTCTACAATGGCTTTCTTTACTTCCTGTTCCGGAAGCACAGGAGCTGGGGTTTCTTCGGAATTACAAGCCCAAACCCCCAGAAAAACCCACACAAATATCCAATTGAGCTTTTTCATAACTTATTTTTTTCGATAAACGAGGTAAACGGTGGAAAAGGTTTAGATGGCGATGTCATAAACCTTGACCGTCTTCCACATGCGGGAATACTTTTCGATGAATTCCAGGTGCAAGGGGTCTGATTGGTAGGCTAGTTGGGCCTCTAGTGAATCGAAGAATAAAGTACAAGAAACATGAAAGCTATGATCTACCACCTCTCTTTTTTCGGTAGGGGCGGGAGTTCCCATAATAAATCGGGACACATCTTTGCAGCGCCCTAGCATGGGAGCTGCATCGGTCATAAATTCTTTCAAATCGGATTCGTTGTGTAGATAGAAGTAGACTTGGTGAATGAGTGGTTGGGCCATGGATTTGGATTGGGTAAAATGAAACGGAAATAAGGAAACGGCTCCTGCCATTCCCAAGGATTGCAATACTTTTCTTCTTGAAGTCATGGAATTCGAGTGTAGGAATTAACTTTCCATAGTAAGATTTGGGAAGCGATTTTAAAGATAAAAATTTAAATTGCTATTCTTCAATCAGATGGTTTAAGGTTTTTCAAACGAGGTGAAATAGGTAAGAAAATTATGAACTATCGAGTTCTTGGAAAAACAAATTGGAAGGTATCTGAGATCGGTCTGGGTACTTGGCAGGTCGGAGGGGGTTGGGGAAATGCCTTTGAACCCAAAAAAGCCGACCTCATTCTGCATACCGCATTTGATCAGGGGGTCAACTTTGTGGATACTGCCGATGTCTACGACGAAGGATTAAGCGAGGCCTCTGTGGGAAAAGCGGTTCGTGAAAGGAAGGAGAAGATTTTCGTGGCCACCAAGTGTGGACGGAGAATTCAGCCGCACACCCATGAAGGTTATACCCCTGAGCGCTTGCGAAAGTACGTAGAAGACAGCCTGAGAAATTTGGGTCTGGAGCAGATTGATTTGATTCAGCTACATTGTCCCCCGAGTCAAGTCTATACCCGAGGTGAAATATTTTCCCTTTTTGAGGACCTGAAGCAGGAGGGGAAAATTGCAGCAATGGGGGTCTCTGTGGAACGGATCAATGAAGCGATGACGGCCATGAAGTATGACATTGTTTCTACAGTTCAGATCATTTTCAACTTATTTAGGCAGCGTCCGGCTGAGCTGCTGTTCAGCCATGCTGATGTCAATACTATTGGACTTATCGTAAGAGTCCCATTGGCTAGCGGGCTATTGACCGGAAAAATCACCCGGGAAACCCGATTCTCCAAAGATGATCACCGATTCTTCAATCGGGAGGGTAAAGCCTTTGACAAGGGAGAAACCTTCTCTGGAGTACCTTTGGAAAAGGCGTTTCCAGCCGTGGAGGAGCTTAAGGGAGCGTTTTGTGGGGATGCAGATTTGGCGGCTCAGGCCCTTCGATGGATCCTTATGTTTAAAGAAGTGGGGACTGTAATCCCCGGCGCCTCTTCGGTGGATCAGGTCCTTGGAAATATTAGGGCTGCTAAGCTGAGAAAATTAACCTCGCGTCAACTTCAAGAGGCTGAAAGGATTTACAATACGTATGTCAAAGAGGAGGTACACCACCTTTGGTAAAACTAGAGGCTGGTATTCAAAAATACCAGCCTCCTTATTTTGAGTAACTTAGTAGGTTAAATTTTTGAAAAAGTTGTTTTGATCGGTAATCAGGAAATAGTTGTAGGTCACTTTTTCATTTCTTTCCATCAGGACGAGTTTTTCATCATCGGCATGAATCACCTTCAGTTCTTTCGTTTTTGAAGGGATTTCTTTGGTCTTTATGAACAACTCCCCGTCTCTTTCGATTACTGAATCCAATTTAAACATGAGGGGTTTTCGATCTGGCCCATACTTGGTAGCAATGATCCGATCGGGAGACCACGAGTTCCGGTTGAGTTTGTGGGTCTGATAGTGATGAAAAGTACGGGATTCGATAAGTGATTTTACAGCCTCGGTATTGATTTCATTGGTAGAATATCCCATTCCGCTGAAGGACGTTTGGGTCGAGTTACCTGCCTGATTTTCTCCTCCATACTGATTGCCCCTCTGGAAAGTGTTTCCGACAAAAACTACGTTGGCACCAATCATGGATGCTTCCATTTTGAGTTTGTTCAGGGCTCTGTTATTCACCTCATTGATACTAGATAGCGTAGTGACTCCGGTGGCTTTGCTGAACAAATGCCCTTTGGATTGGAGTCCCGCTATATCTTCAGGGTTGTAAGTGATAAAGACTTTTTTGAAATCACTCAGTCCTGTCACTTCTTTGATAGGGCTTTCAAAAACTTCCTCTCTTCCTGATCCAAATACAATTTTTTCAACCTGATGCTTGCTGATTGTGTAAACTGTTTCTTCATTGGGATAGGTGTACTTGATGCTGGTTAGCCCCACCTCCTTGATTTTAACTTCTTTTTGTCCATCTAGAAAATAGAGGATGTCTGAGTTGGATTGGGAAAAGGCGGTCAAGCTGGCAAAACCAAATGCGACTAGGAGTGCGGGTTTTTTCATAATCAATCTATTTTTGAATATTTGACGAAAGAATACGTAATTAGGTTTTTTGAATCCTTTTTTTTCCAAAAAAAAAGCTCTTCGATACCAAAGGGCTTTTAAATCAAGGTCTTTTTAGGGGTGATTAATCCTCTTTTTTGGACATTCTTGCTCTTTCGTTTTCATCCAAATAGATTTTTCTCATTCGGATAGACTTCGGCGTGATTTCGAGGTATTCGTCTTTCTGGATGTACTCCATGGATTCTTCCAAAGAGAAGCGTTTTGGAGGCGCAATTCTCACGTTGTCATCGGATCCTGAAGCACGCATGTTGGTCAATTTCTTACCTTTCTGGACGTTTACCACGATATCATTGTCCCGTGAGTGCTCTCCGATGACCTGACCCGTATACAAATCATCACCCGGTTCAATAAAGAACACCCCGCGATCCTGAAGCTTGTCGATTGCGTAGGCTGTACAAGGACCGCCTTCCATCGAAATTAATGAACCGTTGATTCTGCCTGGTATAGGGCCTTTGAATGGCTCATAGGCTGTAAATCGGTGGTTCATGATGGCTTCACCCTGAGTGGCCGTCAGGACGTTGTTTCTCAACCCGATCAAGCCTCTGGAAGGAATCTTGAATTCAAGGTGCTGCAAGTCACCTTTCGGTTCCATAACCAAAAGTTCACCTTTACGCTGTGTTGCCAATTCGATTACTTTTCCTGCAGTCTCTTGAGGCACATCCACTACTAGCGTTTCAATTGGCTCGCACTTTACGCCGTCAATTTCCTTGAAAATCACCTGAGGCTGACCTACTTGAAGCTCATACCCCTCTCTTCTCATGGTCTCGATCAAGACTGACAAGTGAAGGATTCCTCGGCCATAGACCAAAAACCGGTCTTCGGAGTCAGTAGGTTCTACACGGAGAGCCAGGTTTTTCTCCGTTTCCTTCATTAATCGGTCTCTTAGGTGTCGGGAAGTCACAAATTTTCCTTCCTTACCGAAGAACGGTGAGTTGTTGATCGTGAAGAGCATATTCATCGTAGGCTCATCGATAGAGATCCGGGGAAGGGGCTCCGGCTTTTCTACATCGGCAATCGTATCACCGATTTCAAAATCTTCAATTCCGGTTACTGCACAGATATCTCCTGCGGTTACGGTTTGAGTTTTATTTTTTCCAAGACCTTCAAAGGTATGGAGTTCCTTTACTCTCATTTTTTTGATGGAACCGTCCGCTTTGCATAGAGCAATCTGCTGGTTTTCTGAGATAGTACCGCGTGCTACTCTTCCTATGGCAATTCTTCCCACAAAGTTGGAATAGTCCAAGGAGGTAATCTGCATCTGCAAGGATCCTTCGGAGATTTTAGGAGCAGGAATATGTTCCAAAATAGCATCCAATAGCGGAAGGATAGAATCGGTAGGATTCTGCCAATCAGGCCCCATCCAGTTCTGCTTGGCCGAACCGTAGAGGGTCTGGAATTCCAACTGTTCTTCGGTGGCATCCAAGTTAAACATCAATTCGAAAACGGCTTCATGCACTTCATCTGGACGGCAGTTTTCTTTATCGACTTTATTTACTACCACGATAGGAGTAAGGCCAAGTGCAAGGGCTTTGCCCAAGACAAAGCGGGTCTGAGGCATTGGACCTTCAAAAGCATCGACGAGCAGAATAACCCCGTCAGCCATCTTCAATACACGCTCTACCTCCCCACCAAAATCGGCGTGACCAGGTGTGTCAATGATGTTGATTTTGTGGTCTTTGTAGCGTACAGATACGTTTTTGGAAAGAATGGTGATCCCGCGTTCACGTTCCAGGTCGTTGTTATCAAGAATCAGATCGTCAAATTGCTGATTCTCTCTGAAGATTTTTGAAGCATGGATGATTTTATCCACGAGGGTTGTTTTACCGTGGTCAACGTGTGCGATGATCGCGATATTCCGAATATTCTGCATGGTTTGCCTAATTGAAGGCGCAAAAGTAAGAATTTAATTTGGTAGTAAGGTTATCGCCTTATGAAGTTTGGGGAAGTTGGCCTGATTCTTTGATTGAGTTGGGCTCATAAAATTTTTTTGCTTTCAAAAAATATCAGGATAATCGATGGTTTGAGGTATAAAATACCTTAATTTAATTTTACAAAGTATAAGGTTTGATTATGTTCCTTTCTTCAAAAAGCGAAAAAACCGAATTTTTGGGATCTCCTACTTCAAAAGAGGATGAAAGGCTTTGGGCCAATTTTTTGAATGGAAATGAACTGGCTTTTTGTGCTATTTATAATAAGTATGTGAATGCTTTATTCAACTATGGAATGCATTTATATCCGGATAGGGAGGCCAATAAAGAGTTGATTCAGGAACTGTTCTCTTTTTTGTGGCAAAACAGGTCCTCACTCAAGGAAGTCCATCAAGTCAATGGGTATTTGTTTATCTGCTACAGAAATCTCGTTTTCAGACGGATAAAAGAAAAAGACAATTGGGGGCCGCTTGACTTAATCCCCAATGGAAATGAGTTGGCTGAAGTTTCAACAGAGGAAGTCTGGATCGGAATGGAGACACGCAAGGCCAATGCGGATAGGATCAAAAATGCCATCGAGGGCTTACCTCCAAGGCAGAGAGAAGTAGTTATTTTGAAGTTTTTCAACGGATTGAATAATGATCAACTTGCTGATATATTGGGTATTTCCAAGGAAGGAATCTATAATTTGATGTCAAAAGCGATCGGAAAACTCAGGCTGCTCGTGAAAAATTAGAAAAAAAGTCTGTTTGTACGGTGAGATTTCTTTTGGAAAGTACTCTTTAAGCCAAACCGACCAACAGTGAAATTATCTCCATCAGCATATTTTGATTTTTCCCTTGAAGATTGGATCAGTGATCCTGATTTTCAGACTTATGTATTTCATCCTGACCCGGTTTCCATTCATCAATGGAAGCTTCTGTTTGAAAACTATCCGGACCTCAAGCCTATATCCGAGGAGGCAAGGTCCATCCTTATCAGCTTAAATCAGCCCTCATTTTCACTTGAAAATAATGAAGTCATGGGTATTTGGTCTGGTATTCAAAAGGAAATTCACACCGCCCCGACCAAGCTCCATTTTTCCTCCCGATTGAATTGGAGAATCAAGGTCGCCGCTGCAGGGATGGTAGCGGTATTGGTCTTTGCTGGAATTTGGTGGGTTGAAAAGCCGATCAAATACATTGAGCATAGCACAGGCAATGGAGAGACGATTTCGTTTTACCTGCCGGATAGTTCAGAGGTGATTTTAAATGCCAATTCCAGTCTCACTTATCCGGCAGAATGGGGAGCTGAGAAGATTAGAAAAGTCACCCTTCACGGAGAGGCTTATTTCAATATAAGACACTTGGAGGATCATCGGCCATTTCAGGTGGTACCGAACCAGGGCCTTGAAATACAGGTATTGGGGACGTCTTTCAATGTCTACGAGAGAAACAAGGAGACCCGGGTGGTATTGAGCGAAGGGAAGGTTTCACTCAAGTTTCCCAAATCAAACCTCCGTCATATCGAAATGTCGCCCGGAGACTTAGTGTCCATTTCTCCGGAAAAAATAAGCAGGAAACAGGTAGATACAGATGCTTACACCTCATGGACGAGAAGAATGTTGATCCTCAATGAGACCAGCCTGTCCGAGATTATCCGAGTGGCAGAGGAAACGTTCGGATTTCGGGTGGTAGTGGATGAATCAGTCTCTGTAAATCAGACTGCTTCTGGCTCGATCCCTTTGGAAAACGGAGATGAGTTTATGTCTTTGATTTCCAAGGTGTTTAATTTCAATTTTGAGAAAAAAGATTCCATTTATTATATCCAATAACCCATGTACTCAACTCCAAACCCCAAAATTTCCTATGAAAAAGTTTTTATTTATCACAAGTGTACTATGGTACTGCTGGCATATGGCAAATGCTCAGAATGAGCCTTTGATAGCCTCTTCAAAGAGATCGGATCCATTCGAAAAATCAACCAAAGAGCCTAAAGCCTTACTCAAAGACCGACTTCATGACTTAGAGGAAGTTTTTCAAGTCTCCATTGCATTTAAAGATGACTTGGTCCAGAAGAAGGTGGTTCAACCTGGTTTTTTTCCTAAGGCTTCTCCTGAGGAATCCTTGTCTTTATTGCTAAAAGGCACAGGTATTCAATATGAAAAGGTAGGAGCGGGTTCTTATGTGCTTTTTCCTAAAGCTTCATCAAAAGCCTCCTCTTCGGTAAACCCGGAGATCCCCGCTGGATTTCTGGACAGAACAAATCCTCAAAATGTACCCCACGAGCGTATGGGAATAAAGAGAGAAGTGAGGAAGCCTTCCCATGCGGAATTTTCCGTGACCGGTAGAGTGATGGATGAAAAAGGAAATGGATTCCCAGGAGTCAATATTTTGGTCAAAGGGACAACTCAGGGGACAGTAACTGACATATCGGGCAATTACTCCCTCAATGTCCCGGATGGGAGTTCCGTATTGGTTTTTTCATTTGTAGGATATAATTCTCAAGAAGTGCAGGTTCAAAATCGGTCTGTGATCAATGTTTCCATGTCTTTGGATGAGAGCAGCCTCGAGGAGATCGTCGTGACTGCACTGGGAGTAGAAAAATCCGCTAAAAGCTTGGGGTATTCTACAGCAAGGGTTAAATCCGATGAACTGACAATAAACAGAACTCCCAATTTGATGAATGCACTTCAGGGAAAAATTGCCGGTGTGAATATTTCATCCTTGGGAACCGGTCCAGGTGGAACATCCAAAATCCGAATAAGGGGACAGTCTTCCATTTCAGGCCAAAATAATCCCTTGATAGTTATCAACGGGGTGCCTATAGACAACACCAATTTTGGGACCAATCCAGGAAACAATGCCTCAGATAACTCAATAGGTGTCAGAGGAGGAGGAGTCACCTCTGACGGTGGGGATGGACTCAGCAGCATCAACCCCGATGACGTGGAAAGCATGACCGTCCTGAAAGGAGCTGCCGCCGCCGCTCTTTACGGTTCAAGAGCCAAGGATGGAGTCATCATGATCACTACCAAAAGCAAGGGGGATCGTCAGGGAATCGGGGTTACTTACAATATCAATTATACCAATGAAGCTCCCTTGGACTTTACGGACTATCAATATGAATACGGACAGGGGGAGCAGGGCGTAAGGCCTACCACTCCAAATCCCACTTCAGGTCAATGGTCTTTCGGGGAAAGGTTTCAACCCGGAATGACTCAGGTTTTATTTGACGGGGTTACCGTTCCTTATCAGCCTGTAAGGAACCATATTCGTGATTTTTTCAGAAATGGACAAAATCTAACCAACTCCCTTTCCTTGGCTTCAGCAAGTGAAAAAGGAGGATTCAATCTTTCATTTTCAGATTTGACAAGCAGAGGGATCGTTCCAAACAATAGCTACAACAGGAAAACCATCAACTTAGGTTTTGGCTACGATCTCACTCCCAAACTCAGCTTCAGGGGTAATATTAATTACTCGAATGAAAAAAATACCAATCCGCCAAACATCGGACAACAGGACAACACCATTCCTGTGGCCTTGTACAACCTGGCCAACTCTATGCCGCTCAATGTGCTTGATGAAAACAAGTACGATGAGGATGGAAATGAAGCGGTGTATTCCAGGTTCAGAAACAGAACCAACCCCTATTTTACCCTGGCAGAACAGTTTAACCGAATTATCAGGGATCGAATATTTGGAAATGTTTCATTGAAATACAATTTCACTCCATGGCTGAATATCCAAGGAAGAGTAGGACAGGATTACTGGTCAAGAGATCAGGATTACAATAACTTTCCAACGGGACAGGCCTCCAGAGCACCTGCGCCCGCAGGATTTGTCAACGGAGTGTATACCCAAGAGTCCAGGAGATTTAGGGAAATCAATGCGGATTTTTTGATTTCAGCCAACAAATCGTTTGGGGATATCGGATTCAATGCCTCATTTGGGGGCAATCATATGTATCGAAGGTCTGATGTCAACAGCGTGCAGGTCACTGATTTTGTGGTTCGGGGACTTTATACTGTCCAAAACGGAAGAGCAAAGGATCCTATTTTTGATCTTTCCGAACGGGCCGTCAACTCTCTGTATGGATCTGCAGAGGTTTCCCTAAAGAATCGACTTTTTCTGACAGGTACCCTACGCAACGATTGGTTTTCCACCTTATCTGAAGCCAATAGAAGCATTCTGTATCCTTCGGTAGCTACCAGTTGGGTTTTCAAAGACAATACAGGTGAATCGGGTTGGTTGAATTTTGGCAAGTTGAGAGTAGCTTATGCTGAAGTGGGCAGTGATTCAGATGTTGCTCCGTATTCCGATGTGCTATTCTACGGGATCAACAACAATCTTTTTGGAAATCAGCCTGTCGGAGGTCCTATCGGAACCACCCTTCCTAACCCAGACCTAAGACCCATGCGGGTCGCAGAGACAGAAGTAGGCTTTGAGTTGACGATGTTTCAGGGTAGGGTAAGTCTGGATGTGGCAGGATATCACAAGATCACGACAGATCAGATCGTCAGAGCCCAGATTTCAGATGCGTCGGGATTTGTAACAACTTCGATCAATAGTGGAAAGAGCCAAAATCAGGGGGTTGAGATGCTTTTGACCCTAGTTCCTATAGAAAACTCAAATTTCACCTGGGAATTTACCACCAATGCTACCTACAATAAAACCAAAGTATTGAGTCTGTTAACAGATACACCCGGTGAAAGGATCACGGTAGGGACTCACGTTTTTAATGGAGAGCTCAGGCAGATTGTAGGAGAAGAAATGGCCCAAATTGCTGGATTTGGATTTCGTAGGGATGAACAGGGGAGAATAATTTACGGGGCAAACGGAATTCCCTTGCGAACGCCCGATCTAATCAATTTTGGATCTGCCCTACCCAAGTGGTTTGGCGGGTTTAATAATGCCTTTAATTACAAAGGGGTAATGTTCTCATTTTTGATTGATTTCAAGCTGGGGAATATGATGTTGTCCGGGACTAATTTCAACGCCATCCGTCACGGTCTTCACAAAATGACCCTCCAAGGCAGAGAGGGAGGGGTAATTGGCGAAGGGGTTAACCAAAACGGAGAACCCAATACGGTGGCAGCTCCGGTCCAGTCCTATTGGGAAGTGGTGAGATCTCAGGCCTTGATCGAGCCGGCTGTTTTTGACGGTGGCTATTGGAAGCTCCGCCAAATCACTTTAGGCTACGACTTTACCAAACACCTGAAGGAAAAATCTCCGATCAGAGGGCTCAAATTGAATTTTGTAGCCAATAATGTCCTCTTGCTTCAAAAATGGGTGGACAACATAGACCCGGAGTCTTTTGGGTACTCTTCTGACAACTTAGTCGGTATGGAATCTACCGGATTGCCAACCACCAGAGGGTTAGGCTTTAATCTTAATGTCAAATTCTAATCCCATAAACCAATGAAAAAGATAATTTCTTCCCTTTCCTTGATCATTTTGATGGGATACACCATCTCTTGTGATCAAAACTTCGACGAATTTAATACCAACCAAGTCAATGCTACAGCTATCGATCCGGCATTTCAGCTCAATGCAGCGGTGGTTGGATTGGCCTTTCCCACTTTGGGGACCCTGACTTTTGATATCGGTATTGTGCAACAAATCATTTCCCCAAATTCCGGGGTATTGACAGGGGCAAATTACAACCAAGACAATCGGGAGTTTTCCCAGAGTCTATGGCAGGGGTACTACCGCAACGTAATCAAAAACACGAGGGATGTGATCTCAAGGGTGGAGGGAGTCTCCAACCGCGGAAATCTATTGCAAATGGCTCGCCTGGTCCAAGCCTATGGATTCATGGTATTGACCGATGATTATGGCAGTATACCCTATTTTGACGGAGGAAAAGGCTACACCAACCAAGTGTTTTTGCCCAAATACGATGCACAGCAGGATATTTATGCTGATTTGATCAAGGAAGTCAGAGAAGCTACTGGAGCTTTAAGTTCAAGCCAGAGGATAGAAACGGCAGATGTGCTGTATGCCGGTAACATAGACAAGTGGAAGGCGTTTGGGAATTCCCTTTTATTGAGGCTGGGAATGAGACTCAGCGAGGTGGATCCAGCTTTGGCGCAGCAGGTGGTTTCATCCCTAGGATCGGGACCTTTCATTTTGGACAATACGGACAATGCAGCAATCAGGCATGATAATAATTACCAAAACCCAACTGGAAACACACTGAATTCTACCGAAGCATCAAATTTCTACCTTACCCAGCCTTTTGTCGATTTTCTTAAAAATTCCAACGATCCAAGGCTTTCAGCAATCGCCGTGAGGTATGTTGGAGCTTCTTCTGGGCCTGAACAAACCCCCGAACGAGCTTCTTTTTCTGCTGATTTGCAAATTGGAATGCCCATGGGCAATGACAATGCAGGTGCTGTCAAGGCGGCTTCTGATGCGGGATTGGCAAGCTTTTATGAATTTAGTCAAGCTGACCGAAGAAGGGTTGCCAAGCTTACTGCCCCAAATTTTCTGATTACAGCTAGTCAAACGAACTTACTTCTCGCTGAGGCAAGACACAGAGGATGGATTAGCAGCGGCTCTGCGGAGGAATATTTTCATGCGGGAATCCGTGCCCATATGGTCCAATTGGGTCAGGTAGATGCAGGCTCAATGATTCCTCCGGAAGAAATCAATGCCTTCCTTCAAGCCAACCCATTGATTCAGGCCTCTGCCCTGGAGCAAATCAATGATCAGTATTGGATAGCCTCGTTTCTTAATGGTCCAGAGGCATTTGCCAACTTTAGGAGAAGTGGATTCCCCGCTCTGGCACCAAATCCATTCCCCGGAAGAGAAGTTCCGTTTATCAACCGCCTTACTTATCCCAACTCAGAGATTTCAGTCAATGCAGCTAATGTGCAGGAAGCTATTTCCCTTCAGGGGCCTGATGAGATTGGTACTAAAGTGTGGTGGGACAAATAATTCATCTTTCCTGGTCTTTTTTAAGACTGGGTGTTTTTCCAAAATCCTATGAAAATAATTTTAATTGTAGTTATTCTGCTGAATTGCAGCTATTTCTCATTTGCCCAGCAAATTTCCAAAGAGGAGTTAATCTACCTGACCAGAGAATGGAAGGGTGAGCGATTTCCGGACGGCAGGCCTAAGGTTTCTGATGAAATTCTAAAAAGAATGAGGCTGGTTACCCATGATGAAGCCTGGGCAGTGATGAAAAATGCCGGTTACCTTTACCAATATGCTGACGGCTGGGAAACGATCAATCCGGATAGTATTTTGATTGGTAGAGCAGTTACTGCCACTTTTCTTCCGGGGAGACCCGATATCCATAATGCGATCGATGAGCGGGGAAAGGCTGAGGGAAAAAAAGGGCAGAACTCTTGGCCAGTGGACCTTTTGGTTCAAGGAGACGTCTATGTAGCCAATCAGTTTGGGATTCAGGTCAATGGACCCACTATTGGAGACAATGTAGGCAATGCCATTTATGCCAAAACCGGCAATGGAATTGTCTACGACGGAGCAATTCGGGACATAGCTGGATTGAGGGAAATTGGAGGATTTACCTCTTATTTCTCAAGTTATCACCCTTCTCACCACAATCAACAGGGCAATTTGAATACCATGTTGGTCGGAATCAATCAGCCTACCCGAATCAGGCAAGCTACAGTGATGGCCGGTGATGTGGTTCTGGGTAGAGATGGTGGGGTTTCTTTCATTCCTGCCCACTTGGCCGAACAGGTGGTGATTGTCTCCGAAATTGTCCGGTTAAGAGATATGTTTGGCCATGAACGGCTTAGGGAGGGGAGATATACCGCTGGACAGATAGATACACGCTGGTCGGATGAAATCGAACGAGACTTTTCTCAATGGTTAAATGATCACATCGACGAGCTTCCTGTACCTAAGGCACAAATACAAGAATACCTCAAGAATAGAACTTGGTAACCCAAAATCAACTTTCAAATGAATCAAAAAACAAAAGACAGAAGAGCATTTTTCCAAAAAAGTATAGGACTCACCGGGGCAGCTTTTCTTTTCAGTTTCGGATCAGGGTTGGAAGCCGCTGTAGAGCGGACGCCCAAAGCCTCTGCTCCTTCAGACCTTAAGATCACAGAAGTAAAATGTGGCTATGTCCGGGGAGCACTTTACGTGAAAATCTACACCAACCAGGACGTTTGGGGATGTGGAGAGGCAGTGGATGCCATTCATGGTACCTACTACCTTGTCAAGCGAATGGGTGATCAGATCAAGGGTCAGAGTCCACTCAATCCCAATAGGCTGGCCGAACAACTTCGGAAAGCGGCCTTTTTTGGAGGGGCACAATCGGGTGTCTTTGTTGCAGTGCTCACAGCCATTGAAACGGCTCTGTGGGATCTGACCGGTAAAGTGTTGGGTCTGCCGGTTTATCAATTATTGGGGGGGAAGTACAGGGACAAAATCAGGGTTTACTGTGATACTGCTCTGTATGCCTCCAGTAACCCAACTCCCCAAGATTATGCTGATGCGGCAAAAAATGCGGTTAGCAAAGGCTACAACGCAGTGAAGTTCGATGTGGACAATGGTCGCGATCCCAACAAATACGATCGGTTTAACTGGACCGCCAATCCCATGGAAATCGACAGGATGTACAATTCCATAGCAGCAGTCAGAGAAGCAGTGGGCCCCAATATTGATATCTGTGTGGATATGCATGGACGATACGATGCAATCACTGGATTAAAGATGGCCAAATTGTATGAAGACTTGGACTTGATGTGGCTGGAGGAGCCTGTCCCTGCAGACAATGTGGACGTATACAAAAAAATCACCCAAGAGACTTCTACTCCCATCTGCACCGGAGAAAACATCTACCTGGCCTATGGGTTCACCCGGATCCTAGCCGATCAGGCAGTAGACATCATCATGCCGGACTTGCAAAAAGCAGGCGGATTAGGAGAAGCACAGCGGATTGCCAACTTGGCTAACTTGTACTATGTTCCATTTTCACCCCACATGGTCGCATCTTTTTTAGGCGCAATGGCCTCCTGTCATGTGTGTGCTTCCGTTCCCAATTTTCAGATTTTGGAATGGCAAATCTACATGGATACGGATCAGCTATGGAAAGATATCGTCACATACGACGGCCCCCGTACGGAAAATAGCTTCATTACCCTTTCCGAAAAACCGGGAATCGGGGTGGAGATCCATGAGGAAGGAATGAAAAAGTATGCCCAACCAGGTATCCCCTTTTTTGAATAAGAAAACAACCATACCATGAAAAAAACCAAACTACTAGGAATCTGGAGTATTGCCTTGTTTTGGGTACTGCTGCAGTCTGTTCAGGCCCAGGAAGTGGGTGCAAGTGCCGAATTTATCAAGGCGTTGACCTCAGAGTGGAAAGGAGAAAGAATGTCAGACGGTCGCCCCAAAGTGTCCGATGCCCTACTTGAGCGGCTGAAAAATATCTCCATAGAGGAAGCTTGGGGTGTCTTGCGAAATAAAGGATACAACAACCAATACGAAGGAGATTGGCAAATCATCTGGCCAGATTCTGCCATGACTGGTCGAGTGGTCACAGCTCAGTATATGCCCCTTCGTCCGGATTATCAGAATCAAATCAAGGAACAGGGCGTATCTGCAGAAGGAAGGTCCGCTAAAGGAGGTACCAATTCATGGCCCATAGATATCCTGACTACAGGAGATGTGTATGTAGCTGATGGCTATGGCAAAATAGCCGATGGTACTTTGATCGGAGACAACTTGGGCAATTCCATTTATGCCAAATCGCAGCGGGGGGTTATTTTTTACGGATCTGTCCGTGACCAAGAAGGGCTATCTGAGATCGAAGGATTTAATGCATGGATCAAAGGACAAGACCCATCTTTTATCCGGGAAATGATGCTGACCTCCATCAATGCGCCTATTCGGATAGGAAGAGCCACGGTTTTGCCTGGAGATGTGGTCTTGGCAAAAAAATACGGGGTAATCTTTATTCCTGCCCACTTAGTAGAGGATTTGGTAATTACGGCTGAAGTGACGGCGCTTCGGGATCAATTTGGTCATCAGCGACTCCGCGAAAAGAAATATTTGGCAGGCCAAATCGATTCGGAATGGACTGATGAAATCAAGAAAGATTTCATGGATTGGTTAAAAAACTATCCGGGTAAGCTACCGATGACCCAAGAGGAACTGGATAACTATTTCAAGGAAAGAAATTGGTAACTCTTTCTTTCCAAAACATTAACCCAAAATACCATCAAAATGAAAAATAGATTACAAGAAATCATCGCAAAGCAGCGGGAGGAAGAACGTACCTACGCAAGACAAAGAAAGGCAGAACAAGAAAATCCCTCTACGGGATCCAAAAGAAGAGACTTCTTAAAAAAAACCGCTTTGGGAGGCTTTAGCTTAGCGGCACTGACAGGCTTGAATTTTGAAGATACCATGGCCGAGACTACCCGAAACGTTTCCCGGACTTCAGCACCTTCGGATTTGAAAATCACAGATTTACGCTACTGCGTGACTGCGGTCATGGGGAGAACAGCCATCATCCGGATAGATACCAATCAGGGCATCTACGGGCTTGGGGAAGTCAGGGATGGGGCAGATCCCCGGTACGCACTCATGTTAAAAAGCAGGATCATGGGAGAAAACCCCTGCAATGTTGAAAAGATATTTAAGATCATCCGCCAGTTTGGAGGCCCCGCCCGTCAGGCAGGAGGAGTCTGTGCCGTCGAGATGGCACTTTGGGACTTATGTGGCAAGGCGTATAATGTGCCTGCTTGGCAATTGTTGGGAGGAAGATATCGGGACAAAGTTCGACTGTATGCAGACACTCCCGAAGGCAAAGATCCAGAAGATCAAAAGCAAAGGATCAAATACCGGATGGAAGACCAAGGGTACACTTGGCTCAAGATGGATGTATCCATCAACGAAATCAAAGATATCCCAGGCTGTCTCAATAACACCGAGATATTCAAGAGCGGTGGATCAAGCCAGTGGCAGGGAGGATATATGTCCTATTCCAATACAGCCCATCCTTTCACAGGAATCCAAATTACCGAAAAAGGGCTGGACGAGCTCGAAAAAATTGTTCACAATGTCAGGGAGATGGTGGGCTATGAAGTTCCTATTTCTACAGATCATTATGGCCACATCGACATGAACAATTGCATACGATTGGGCAAGGCTTTGGATAAATATCGCCTGGCTTGGTTTGAGGACATGGTGCCTTGGCAAATGTGGCAACAACACAAAGTCATCACAGACACTTTGGATACCCCAAACCTTACCGGTGAGGATATTTTCCTCTTAAACGGGTTTAAAGATCTCATTCACAACCGGGCTGTGGACATTGTCCATCCTGACTTGGCTTCAAGCGGAGGCTTGTTAGAAACCAAGCGGATCGGAGACTATGCCGAGGAGTTTGGGATTGCCATGGCCATGCATCAGGCGGGTACTCCGGTATCCTTTATGGCCAATGTGCACTGTGCGGCAGCTACCCAGAATTTCCTTTCTTTGGAGCATCATTCGGTAGATTTGCCTTGGTGGGAAGACTTGGTGATCATGACCGGAGGAGACAAGATTATCGACAAGGGGTACGCCCCTGTTCCGTTGACTGCTCCTGGATTAGGAATAGAACTTAATGAAGAGGTGCTCAAACAGCATCTTCATGCCACGGATAAGACCTATTTTGCGCCTACCGAGGAATGGACGGAGAAACGCTCTCATGACAGAACATACAGCTGACCTCCTTGGCCTGCATCGGTAAGGTTCCGATGCAGGTTTTTTTATTTTAGCTTTAACCCCAAAAATTAACGATGAACCCTTCCTTGACCAAGACCTTTCTTGCGCTTGCCGGCCTGGCTTTTTGCTCCTTGATTTATTTCTTCTTCGTCCAAAATTGGATTGGGGTAGGGTGGTCTGCTACAGGGTTTTTTACTTGTCTTGGGATTAGCTTTCAGGGTAGTCCCACGTTAAAAGGATTTACCTATTCGACCATGATTTTCGCGGCAGTTTCATTGGCGATGGCTTTTCCGGCATGGTTCACTGAAATAGGAGGGTACAAGCTATCCAATACAATCACTCCCCTGATTCAGCTAATTATGTTTGGAATGGGGACTTCGATGAGCATCAAGGATTTTGCAGGGGTAGTCAAAACTCCTCAGTCCGTGCTGATCGGAGTTTTGGCTCAGTTTTGCATCATGCCTTTTTTGGGTTTGGCATTGGCTACGATGAGTGGTTTGGAGCCGGAAGTAGCGGCAGGACTGGTTTTGATCGGCAGTTCACCCAGTGGGCTTGCTTCCAATGTAATGAGCTATTTAGCCAAGGCTAACCTAGCCCTTTCGATCACTCTGACGTCGGTTACGACCATGCTGGCTCCATTGATGACTCCTCTATTGATGAAGTTTTTGGCAGGAGCTTTGGTTGAAATAGATGTTCTTAAAATGATGTGGGATATATTCAAAATGATTATCATCCCGATCGGAGCTGGTCTCCTTTTCAACAAGCTTTTTAGTGGGAAATCCAAATGGCTCGATCAAGCCATGCCTTTGGTATCAATGATTGGTATAGGACTGATAATTGTCGTAATCACGGCAGCAGGTAGAGATGCCCTTCTTGAAATAGGAATCTTGCTCATCGGATTAGTTTTGATCCACAATTTCAGTGGGTATTTTATTGGCTATTGGTTTGCAAGAATACTGAGATTGGCCGAAAAAGACTGCCGGACGGTGGCCTTGGAAGTTGGGATGCAAAATGCAGGTCTCGCCTCAGGAATTGCCAAAGAAATGGGAAAAATAGCGACCATTGGACTTGCCTCTGCTGTTTTTGGGCCTGTTATGAATATTTCCGGGTCTATTTTAGCCTCTTTCTGGAGCAAAAAGGAAATTGAAGAAAAATAGCAGGATCGGGCTACAATTTTTTATATGGAGTTTAGTTATTTTTAAAATTATTCGACCAATGAAAGGCTATATCCTACCCCTATTTTGCTTGTTTTTTTTCAGCTCCTCCCTAGCTCAGATACAAACCAATGCTTCTAAAAAAGCTTCCAGAATTGTAAAAAGTGAAAATTATCGATCCCTGAGTGATGATAATGGATACTACTTTTTCCCTCACTTTGGGATGAGATATGGAAATGTCCCTGATTATTTACAAACGGGAATAGAAGATTTGAGTCTGATTTATGGAATGGGCTTTGGATATCGGAAGGAAAATCTCTCCTTGGAATCTGGCTTATCAGTTATTCATCATTCCTCTAGCGCTATTTATTTTCCGATTTGGGAGAGAAGAGAATATTTAATGAATTCTGATTTATCCTTTTTGGTTCTGCCTGTTACTTTTCGCTATGATATTCCTATGGGGAAAAAGGAGAATCTCCGAATAGGTGCTTTTATTAACGCAAATTGGTCAATGATCACTCTGAAGGATGATGATAGCCGATCAGGTATGATCCAAGTGGGAGAAAATCAAGGAACGTATTCCATTACTTCCTCAGCAAAAAGTCCATTTTTCTTCATGACCGGTATCCATTCCAGGTTAAGGGTGTTTAATTCGGCCTTCTTGAATTTCGAATGGGGTACCTTTTTCTCCCTAGGCTCTAATAGAGAATACCAAGTGCAATATGGGGATGCCCCTTCAAGTCAGTTTGACCGGCGATGGGAAGGCTTTTCTTGGTCAGTTGGAGGGATTTTACCATTAAGCGTTTTTGAAGCCAAACTCCGAAAGAAAGAATAGGCTAATTCTTGAGATATTCCTCAAATATCCCCGCCCAAATCACATACCCATCCTGATTCAGGTGAAGTTGGTCTTGGATATATAGCTCAGGCCTTGGACTCCCATCCGAAGTGGTCAGAGCTTTCCAGACATCCACAAACTCTACCTTCTCTTTGGCCCGACAGTATTCGCTCAGCTTTTGGTTGAAGATCTGGTAGCTGGCTTTTTTCTCCCAGCGGGAAGGACTGGGTTTGGCTCCGATCAAAAAAATCTCAATGTCAGGATTGATAAGGTGAATCCGGGTGACAATGTTGTCTAAGCGGGTCAGGATATCAGAAACTTCCACGCCTGCCCAGAGGTCATTGTCTCCCTCGTAAATAAAGACCCGGCTGGGCTCAAACTTGATCACCAAAGGGAACAGATGCCGTTCCAGATCGGAAGCTTTTGAGCCTCCAAAACCTGTGTTGATTAGACTTTCCTCAGGAAAAGTTTCTTCCAAAGTACTCCACATCCGGATAGTCGAACTCCCGGTAAATACCGTGGCCCCTTGCCGCCAACCCAAACTGTCGTATTTGGCTGAAATCCGCTTGACTTCGTTTTCAAAAGGGACTTCTTGGGCTAGTCCCACCTGACAAAGGAAAACGAGAAGAGCAATTAGCTGTATGGGGAATCTTTTCATAAGACCAAACATAAATCAAAATTCTTCTGAACCAAAACCGTTCATCTCGCTGAACGTATTCGAACATCGCGTACAATTGACAGATTTGTCCAGAATTTTCCAGAGCCTGAAGAAAAGCCCTTTCTGTCCCCAAAAAGGCACTTTTCATCCCAAAAGAAGGGATCTGGTAGTCAGACCCCCTTCTTTGGTCATGTTTTAGCGTTGATATTGTGTCCAACATCCAAACCCCTTTTCCATGAATTCAGTCACCCGGTTTTTCTGGTTTTGTAGCGGAGCCAATTTTGCCATTTTAAAAAGAACACCAACTGAGTCAAACAAATATGTCGGTATTGGCGCCACGGTATTTTTTACCGGTATTTTGGCGGCTTTGGCTGCTGGATATGCGCTTTTCACGGTGTTTCAAAGTCTCCTTCCTGCTATTTTTTTTGGCTTGCTCTGGGGGATGATGATCTTTAACCTGGACCGCTTTATCGTGTCCAGTATGCGGAAAAAGGAAAATGCATGGGCGGAATGGAAGTTGGCCATTCCTCGTTTGGTTTTGGCTGTTTTGCTGGCCTTGGTGATTTCCAAGCCTTTGGAATTGAAAATGTTTGAGCGCGAGATCAACCGAAAACTGGATGAGAAGAAGACCGAGTTTATCGCCCAATCCAAAGCAAATCTGGCCAAAGGCTTCCCTGAAATCCAAGAGCTGGAAGGGAAAATCGATACCCTAAAGGCAGAAGTAACCCAAGCCGAAGCTTTCCGGGATCAACTCCAGAAGGAATACGATGCGGAGCGATTTGGAGAAAAGACTTCTGGCACCAGCGGAATTGTAGGATTGGGGACCAATGCCAAAAAGAAGGAGCAGCAACTCGATGCCGCTCAGCTTGCTTTGGATGACCTTCGAAAACGAAATCAAAAGCGTATCGATACTTTGGAAGCTCAGATTAGGGAGTTTATGGCCCTTCGTCAGGCTGAGTTTGAAAAGCAACAGCCGGGAATTGAAGGATTTGATGGTTTGGCGGCACGTATGGATGCCCTTTCCATTTTAACCACCGAAAGCTCAGCCATGGCTATGGCTAATGTATTTATCATGCTGCTTTTCATAGCCATTGAGACTGCCCCAATATTTGTCAAATTGATCTCCAGCCGCGGCCCTTATGACGAACTTTTGGAGCTCCATGAAGAAAAAGTGAAGCTGTTCAAAGGAGAAAAATGGATCATCGCCAAAGGGGAATCAGAGGCTCGGGTGGGTTATTTTCAGGATACTCATTTCTATGCAACAGATTTGAAAAAGGAAAAAACCAATCGGAAAAACCGAGCCGAAACCGATCGGGAATTGGCTAGTTGGGAGTGAATAGAAAGAAATTCAGGGAGTTGTTTTGAATTACGTGTAAATTTATTTTTCTTTACGGTGTACCTCAAAATCAGCGAGTTATGGATACCAAGATCACCTTGTCTTTCAATAAAGACATCATTGACCGAGCCAAGGATTTTGCCGACCAAAATAACATCAGTCTTTCCCGGTTGACTGAGTTTCTGTATGCACAGATGACTTCCAAAAACTACAAATCTTTGGAGGAGCTGCCGATTTCCGATTGGGTGAATAGGGTGTCGGAGGGGGGGGTTGAGTATAAGCGCATGCCTTCCAGTCGCAAGGCCATGAAGGATGAGTTCTTCGAAGGCAAAAAATGAGGGTATTTCTGGATGCAAATGTGTTGGTGTCCGTTCTGAATAAGGAATACCCGCTTTTTCCGCATTCTGCTCGGATTTTAAGTTTGGCGGATCAGCAGCGATTCCAACTTTTTACCACACCGATTTGCTTGGCTATTGCTTTTTATTTTGCTGAGAAAAAATGCGGAACTGCCCAAGCCAAGCAAAAAATGCAGGTTCTTTCTTCCAAAATTCACATTGCGGCTGTGGACTCCCAAACTGTCAAAAGTGCTGTTTCAAATCCAAGTGTAATGGACTTTGAGGATGGGTTGGAGTATTATTCAGCGTTGCAGGTTGACTGCAAAGCCATCATTACGGAGGATTCTGAAGGGTTCTATTTTTCAGAAATCCCAGTGTATGATTGCCGTAAGTTTCTGGAAGAAGTGGTGTTTTAAAAGTTTTAACCCTTCTGGCGTTTAGGACCCTTGGAGGGTTTTATTGGCCACCTGATCCAGCTGGTCCATTGTTTTTTGAACGGATTTCCATTCTGCAATTGCTACGAATTTGATCAAAAAGCCCAGAAACTTTCCCGGATTGATCAGTTTTTTAGCAAGCTTGGAGATGTTTTTATCCCGATCCTGAATCTGAAAGGCTTTGTCAGGGTCTGCATGGTATTCCCCGGCATATTTCCAAGCTCCATCCCTGGCGATTTGAATAGAGAAATTGAGGAGCATTTCGTCTTTTCCTTTGGCCAAAGGAATCAGCCAGCCAAAAATCGGTGAAACCACGCTGATATTGGCTTTGACTCCATCGACTAATTCACTCAATATCGAATTGATTTTATCGAAATCTCCCTTAATTCCATCGAGCTCTTTTTCGATCATCGTCTCTGAGGCTGAAATTCCAAGATCCAAATTGATATGCGCATTGATACCCAAAAAAAGATGTTGTAAGACCAGGTGACCTGAATTTTTGCTTGCTTCAAAAGCCAATCTCCAGCTTTCGGTCGGTTTTTGACCGGATTTCCATAAGTCATAGGCATCGATAAATCGTTTCGCAAAAAGTACGTCCAAAATTTCCATTCGTGGATTGTCTTCAAATTCCCCAGCCAAAATCCCGTCTCGAACTCTTCGGGTTACTTGTCGGTAAAGAATGGAGAAATAGCCAATTCGGCTATCGGAGGTCCTGCATTCGTCTACAATCTGATCCATCCGGACCAATACTTCATCAATTGTCTTCATGAGTTATTTGAAAAAACTTTCCAGAACATCGCCGACATAATAGGCTACAACTGCTGCCAACAGACCCAAACCCACGGTCTCCAAAATACTGCGAAGGGTGGAGGTTTGATTGACGATTCCTTTGAGCCACCCTACAATCAAAAAAGCCAGCCCAGTTAATACACTTGTCCAAAAAAAGGTGTTGATTTCCATCGGAAAGAAGAAATTCCAGAGATAGACCATCAAGGGGATAAAGCCTACCAAAATAAAGGAAATCAGGGTGGCCAAGCCGATTTTAAATGGGCTTTTGGTTTCCTTCATCATGCCCAATTCGTCTTTCATCATTTCAGCTACCCAGAGATCCTTGTCCGCGCAGATGTGATCGACAATTTTATCCAAAAGCTCACCTTTAAAGCCTTTTTCCCGATAGATTTCAGCCACTTCCTCTCGCTCGATTTCGGGAAGATTTTCGATTTCCCAATATTCGATTTTTTCGTGTTTATCGAAATTGTCCCTTTCACTTTTGGCAGAAAGATAGGCTCCCACTGACATTGAAAAACCATCTGCCAACAAATTGGCAAAACCTAGAATAATCAAGATGCCTGGGTCGAGGTTTGCCCCATAGCCACCGGCTACAACGGCAAAGGTGGTCACAGCCCCGTCAATGCCTCCATAGACAAATTCCCGGAGGTATTCCTGGAGCTTCCCAAAATTGGTATTTGGGAGATGCTGCTTTTCTTCCATGATTAGTTGAGGTTTTGTAGGAAAAAGCGTTTGACATTTTCTCCCATAACTGCGCGGATTTCCTCCTCAGAAAATCCCGCCTCCATCAAGCCTTCCACGATCAAAGGAAGCCCCGTGATGTCAAAAGGAACGGCTACTGAACCGTCATAATCCGAACCCAAGGCTACATATTCCACACCAACCAAATCACGTACATGTTTGATGGAGGCGAGGATATTGGGGAGTTCGGGTTCGCCTACAGCCATGTCAAAAAAAGCAATACCGATTATCCCCCCATTGGCAGCAATTTTTTGGATTTGAGCATCGCTAAGATTTCGCTGAGAGTCTAAAACGGCCCGCACACCAGTATGAGATACGATGACTGGTTTGGAAGTAAGGTTCAATACATCCTCCACAATGGCAGGGGAAGCATGTGCCAAGTCTATAAAAATTCCCAATTCATTCATCTTCCTCACGGCATCTTTTCCAAAATCAGAAAGCCCTGCTCCATTCTCTCCATGAGCCGAACCACCAAATTCATTGTCAAAAAAGTGAGTGGGTCCTATCATTCGCACACCTGCCTCGTAGACTTTGCTCAGGTTTTCCAAGCTTCCTTCCAGTGCATGCCCACCTTCTACTCCGAGCATAGCTCCAATCACTGACTTATCGGTATTTCTGGCTTCCAAAAGCTTCTCCAAGTCTGCCTTGGATCGGATGAAGATGGCTTTCCCTTCCTCCTTTTCTACAAATTGAGCAAGTGCTTCACTTTGGCCCAGAGTTCTGTTGATCAGGCTAAACCAATTCCAAGGACTTTCCCCTTTGGCGATGGTCAGTGGAGTAATATTGTCAAAGGCATCTTCCGAATTGCTTTGCATGTTTTGCCCTGCCGGAGATTTGGATACGATGGTAAACATCTCCAGAGCCACATTGGCTTCTCGCATTCGGGGAAAATCCACATGGCCTCTGTCCCCTCGTTCGTTAAGATTTCTACCCCAGAGAAGGGCGTCACAGTGAAGGTCAGATATGAAATCCAACCTGTCATAAAGGGCTTGAGCTTCCAGAGAAACGGAATAAGGGGCCGGGCTTTTTACCGGATTCCTTTGCATCTCTATATACTGGGGGACCGTGTTTATCCCGATCAGATATACGATAAAAAGAAGGGCTAGGAAGATTAGGATTTTTTTCATCTGCTGGGGTTTTGCCAATGAATATAGCTAAAATGGTCGGGAAGAGAGGTCTTGGAATTTGTTCTTATTGTTCAGATCGCATGGGAAATTTACTGGAAAGGGCGAAAGCAATATTTCAATTGAAAATTGGTAGGATAGTCTCAAAAAGTAAAGATCAGCATGGACTAAGGGGTTAAGTGAGAAAAGCAGGAACTGAGCTTGACCTTCTAATAGCCTGTACTCAAAGAAAGGATGGAATTGACCAAGCAACATCTGTAAACCTGCATTCATCTGATTGGGGATATAGACCTTGGGGAAGTAGAATTGATGTTGGATTTCTAAAAATTTTGCTCATTTCATCCGTGGATTCAAGAAAGACGTTCAACTGACAGCGATGGTATTTCTGAGCTCATCGTAAAATATTCAGGAAATTTTTTACTGAAATTTTGATTTTTTATTTGCTTTTGATAGGTTTATCAAACTTTGGCAACAAGAAAAATAGCTCAACCCAGTACTTAGCCAAAGTTTATATGGTTTTAATCCATTAACAATAAACCCCAACAGGGAGCCAAATTTCAAAAAGGCTCCCTTTTTTTTTGCTATATAATTTATTGTTTTTGTATAAAGTGAAAAAAGTGGTTTAAAAAAAAGCCTGTTTTATACTAATTTTTGTAAAAAGTAGAAAAATTGGTTTTCTTGATTTTAGGAAATCGATTTCTTGGAAATTCTGTTTAAAGGCCAAAAATCAAAGAAACCTTCCCTAATATTTGGTAAAGTTAGGTTTCTTTAGAGATGCTTCTTATTCTTTGTTTCCTCTGGAAAATGACCTTTTTCAAAAAAATCATGAAATGAATAAATATTGCCGATTTTGACCCGATACATTCTTCATTCTCTTTAATGATTTTTATTTATGATTTTCTCAAGGATGTTTGTACATCAAAATGACTTCTACATTTGCGCAAACCCAGTGACCGAGTTGGGAATCCAGGCACCAAGTTAATTCTTGCTGAGAAGAAAGTTACGGCTTAACCCCAATTGGCTCCCTGACCTACAATCCTTCCGGTGGGTGAGAAAGGGCCGACCTGCTTGATCGAATCAAATAAAAGTAAAAAGGAATAATCTCCTGTAGGTACGAAATGAAAAATGGATTTTTGGAAGATTTGAGAGGTTGCGGGATTTTGCGAGGCAATCCCAGACTTTAAATTGGACTTTATTTCAAAAGGTCAAGGTTTTTCAACAAGAGAATCTTTCTCGATTCGAAAGGATAATTTTGGGAAATTCTACTTGTGGCTTCTTTGGATATCATCTTTAAATCTTTCGCCAGGAGTGTTTTTATTGCCTTATCCAAAACCTCATATTCCTTTACTTTCACTATCCAGCCTGCCCTCCCAATAATCTCCGGAATGGCACCTACCGCCGATCCGATGGGAATGCATCCGCAAGCCATGGCTTCTCCAAGTGCATTTGGGAAACCCTCCGAAGTAGAAAGTTGAAGGTAAAATTGATGGGAATTGTAAAGCTTCAAAAGTTCGGAAGGATTCATTTTTCCTAAAACCTTTACGTTCGAATTTGGTGATACATAATTCGAATCGCCAACCAAGGTGAATTCCCAATTTGGATGAGCCTTTGCTAATTTTTCGATCAAATCATAGCCTTTGACCATCGCGCGGGAAAGATTGGAAGTGCCGGTTGCTACCGATATAAAGGTTAACGTATTACGTTCTTTTCCTGAAGCTTTCCAGAAATCTGTATCAAAACCATTGGGGATGACCTGAATGGGGGTTTTCAGATCTGGAATCAAATTCAAAAGACCTTGCTTTGGCGAAATACTTGAATCATACGAATAATCCTGCTTGACCAAGGCCTCGGCTACTGGCAAAATCAACGAGCAGTTTTTAAAAGAGTAAACCGTGGCTTTGCGAAGCCATTTTTTCCGAAAATTCCCATAACCTATCTCGGGCATATTGATGCAGTCGGTGCCTCCTGCTTGGATGGTGCATTTTTTTCCAAACACCTTCCCAAACCAAACCGGCAACACACTATGGTATCCTCCGAAAAAGCAGAGGTATTGACTGGTGCGGGGTAGAAACCAAAGCAGTTGAAAAAACTGAAGAATAAAATGAAATGGAAGTTTGACCGGGCTTTGGGTAAACTCCAAAGGCTTGATTGCAGCCACCGGACTGATCATTTCCAGGTCACGGTCGGTAAATGCGGTGCGGACGGGGAAGGCGTAGAGGATCATTTTTCCTCCAAGAGTTTTTTGACTTCTTTTTTCAAAAGTGGGAAATGATCCCTAATAGTTCTGGTAATAATAATATACGAAACGGACTCATATTCATGAGCAATATAGTTTCTAGCCCCAATTATCTCATTTGCGTCAGAGATTGGGATTTTTGGCCCGACTTTGATCAATCTTTTAGTTGCTTCCCCAATTATTTCAAGATTTCGCTCGACTGCTCGGAGCGTTTTCCGATCTCCAGTTAGGTGTTCGATTGTGATTTCTTTTCCATCAAAAAAGGATTCGATTTCATCAATACAGGTCAAATCATCAAAAAGGTATTTTTTAATTTTTCGACTCATACAAAAGAGATTTAGTTTCGTCGATTTCTTCTTTAAAGTAAGGGTTGCTAATTGACCTATATTCTATGAGGTCAACTTCTTTATTAAAAAGTGTTTCCAGTTCCTCTTTGAGGGAGAAAAAATTGGTCACGTACTTATCAATATCTTTAATATGGAATTCCACCAAAAAATCCACATCGCTTTCATCATTAAAAGCAGAAGTAAGCACCGAACCAAAGGCATAAAGCTTTGATACTTTGTGTTTTTCACAAAGAACGTTAATTGCTTCATGATTTGTCTTCAATAGGTTCATTAATCAAAGATAGTCTTATTTCCATTAAACCGAAAAAGGCTCAATTCCTTAAAATTGAGCCTTTTGGAGATAGATTTTTAGCCTATTAAAATCCCAGTTTCCTTGATTTCTTTGGCAAAAGGATTCTGAGAATTGAAGTCCTTTGAATTAAGAGGATGTGGTTCGATTCTCAGATCTATTTTTCTTCTAAGCTTTCTCATTTCCTGTTGAGTTCGAAAAAAATCATCCATTCGGTCAAAGACCAAGGCCACATCTACATCGCTGGATTCTTTCTCAAGGCCTTTAGCGTACGAGCCAAAAAGGTAGGCTTCTCTCAATCCCAAGTTTTCAGGGATTAAGGTTAGGAAGCTTTTTACATTTTTCAGAATTTCTGAATTAACCATAGCCTAAGCGTTTCGATTCGTTCTTTCCAAAGGAAAGAAAATTCTTCGGTGCAAAGTTTATTAAATTCTCTTTTATAACTGTCATATCGGGCATTTAGGTTAAATGTAGAGATTTGATCCAGCCAATCTTTTTGGGTTTCATCGAGTGAAAAATTGCATTTATCAGCTAATCTCAAAAGGTCGTGGGTAAAAAGAGCATGTTTTTGATTGTCTTTGACATAGTGGGCCTTCAAAAGTTTTTCTAGAACCAAATGTCCGATGAACAATCCCCAACTAAAATCCCTTGATTTAAATAAGTTCTGCATGGTCTTAAAGTCCTGATCAGAAGATTCTTTCCAAAACAGAATGATCTTTTCTCTATCTTCTAATTTCTCATCCATAGTTCAAATTAAAAGAAAAGGACCAAAAGATTTTCTCTTGGTCCTTTGATTTTTAGGTGTTTAAGCTCTTTATACCACCAAATTCACAATCTTACCCGGTACGATAATCACTTTCTTTGGAGCTTTGCCTTCCAGCCATTTTTGTACGGTGGTATCGGCCAAAGCTGCTTTTTCAATTTCAGGAACGGATAAAGAAAGTGGCAAGTCCAACTTTGCGCGCATCTTACCATTGATCATGACCGGATACTCAAAGTTGCTTTCAACCAAGTATTCTTCTTTGAACTTAGGGAATCTTGCAGTGGTAATTGAATCTGAATGACCTAAAAGCGACCAAAGTTCTTCGGCAATATGCGGTGCGTATGGAGAAATCAAAACCGACAAAGGCTCCAATACTTCCCGCTTATTGCACTTCATGGCAGTGAGTTCATTCACGCAGATCATAAAGCTGGACACGGAGGTATTAAAGGAATAATTGGCCATGTCTTCCTCCATTTTCTTGATGGCTTTGTGAAGGGCCTTCAGTTCCTCTTTGGTGGCTTTTTCATCAGAAACCGCAAATTCACCAGCTGCATTATGGTAAAGATTCCAAACCTTCCTTAGGAACTTATACACTCCATCGATGCCATTGGTATTCCAAGGCTTGAACTGCTCCAAAGGTCCAAGGAACATCTCATACAATCTCAACGTGTCGGCGCCGTATCGCTCGATAATATCGTCTGGGTTGACCACATTGTACTTGGATTTGGACATTTTTTCCACTTCCGATCCACAGAGGTACTTGCCGTCTTCCAGAATAAATTTGGCATCAGCCAAGTCCGGTCTCCAAGCTTTGAACTTCTCCAGATTCAGCTGATCGTTGTGGACTATATTTACATCCACATGCATGGCAGAGGTGTCGTATTGATCTTTTAATCCGTAGGAAACAAAGGTGTTCGTGCCTTTTAATCGATACACAAAATTCGACCTTCCTTGAATCATCCCTTGGTTGATCATCTTTTGGAAAGGTTCGTCGATGCTCACTACGCCCAAATCATACAAAAACTTGGTCCAGAATCGGGAATAGAGCAAGTGGCCTGTGGCGTGTTCGGAACCACCGATGTACAAATCCACGGCACCCCAATAGTCTGTTTTGGCCTTATCTGCGAAAACAGCTTCGTTTTTCGGATCCATGTAACGGAAGAAATACCAGCTCGATCCCGCCCAACCTGGCATGGTGGAGAGTTCTAAAGGATATTCACCGTCAGCCGTTTTGTAAGTCCAGTCTTTTGCTCGACCGAGTGGGGGTTCGCCGTCTTCGGTAGGCAAATATTTATCTACCTCTGGAAGGACTAAAGGAAGGTCTTTTTCTTCAAGTAAATAAGGCAAGCCGTCTTTGAAATATACGGGAAGCGGTTCACCCCAATAGCGCTGACGGGTGAAAATCGCATCCCGCATTCGGAATTGGATTTTACCTTTTCCGATCCCTTTTTCCTCCAAAAACTCGATGCATTTATCCATGGCTTCTTTCATGTAAAGCCCAGAAATAAAGCCTGAATTGATAATCAAGCCACCTTTTCCGGGGAAAGAACCGTTCTCCATCGAGCCTTCGATCACTTGGCGGATTTCCAGTCCAAAGTGCTTGGCAAAGTTGTAGTCGCGCTCGTCGTGTGCAGGTACAGCCATGACAGCGCCTGTTCCATACCCAGCTAATACATAGTCAGCCACCCAGATTTGGATTTCCTCTCCGTTGAATGGATTGATCGCATAGGAACCGGTAAACGCACCTGAAATGGTCTTTACATCACTCATTCGCTCGCGCTCGGAGCGGTTTTTAGCGACTTGGATATAGGCTTCGGCAGTTTCCCGCTGATCGTCTGTGACCAGTTCGGCGGCCAAATCTGACTCTGGAGCTAAAGCCAAATAGGTTACTCCGAAGATCGTATCTACTCGAGTGGTAAAGACCTTAATTTTCCTATCTGAACCTTTTACATCAAACAAAACTTCAGCGCCGATCGACTTTCCGATCCAGTTGCGTTGCATTTCCTTGATGGGTTCGGACCAGTCTACTTTTTCCAAACCTTGGAGCAAGCGATCTGCATAAGCCGTGATCCGCATGGACCATTGCATCATTTTCTTACGCTCTACAGGATGCCCTCCTCTTTCGGAGAAACCGTCCTTTACTTCGTCATTGGAAAGCACGGTTCCTAAAGCCGGACACCAGTTTACGGTGGTTTCAGCCAAGAAATTCAATCGGTATTTGAGCAGCATTTCCTGCTTTTCTTTTTCAGAAAAAGCGTTCCATTCTTCTGCGCTGAAAATAGTTGTGTCATCATCGCAAACCGCTTTCACTTTTGCGTTTCCTTCTTTTTCAAATCGGGAAACCAAAGACTCGATGGAAAGTGCCTTGTCCGCATCCAAGTCGTAATAGCTCTTGAACAGCTGCATGAAAATCCACTGGGTCCATTTATAATAGGATGGGTCCGAGGTGCGAACTTCCCGATCCCAGTCAAAAGCAAAGCCGATGTTTTTAAGCTGCTCGGTGTATCGGGTGATGTTTTGCTCGGTAGTGATGGCGGGGTGTTGCCCGGTTTGGATGGCATATTGTTCTGCCGGCAAACCAAAAGAATCATAGCCCATTGGATGAAGGACATTGAAACCTTTCAGCATCTTAAATCGGGAGACGATATCTGAAGCGATGTATCCCAGCGGGTGGCCGACGTGTAGCCCGGCACCGGATGGATAAGGAAACATGTCCAGGGAATAAAACTTGGGACGATTGGGGTCCACCTCGGCTTTAAAGGTTCCTTTTTCTTTCCAGTAGCCTTGCCATTTCTGCTCGATTTCCCTGAAGTTGTACTCCGCCATGATTGAAATATTCTTGATTTTTTGACTAAATGCCTGCAAAAATAGAAAAATCAGGCGGCTTTGGTAGTCAAATTTCCAATTCCTCCCAAATCGGGATTTTGGCCACTGATCAATTTTGTTTGAGGCAGAGGAGTCTTTTTTGTACTTTCAGAACACTAACCAATCAACCTTATGAGAAGAAAATTACTGCTTACACTCGCCTTGGCTGGAGGAATTTGCCTTTCGGCTTTTCCCCAGAAGAAATACACTCCCAAGCAAATAGAGGCACTCAAAGCCGAAGCGGCCCAAATCGTCCAAGCCAATCACAAGCAAAGCCAAGTGATGGTGGACAAGATTTTTTCCTTTGCCGAATTGGGCTTTCAGGAAATTGAATCTTCCAAATACTTGACCGGGATTTTGGAGCAAAATGGCTTTACCATCGAAACGGGAATCTCTGCCATCCCCACGGCATGGTGGGCTACTTGGAGTAATGGGGAAGGTCCGGTGATTGCTTTGGGTTCTGATGTGGACAATATTCCCAAAGCCTCTCAGTATCCGGGAGTTGCCTACCACAAACCCATGGTTGAAGGAGCTCCGGGCCATGGAGAAGGACATAATGCCGGGATTCCCCTGAATATCACGGCTGCCTTGGCCGTGAAGCAGATTATGGAGCGGGAGAATATCGGAGGCACCTTAATTCTTTGGCCGGGGATTGCCGAGGAATTGGTAGCTGCAAAGGCGTGGTTTGTTCGGGATGGGAAATTTGACGGAATTGATCTTTGCATTTTCACCCACGTGGCAAATAATCTTGCGGTCAGCTACGGACAGGCTAGCGGCACAGGATTGATTTCCGTGGAATATACCTTCTCCGGAGATGCCGCACACTCCGCTGGTGCGCCATGGAGGGGAAAAAGTGCCGCTGATGCCACAGAGCTGATGAACATTGGCTGGAACTACAAGCGGGAGCATTTGCATCCACTGAAAAGATCGCACTCTGTAATCACCGATGGAGGAGATCAGCCCAATGTGGTGCCATCCAAGGCGTCGATTTGGTACTATTTCCGGGATGTGAAGTACGACGGGATCATGGAAATGTATGCACAGGCCAATGATATCGCCAAAGGAGCGGCACTCATGACCGGAACGACCATGGAGTACAAGGTGCTGGGCACTGCATGGCCAAGGCACTTTAATAAGGTGATCGCTGAGAGGATGTATCAAAATATCCTTAAGGTAGGGCTTCCCGAGTGGGATGAAAACGATCAAACTTTGGCAAAGGCTGTTCAGGAAGAGATGGGTTCCAAACCAACAGGCCTGGCTACCAAACTGGATACTTTGGGACTGCCTGTGAAAGAGCCTGTCTCGGGTGGCTCAGACGATATCGGAGATGTGTCTTGGGTCGTGCCTACCGTGACTTTGAGATTCCCTTCCAATATTCCTGGACTTCCAGGTCATCACTGGAGCAATGCCATTGCTATGGCGACACCTATTGCTCATAAGGGTGTAACAGCCGGTGCCAAAGCGGAAGCGATGACTATTTTGGACTTTCTGCTTCTTCCCGAACTGGTGGATCAGGCTTGGGACTACTTCAAAAATGTGCAGACCAAAGAAGAAACCTACAAGCCAATGATTACGAAGGATGACGCTCCTCCGATTTATCTAAATGAAGGCATTATGAAGCAGTTCCGTCCAGCTTTGGAGAAATTTTACTATGACGAGACGAAATACGATACCTACTTGGAGCAGCTTGGGGTGACGTATCCGACGGTGAAAAAAGAATAGGGATTTACGAATTACGATTTTTGATTTACGACATTCTTTTGTTCCTCAATTTTAGATTCCAAAAAGTAACTACTTTAAATTAGGATTGAGGTTCTATTAATGTCGTAAATCGTCATTCGTAAATCAAAAATCCAATGTCACAGGGTCAATCAAGTTTCACTATAAGACAGGCTTCTCCCGCCGAACTCCTCTGGGTGCACGAACGCATCCCGGAGTTTCCGGGGAAGGCTTCCATGGATTTTTACGCAGAGCGCTTGAAGCATCGGCTTTATTTGGGGTTGGTGGCTGAGAGAGATGGAGAGCTTTTGGGGTTTAAAGTTGGGTACCAAAGTGAAACCCCTGATACCTTTTATTCTTGGATGGGAGGGGTGAGACCCGAGTTTCGAAAGTTGGGAATTGCAGATGCTTTGGCTGAATTTCAGGAAAATTGGGCCAGAGAAAAGGGATTCAAGGCTATCTTTTTCAAAACCAGAAACCGCTTCCCAGCAATGATTGCTTTCGGATTGAAGCGTGGATTTAAAATCATGGAAGTAATTCCCAAGGGAGGGGTGGAAGATTATCGGGTGGTGTTGTGGAAGGAACTTTGAATTAGGAACAGCAATTTGTGTAAGAACGATTTACGATTTCAGATTTACGATGCTTTTTTGCTCCTCAAGCCTAATTTCCACAGGGTAACTACCCAGAATCAGATTTGAGGTTCTTATTCAAGTCGTAAATCGTACTTCTTAAATCGTACTTATCCTTTCAATTTTAACGCTTACCTTTGTTTTCTAAACCAGCGGTCGAATCACCCGCTTTACCAAAAATTCATGCAGACACTCGATTTGGTAGCTCCGACTACCCAAGAACTCATTTCCGCAGGGCTTCAGCTTCCCATCATGGAGGCTTTTTATACCATCCAAGGAGAAGGCAGATTTACAGGACATCCTGCATATTTTATTCGGCTGGGAGGTTGTGATGTAGGCTGCGTCTGGTGCGACGTCAAAGAAAGCTGGGAAGCTGCCAAGTGGCCGGTTTTATCCATTGAGAAAATCGTAGAGGACGCCTTGGCTTTTCCGGGAAGACTTGTGGTCATTACCGGAGGCGAGCCTTTGATGTACAATCTTGATCCTTTGACCAAGCTTTTGAAAGAAAAAGGATTTACCACCAATATTGAAACTTCTGGAGCTCATCCTTTTTCAGGAGATTTTGACTGGGTGTGTTTTTCTCCCAAGAAATTCAAAAAACCACATCCTTCGATCTACAAAGTAGCCGATGAACTCAAAGTGGTCATTTACAATAAGAGTGATTTTTCATTTGCCCAGGAGCATGCCCGGTTGGTGAACCCCGTTTGTGAACTTCGTCTTCAGCCCGAGTGGAGTAAGGCTGAAAAATTCACACCGGAGATCATTGAGTACGTGAAAAACCACCCGAATTGGAAAATATCCCTGCAAACCCATAAATTTATGGACATCCCATAAGTTCATGCGTCCTATTTACCTTTTCCTTCTCGGATTTTTGCTGGCACTTCCATTGAGTGCACAGCAATTTTCGATCATTGATAATAGGGCAATTAAACTGTATCAAGAAGGAGAGGAGTTGACCCTGTCCAGAAAGTACGATCAAGCCTTGGCCAAATATCGGGCTGCAATCGCGAGAGAAGGGTCTTTTTTGGAAGCTTATGTTAAGGCTTCACAGCTTTTGATCACCCTAGGTGACCTAAGCGAAGCTGAAAAAGTAGCCCTGGCAGGAAAATCTAAGCTTCAAGGGAAAAATGCCACACCCAAACACGCGGCAGATTACGGATGGCTATTTTCCAATTTATATCTCAAGCAGGGGAAGTTTCAGGAAGCCTATCGGCAGTTTCAGGAGGTAGATCCGATTTTGGACGAGTCCTTCAGAAAGTCCATGTATTATTCTCAGATGAAATCCCAAATGGATTTTTTAGGATCTCAGTTAGGAGATATTGGAGAGATTACCAAAGAGGTGCTTCCCCATCCCCTGAATGAATTCCAGTTGCAATATTTTCCGGTCCTGACGGCCGATGGAAATCAAATTCTATTCACCAAAAGGGATGGGACTGGGAATTTTGACAAAGAGGATATCTACACCGCATTTATCAAAGAAGATGGAGGATGGACGCCTCCCCAGGGTATTTCCCAAACGATCAATTCTCCATACAATGAGGGAACTTGCTCTGTGACAGCAGACGGCAATATTTTGATTTATACCTCCTGTGATGCACCCGACTCCCAAGGGAGTTGTGATCTCTACATTGCCTACCGGGTCAACGGGGCTTGGCAAAGACCCAATAACATGGGGCCCAAGGTGAATTCCAGATCTTGGGATTCTCAACCTTCCCTTTCGGCTGACGGAAGATTGTTGTTTTTCTCCTCCAATCGCAAAGGAGGATACGGTGGGAATGACATTTGGTATTCGGTCAGGCAAAATGACGGGAGTTGGTCTGAAGCAAAAAATCTCGGAAGTACCTTAAATACTCCTAAGGATGAGATTTCACCGTTTATGTTTTTCAACAATGAAATCCTTTTCTTTTCCTCTGATGGACATCAAGGGTTTGGAGGAATGGATATTTTTCTTTCGAGGGTAAAGGATGGGCAGTTTCAAAGTCCGGAAAACCTGGGACTTCCAATAAACGATCAATTGGATCAAGTGGCACTGTTTATCACCGCTCAAAAGGACTTTGCCTACTATACAGAACTCAGCAAGGCTGAAAATGAAACCGAAAACGACCGCTCACTTTTATATCGGTTCAAATTTCCGGAGGAGATTTATTTGGGCGAAAACCTGACGGTAACCGAGGGCAAGGTATTTAATGCGAAGACAGGAGAACCTATGGATGCTACACTTTCTTTGGTTTCACTCACCAACGACAGTACCCTTTACCAGTTTAGATCCGATGGGAAAACGGGGGATTTTTTGATGCTGTATCCCGAAAAGGCGGTTTCAGGATTGTATGTGGAGAAAAAAGGCTTTTTGCCCAAAATATATAATGTAGAGCGGGATAAGCTTCAAAATGTCAAAGACCTTAAGGTAGAATTGACTCCGGTGGCGTCCGGTGAAGAGTTTGTATTTGAAAATGTGTTTTTTGACTTTGACCGATATGATCTGAAGCCGGAGTCCCTTTCTTCCCTGAAGAGATTGCATAAATTTCTGATGGAAAACCCCAATGTGAATGTATTGATCACCGGGCACACAGACAATGTCGGAAATGCAGGTTACAATAAGACCCTGAGTTTGGAGCGTGCAAAAAGTGTTCAGGGCTATTTAGTCAAAGAGGGACTTCATCCCGGAAGAATTCTAGTGGAAGGAAAAGGAGATACTCAGCCGATGGTTCCCAATACCACCTCCCAAAATCAGGCCCTCAACAGGAGGATCACGATCAAGGTTCTTTGACTTTTTTCAAAATTAAATTTTGCAAAAGTATATTTTGGTTATCTGCTTTTTAGATTTTAATTAAAAGAAAGAAATAACTTAGGGTTTTATATAATAAGAGCAGAATTTTATTCTACAAATGTTTATATAAGTGTGTATTTGAAGCTGTATAAGTCATTATAAAAAAATGAGTTTTTTTTTAAAATGGGCTTTTGGTTGCCTTTACCAGTTTATGTAAATGAAAAATTTAACCCTGATGTTTATGTTTTTTTTATCAAAATTAACTTTTGTTAACATTGAGATATCATTTAGAAAAAATGTCAGAAAATTAAAATACTCTTCAATTCCCAAATTTTATTCTGAAAAATATGGTCCAGTGGCCTTTTTAGATAATTTTTTCAATCAAACTTTTCCTTACCGTTCGTGGTATTGGCCTTTGTAATGTGAATTATTCCAAATATCATTGGAACTAAATTAAACCAAAATCTAACCAATATGAGGAAAGTTTTACTTCTAGGACTCATGCTGTTTTTGGTAAGTGCAGCTGCATTTGCCCAAAGCCGTGTGATCACCGGTACAGTAACCTCTACCGAAGACGGTATGGGTGTACCAGGTGCAACAGTTCTGGTAAAGGGAACGACTATTGGTACTGCCACTGACATCGATGGCAAGTATTCAATCAGCGTCCCTGCCGGAAGCAATGTATTAGTGTTCACATTTGTGGGCCTGACCACCCAAGAGGTGAATATCGGAAACAGAACTACCATCGACGTAGCTTTGGAATCCGATGTTACTGCTTTGGGTGAAGTCATCGTAACAGGTTACGGTACCCAGCCAAAGAGAGAGGTTACCGGGGCAGTTTCTTCGGTGAAAGGAGAAGCCATTCAAAACTTGCCATTGCAGTCATTTGACCGTGCCTTGCAAGGTCGTGCTGCCGGTGTGCAGGTAAGATCCTCAAGTGGTCTGCCAGGTGGTGCTGTTAACATCCGTATCCGTGGTGTGGGTTCGATCAATGCTGGTAACGAACCTTTATTCATTGTGGACGGTGTTCAGCTGAACAACCAGTCCAACGCTTCTTTTACCCAGTCTAACCCATTGGCTTTCTTGAATCCTAACGACATTGAGTCTATGGAAATCTTGAAAGATGCGGCATCTGCTGCGATCTACGGTTCTCAGGCTGCTAACGGGGTAGTGATCATCACCACCAAAAAAGGTAAGCAAGGCAAGGCAAGATTTGAATTCAATGCATTTGCCGGTGAAACCCAGCCTTTGAAATACCTCGACGTCTTGGGCGGTGCCGAGTGGTTCGAGATGAGAAGAGATGCTTACATCAATTCCGGAAACACCCTGCCAGAAGCCAATACGTTGAACAACATGGGCAGATTGCCTTCCAACTGGCAGCAGCTTTCAAGAGAAGAGCTAAACCAAATCGGTTTGGATCTTCCTACTTATGACTGGCAAAGAGAGGTAATGGGCCCCGGAAGACTTCAGAACTACGAACTATCTGTATCAGGTGGTGATGACAAGACGACATTCTTCCTATCCGGTTCATACAATTACCAGGAATCTTCTTTCAAACCTGTAGACTTTGAAAGAGGTACAGTCCTGTTGCTTTGACTCATCAGGCCAATAGCAAATTGAGCTTGGAGACCAACATCAACTTGTCTACTTTCCAACAAAATGTTCCATTTGCAGTGTCTGGTTCCTTCTTGGGTAGCCCTGCATTCTCCTCCTCTGCAATTCTTCCTCACAACGCAATCTATAATGAAGATGGCACCTTCAATACTGCCATTGGCGGTGTGTTGGGCCAAAACGTAGTATTGGTTAATGAGTACAACTCTGGTTTGCAAAGAACAAACACAGTGGTGGGTAACATGATCGGTACGTACAAGATTCTTCCCAATCTTTCCTTCCGTTCCTTGTTTGGTATTGATTACAGATTGCTTCAAGGTGACCGATACACTGATCCGAGAACTCCTGATGGAGCCGGTGTAAGAGGTAGAAGCTCACAGCAGCAAGACTGGAGAACCCGATTCATCACTACTCAGACCTTGAACTGGAACAAGACTTACAATGGAGTTCATAACCTTTCTGCATTGGTAGGATTTGAATTCCTTTCTGAAACCCGTGAGGGGATCAACGGGGCAGGAATTGGATTCCCAACTTTCCAATTTAGAACCATTCAGTCTGCCGCTACTCCTGAATCCTTGTCCGGATTTTGGACAGGATACAGAAGAGTTGGTTTCTTTGGATCTGTCAACTATGACTACAAGAAGAAATACTTGGCTACTGTGACGGCTCGTTACGATGGTTCTTCCAGATTCGGTGAGGATAACAGATATGGTCTGTTCCCTTCCATCCGGGTAGGTTGGAGCATGGTAGAAGAAGAGTTCCTGAAATCTTCTAGCGTGGTAAGTGAATTGAAGTTGCGTGCTTCTTATGGTTTGACCGGTAACGACCAAATCGGAAACTTTGCTGCTAGAGGCCTTTACACCGGTGCGGGTAACTATTCCGGAAATGCCGGAATTAGACCTTCTTCTTTGGCTAATTTGAACTTGGGTTGGGAAACCAACACTACCTTAAACTTCGGTGTGGATTATGGTTTCTTTGGAAACAGATTGACAGGTTCTGTTGACATATTTGACAGAAGAACCAAAGACCTCCTTTTGGATCAGCCTATCCTTTGGACTAACGGATTCTCCGATATTGCCAACAACGTAGGTGAATTGCAAAACAAGGGTATTGAAGTGGAAGTGTCAGGGGTAATCCTTGACAGAGGTGGATTCCGATGGAACTCTACTTTCAACTTCACTTACATCAAAAACCAAGTGATCAGCTTGTATGATGATTTGGAATTTCTTCCAGCAAACCCAGGTATTGCGGTAGGACAGCCAGTAGGAAACCCTGCCTTTGCCGGTGATCAGGCACCCGGTGCTTGGTTTACTCAAGAATATGCAGGCGTAAATCCATCCAATGGACGTCCGATGTGGTATGATATCAACAGAAACATCACTTACCTTCCTTTGGCAGCGGATAGAATCTACTATGGTTCCAACCTAGCCACACACTATGGAGGTTTCAATAACACCTTGTCTTACAAAGGTTTTGAATTGACTGCTTTCTTTACTTACGAATACGGAGCTATCGTAACAGACGGTCAGTATAACTTCTTGAGAGAAAACGGTACTCGTCTGACCTTGAATGCACTAAGAGAAGTGAATGATAGATCTTGGAGAGAGCCAGGTCAAATCACCGATATCCCAAGAAACTTGACTACTAATGCTGGAAATGAAACCAGAGGAGCTTCAAGAAACACAGGAACGGCATCCCTTTTGAAAGCTGACTTTATCCGATTGTCACAAGTGACTGTTGGCTATAATTTCAATCCTACCTTGATCAGCAAAATCGGTCTTTCCAGAGCCAGAGTTTATGTACAGGGATTGAACTTGTGGACCTACACAGATTATCCTGGATATGATCCTGAATTTACCGGTGCAGCGACAGGTCTGATTCCTTTGACCAAAAACTATACTGTAGGGGTTCAAATTGGATTCTAATCACCCAAAAAGATGAAAAAAATGAAATTTATAAATAAAGCAGTTCTCTCTATTGTGCTTGCAGGGTCTTGCCTGCTTGGTTCATGTGACAGTGCTCTTCAGGTAGATCCTAGACAGTCGATCGATGCTAACGGTGCGCTGAATACTCCTGATGCAGTAGATGCGGCACTCAACTCCGTGTACTCAAGACTTCGGTCCGCGGCAAATTATGGCAGGAATCTTTTTGCCCTGTCAGACGCTTTAGCTGACGTGGGACAGACTACCAGTAATTCTGGCCGTTTGATAGGTGAAAATAACAATCAGCCTAACGCTCACTTCAACGGTACTATCCAAAACACCAATATTTGGTTGAACAGCTACTTTGCCATCAATGAGGCAAATCTTATTCTCGATGCCTTGGGTACCGTGCAGGGAGCTTCTGCTGCACAATTGGCAAGATGGGAAGGAGAATCCAAGTTTCTGAGAGCACTCTACTACTTTGATTTGATAAAAATCTACTCTTACATCCCAACGGCTATTTATCAGCCAGGTGTGACGGATGAGGGAGGAATTCCTTTGGTCACCGAGGGTGTAATCACTTCTCAGGCCGCATTCAACAGACAAACTCCAAGAGCAACTATCAATGCTGTCTATGATCAGATTTATTCTGATTTGGAAGATGCTAAGCGTTTGCTTACTTCTAGAGGCGTTCAGTATGGTTCAAGTGCAGCTGCTTCGGCATTGTTGTCCCGAGTTGCACTTTACAGAGGAGATTGGGCAAAAGCTGTATCTGAGTCCACCCTGGCTTTGGATAGCAGTGTCGGTGTTGTTCTTGAAGGAGATGCTTACGTGAGCGGCTGGAGAGCACCAGTAAACCCTGAGTCGATGTTCGAAGTAAGATTTGCATTGGCTGAAGAGGCAATTGGTGTCAACGAATCGCTTCAGTCTTCTTTCACTGCTTTGCTCAACTTGTCTAACAAAAATGCGCAAGGTGGCTGGGGTGATTTCATCCCCAATGCTACAGTAAGAGATTTCTTTGGATTGTCTCAAATTCAAATCGGTGAGCCTGCTTCCGATAACAACAACTGGGATGTAACCAGAAATGACGACGTTAGGGCAGGACTCTACACGACCGGAAATAACGTAAGAGGTGCAGGTCGTCAGATTGAGTGTACCAAATTCATGTCCAAAAGCGGTTTTGCTTACGGGGACAATGTCCCTGTAATTAGAAAGTCAGAAATGCATCTCAACAGAGCTGAAGCTAACTATCAACTTGGAAATGCAGGTGCGGCTCTTGCTGAGCTTAATGCCTTCAAAGGACTGAGAGGTTTAGAAGAAGTGGATTTGGCAGGTGAAGCGCTGCTTGAAGAAATCCTTTTGGAAAGATTCAAGGAGTTTGCATTCGAAGGACAACGATTCTTTGACTTGAAGCGTTACGGAAGACCGATCGTTAAAACTACTCCTAGTGTGAGAGTTGAATTTGACGACTTCAGAATTTTACCTCCACTCCCTCAAAGAGAAGTGGATGGTAATACTAACCTAAACCAAAACAGAGGCTACTAAAATCAGAAATCATGAAAAAGATATTTTCTTTATTAACCTTAGCCTTAGTTCTTGTTTTCTCTTCTTGCATTGAACAAAACTACCCACTATGGGAAGGAGCTTTGGTTGAGTTTCAAGATGCGGTAGTCAGAACTCCTGCTGCCGGTCAAACTTATCCAAGAATCACCGTGGCTAATACCGTAGGATCTGTCAGCCTCCAAGTAAATTTGGTAGCTGCCCAAAGATCTGTGGACGAAACCATCACGTACACCGTGGTGGCAGAAGGTACCACCGCAGTATCCGGTACGGATTACACCACTTCCGGTACTTTGGTTATTCCTGCCAATTCCAGCTTTGGAACTTTGACTGTGACTATACCTGACACTGGTGCTATCGGAGGTTCAGTTGACCTTTTGCTTCAATTGGAAGGAAACTCAAGTATCCAACCAAGCGAAAACTACAAAAGAGTACAGCTGAGAATAACCAGACCCAACCCGCCTGCAGAAGGCGCTTGATTAACTTATAACCAAAAAGACCGGGATTTCCGGTCTTTTTTTTCCCAACTATTATGAAAACGATCAAATTAATTCCGCTTCTTTTTCTTTTAGGGATGAATTCGTTGGTCATGGCACAATTGACTGTACTCCGGGATACAGGTACCGGAAGTCCCATTATGACTAATCCCTATCAAGAGGTAAAAGGAAGTCAGTATATTGAAGATTTTCGGACTGGAAATCTTCTCCTTCCCAATGGACAAACAGTTGAAGGCCTATCTATTGCCCTCAATGGCTATGATAATACGCTGGAGTACAAAATGAGTGGCTCTTTGTTCGCATACAGTGCGGATAAGCTAGCAGGATTTGCCTATATCAATGATAAAGGAGAAATGGCAGAATACACCTCTGAATTTGTTCTCCCTACTTTATCTCAAAAAAGGTTCATACGGGTATTGGAAAAAGGCGAGTATTCTCTTTACAGTCATGACTACAAAATCATGACAAACGATGTAGGGGCTACTTATGGGGCCCAAGCCTCCAAAGTTTTTCAAACCTTGCAAGATATCTTTGTGGCAAAAGACGGAGAGATCTACCTGTTCAAAAACAAAAAAAAAGATCTTGAGAAGATCTTCGGAGAGGATTATGAAAAAGTGGCTGCATTGGAAAAATCCCTGAATCTCAATCTCAAAGAGACCAATGATATCCGGCTTTTGATCAGAGCGCTCAATCAAGGAACTTGATTCACCTTAGTCCCTCAGTTTTCCTTGAGGGACTTTTTTTTTAGCTTTGCAGACTTATTGGATATGTGATGATTTACGTTTGCCGCAAGGAGCACTTTAATGCTGCCCATAAACTTTGGAATCCCAACTGGTCTGACAAAAAAAACTTTGAAGTTTTTGGACCTTGTGCCAATGTCAATTGGCATGGGCATAATTTTGAATTAATCGTGACCGTTAAGGGGCTTCCTGATCCTGAAACAGGCTTTGTGGTGGATTTAAAGCAATTGAGTACCCTCATTCGGAGGTTGGTGATCGACAAGGTAGATCACAAAAACCTGAATATGGATGTAGACTTTATGCAGGGTAAAATGGCTTCCTGTGAGATTTTAGTCATGGAATTTTGGAAGATTTTGGAGCCTGCAGTAAAAGAAATTACTCCAAACGGTGGATTGTATAAGTTGACTCTGTATGAAACTCCGAGGAACTTTGTAGAGTACAAGGGATAGTATTTTTGTAAATTGTGAATAGTAAATAGTCCTATTCATTTTTTATGGCTTTTGTAAAAAATTATTTTGAACTGGAGGTCTATATTCTTTCTCGGGAACTCGCCAAAGAAGTTTATTCCATTTCAAGTAAATTCCCTTCCGAAGAAAAGTATTCTCTTACCGACCAAATAAGGCGAGCTTCTAGATCCATAGGTGCTCAAATAGCTGAATCATGGGCCAAAAGAAAATACATTAACCATTTCATATCAAAATTAACTGACAGCGATGCTGAACAATATGAAACAAGGCATTGGATAGAAGTGGCGTATGATTGTGACTTGATTTCACAAGAAGAATTGAAATCGGTTCTTGAAAAATGTGATCTCATTAATCGAAAACTCAATTCTATGATTTCCAAAGCAAATTTGTTTTGCTTCACTAATTCTTGATCCTCTAATTAACCGATTACTACTTACAACTTACCATTTACCCATTTGAAATCAATCTTTATCATTTCTGGAGAGCGTTCGGGAGATTTACACGCCTCCAATCTCGTTTTGGCACTAAAAGCGAAGGATCCATCCTTGTCTTTTAGAGGGATGGGCGGGTCCTATTCCAAAGATGCGGGTGTAGACTTGGCTGTGGATTATTCTGAAGTGGCATTGATGGGGTTTTTGGAAGTGATTTTAGGCTTTCGGAAGGTGATCAAATACCTCAATTTGATAAAAAGAGACCTTCTCCAATTTAAGCCCGATGCTCTGATTTTGGTAGATTATGGCGGGTTTAACATGAAAATTGCTGCCTTTGCAAAAGAAAACGGGATTCCTGTTCATTATTACATTCCTCCCAAAGTCTGGGCTTGGAATCAAAAGCGGGCTATAAAACTCAAGCAAATCACTAACCAAATCTATAGTATTTTACCGTTTGAGCCTGAGTTTTTTACCAAGTATGGAATGGAAGTCCACTATGTGGGAAACCCTCTTTTGGATGAAATTAGGAAGTTTGAAGCCCATCCTTTTTTCTTTCAAAAAAACGATCTCAGCTATCAGCCCATCGTTGCCTTGCTTCCGGGAAGCAGAAAGCAGGAAATCAATGCCATGCTGGATAAGATGATTACCTTGGTGAAGGAATTCCCCAATGCCCAGTTTGTGATTGCGGGAGTGGATAGCTTGCCTGAAGAAGTCTATCAACCTGCCAGAAAAGCTGGAATCAAATTGGTGTTCAATCAAACCTATGATTTGCTATTTCATGCCACAGCAGCAGTGGTCACATCTGGAACCGCCACACTTGAAACGGCCCTTTTCCGTGTACCTCAACTTGTGGTCTATCGTACCTCTTCGGCTTCCTATCAGATTGCCAAGCGTTTGATCAGGGTGCCATTTATTTCCTTGCCCAACCTGATTGCTGGAAGAGAAGTGGTAAAGGAGTTGATTCAGGATGATTTTTCCATTGAGAACCTTCGAAATGAACTCCAGAAGATTTTTTCCAATGTGGTTTACAAAGGGGAAATGCTTCAGGGGTATGATCTGATCCGGGAAAAAATAGGAGAGAGGAGTGCATCTGAGACTGCCGCTAAGTTGATTTTAAATTTCAAGAAGTAAAAATCATTCATTGAGCTCATGACTAGGGGAAATTCTGAAAGAATCTTCCCATGGAGCTCTTGGAGATATGGGGCTCGGCTCTTTCATAGCCCAGAAAAGCAAAACCCCGACGCTTGCCGGGGTTCTTTATTTTTAAGCAACTTGTAGTCGCTTGAATTTTGACTTATCAAACTGTGATTTTGCGTAATCCGCATCAATGACAAGCTCCTTCACGGTGTCGTCCGATGGCAACTCATACATGGCATCGGTAATGATCGCTTCACAAATTGAGCGAAGTCCTCTTGCACCCAAATTGTATTCTACAGCCTTGTCTACAATGAAGTCGAGTCCGTCTTCCTTGAATTTAAGATTCACTCCTTCCATTGCCATCAATTTACTGTACTGCTTGACCAGCGCATTTTTAGGCTCGGTGAGGATACGCTTCAGCGCTTCTTTGTGAAGTGGATCCAAATGGGTGAGTACAGGAAGTCTTCCGATTAATTCGGGAATCAATCCAAAAGCTTTCAAATCTTGGGCTGTCACATACTGAAGGAGGTTTTCTCTGTCCGCAACCACATTTCCTGAACTTTTGCTGAAGCCCATAGGCTGGGTATTCAAGCGCTTTCCTATATGCCTTGCGATTCCATCAAATGCTCCCCCACAAATAAACAGGATGTTTTCTGTGTTGACAGCGATCATTTTCTGATCCGGATGCTTTCGGCCTCCTTGAGGGGGCACATTCACTACTGTTCCTTCCAGAAGCTTGAGCATGGCTTGCTGCACGCCTTCACCGCTTACATCCCGGGTGATGGAAGGATTGTCTGACTTACGGGCGATCTTATCAATCTCATCGATGTACACAATCCCACGCTCGGCAGCTTCCACATTGTAGTCTGCCGCTTGCAGGAGACGGGTAAGGATGCTTTCCACGTCTTCTCCTACGTATCCGGCTTCGGTGAGCACAGTAGCATCCGCAATACAAAAGGGAACTTCAAGAATTTTAGCCAGGGTTTTGGCCAAATAAGTTTTGCCAGTCCCGGTGTCTCCCACCATGATGATATTAGATTTTTCAATCTTGATTTCATCAGGATCTTCCTTCTGCTGAAGTCTTTTGTAGTGGTTGTAAACGGCTACAGTCAGCACTTTTTTGGCATCTTCCTGACCAATCACGTATTGATCCAGGTAGGATGTCAGTTCCTTTGGCTTTTTGAGCTTAAACTTAGGTTTAGCCCCTGATTTTTTGGTTTTTTCTTCTTCTCCCAAAATCAAATGTGCCTGGTCGATGCAGAAATTACAGATATGGGCAGAAATGCCCGATACCATCAGGTCCACATCTTTTTTATTTCTACCGCAAAAAGAGCAGGTAACTTGAGCCATTATCTAGTTTTTTTTACAAGAACTTCATCAATCAATCCGTATTCCTTTGCTTCAGGTGCTCTGAGCCAATAATCACGGTCTGAGTCTCTTTCTATTTCCTCAAAGGTTTTTCCGGTGTGGTTGGCCAAAATCTGGTACAACTCCTGTCTCATGGCCAAAATCAATTTCAAAGAAATCTCCATGTCTTTGGATTGACCTTGCATGCCTCCTGATGGCTGATGAATCATTACCCGGGAATGCTGCAGCGCAGAACGTTTGTCTTTAGCTCCTCCTGCCAACAAGACCGCTCCCATGGAGGCGGCGATTCCTGTACAGATGGTGGCTACATCCGGACCGATGTACTGCATGGTGTCGTAAATTCCCAATCCAGCAGTCACAGAACCTCCCGGGCTATTGATATAGAGCAGGACGTCCTTTTTGGAGTCTACAGATTCGAGGAAAAGCAGCTGGGCCACGATGATATTGGCAATATGATCGTCTACTCCTGTGCCCAAGAAGATGATCCGATCCATGATCAATCGGGAGAAAACATCAATTTCACGGAAATTCTGCGGTCTCTCTTCGATTACTGACCGAGTCATGTTTTCGATGTGGGTGGTATATTGATCAAATGCCGTCCCGCTTACGCCCTGATTGTGAATGGCGTATTTTCTGAATTCTTCTTTACTAATCATTTTTGAGTTTGTTGTGGTAAGCAAAAATAAAAAAGTCCTTATAAAAAGGACTTTTCAATATAACTCTCTTAATCGAATTACTTCTCCAAAAGTTCCTTGAATTCGTCAATAGAAATTGACTTTTCCTTCATGTCTATCTGCTCCTGAACAAAGGCAAGGACCTTGTCATTCTGTACCGAAGTAAGCATGTTCATGTAGTTTTGTCCTTCGTTTCCTTTGAGGTAATTGTCTACAAACATATCCATGCTTGCTTCCAGCTGAGACCCTAAGCCCGAAGATGCAAACTGCTCGCGAATCATCTCCTTGGTCTTTTCAATGACATCTTCATGCTCCGCCTGGATTCCATTTTCTTTGGCGATCTGATTGGAAATCAAAGACCAAGTCAACTGTTGAGCATAAATAGGATATTCTTTTTCTACATCAGCTTCAGTTACTTTTCCTTCATTGGCTTTGAGGAGCCACTCTTTTAGAAAAGCGTCAGGAAGCTCGATTTTGGCTTTCTCCACCAACACTTTCTTTAATTCCTCCTCAGTAAATACTTTGGATTCTTTGTCATAGCTTCCTTGAAGCGTTTCTCTGACTTTGTTGAGGAATTCTTCTTCAGACGTCACTTGATCCGGTCCGAAAATTTTGTCGAAAAATTCCTGGTTGAGCTCTGCAGCCTGAGTTCTGTTGATGTTTTTGACAGTGAAGGTAAAGCCACCTTTGGCTTGCTCGATTTCTTCTTCGTTCAACCCAAACGCTTCAGACCATTCCTCTTTTTTTACCTCTTTGGCATCAATAGCTACCTCTGCATCCTTGCCGATTCCAATGAATTTTCCGGCTAGTTTTTTGGAGAGTTTTGAAGTAGGAAGTGAAACGGATTTGGAAATAGCTCCTTCTTCGGCTGTGAGATCCCCGTAGATGGAATCCCCTGCCTCGGAAGTTTCCGGATTGGTACTTTCTCCGTATTGGGACTTGAGGTTCTCTAGGGTTTCATTGACCAGCTTGTCATCCACTTTAATGTCGTACTTGGTTGCGCTGGTATTTTTGTCCAAGGGTAGGTTAATCCCTTCTACGAAACCGATTTTATATTCAAAATCAAATTCTTTTTGCGTTTTCCAGTCAATGGATTCATCCGCTTTCTCCACGGGAAGAGGTTCGCCAAGGATTCGGAAAGATTGCTCTTTCAAATAATTGTTGAGTGATTCTCCCAAAATGTTGTTGATCTCATCCACCAACAGTGATACACCATACATGTTTTTCACCATGGAAATAGGTGCTTTCCCAGGTCTAAAGCCACGGATGGAAGCTTTTTTGGCATAATCCTTTAGTTTGGCATCAACCTTTGGTTGATAATCTGCTTCGTTCAGTGTAATTTTAATTGAAGCTTGATTTGCTGAATGCTTGTCTAATGTAATTTCCAAGATGTGTAGAATTAAACAGATGATGAACTAAAAACCCCCAACCGCTTTCCTGTCCGATCAAAACAGTGGAGTGATTGAGGGCTTGTGCTGTGCGGATGGAGGGACTCGAACCCCCATGCCTCGCGGCGCTAGATCCTAAGTCTAGTGCGTCTACCAATTTCGCCACATCCGCATTGGATTCAATCAGACCGAGATTATTTGATCAAATGACCTCGTTTTCCAATTGTGGATGCAAATGTAAGCACATATTCTGATTTTTGGCAAGGGATCAAAAAAATATTTGTAAAAAAGTAGATCAATTCAACCTCACCCCATAATTTCATATCAAATCCTTACCCATGATCCAGACGGATACCGAAGTAGAACGCAAAGAAATACTGAAGAGATACCGGAAAATTCTCCGTCAGGCTAAGCCCATTCTCAAACCCGGGGATACCAAACTCATCAAGAAAGCTTTCAATATCAGCCTGGAAGCCCATAAAGATATGCGCAGAAAATCCGGTGAGCCCTACATCTATCACCCTTTAGAAGTAGCTTTGGTCTGTGTGGAAGAGATCGGATTAGGGACTACTTCCATTATTTCGGCCCTTCTTCACGATGTGGTAGAGGATACCGATATGGAGCTGGAGGATATCGAGCGGGAGTTTGGACATAAGGTCATGACCATTATTGACGGACTGACCAAAATTTCCGGTGTATTTGAATATGGGAGTTCTCAGCAGGCTGAAAACTTCCGAAAGATGCTCCTGACACTTTCCGATGATGTCCGGGTCATATTGATCAAACTGGCCGACCGGCTCAATAACATGCGGACGCTGTCCAGCATGCCCAGGCACAAACAGCTCAAGATCGCTTCTGAGACGATGTACCTCTATGCTCCCTTGGCGCATAGATTAGGCTTGTATGCCATCAAATCCGAACTGGAAGACCTCTATCTCAAGTATACCGACTCCTCGACCTATAAGGACATCGTCAAAAAGATCAATGAATCCAGATCCTACCGCAACAAATTTATCAGGCAATTTATTCAGCCTATTGAGGAGGAGTTGACCAAACTGGGTTTTCATTTTACCATAAAGGGAAGACCGAAATCGGTTTATTCCATTTTCAATAAAATGAAAAAGCAGGGAATTCCTTTCGAGGAAGTCTATGATCTTTTTGCAATAAGAATTATCCTTGACAGTGATCTGGAAAATGAAAAGGCGGATTGCTGGCAAGTATATTCAATTGTCACAGATTTTTATCGACCCAATCCTGATCGCTTGAGAGATTGGATCAGTACTCCGCGCTCTAACGGCTATGAATCGCTGCACACCACCGTCATGAGTAATACCGGGCAGTGGGTAGAGGTGCAGATCCGTACTACCCGGATGGATGAAATTGCTGAGCGAGGCTATGCAGCTCATTGGAAATACAAAGAGAAGGACTCCTCTGGGAAAACCGGATCTGGTCTGGATGATTGGATCAACCAAGTCAGAAGTATGCTGGAGTCCAACGATGGCAATGCCATCGAGTTTATGGAGGACTTTCGGGGCAACCTGTTTCACGACGAGGTTTTTGTGTTTACTCCCAAGGGAGATCTAAAAGTACTTCCCCATGGAGCTACTGCTTTGGATTTTGCCTTTGAGATTCATACCGAAGTGGGAGCCAAATGCATAGGGGCCAAGGTCAACCAAAAGCTGGTCTCGATCAATCATAAGCTCAAAAATGGGGATCAGGTGGAGATTCTGACCTCAAACAAGCAAAAGCCCACCGAAGACTGGCTCAACAATGTGGTCACCTCCCGAGCCAAAGCCAAAATCAAAGACGCCCTTCGCGAAGAAAAAAGGTCTTCCATTCTGGATGGAAAAGAGATCGTACAGCGTAAGCTGAAAGCCATGAAAATGGAGTTCAATTCTGAAATCGTCGAACAGCTTCGGGCTTTTTACGAATTGAAGACGGCTAATGAATTTTACTACCGGGTAGGGAAGGGGATAATTGATCCTACGACCATCAAATCCTTCAAGGATTTCAAAGAGGCCCAGGCATCCAAAGCCAAGGTGACAGGAAAAGTCAAGGACGAGTCCACGTTTACCAAGGAAATTAAAAGCCTAAAAGGTCCCGATCACGATCAGCTCCTGATAGGAGAAGATATGGACGTGGTCGATTACATTTTAGCCAAATGTTGTAACCCGATTCCCGGTGATGATGTGTTTGGATTTGTCACAGTCAATGAAGGCATTAAAATTCACCGGACTTCCTGTCCCAACGCGCTGGAACTCCTCTCCAATCATGGCAACCGGGTGATCAAAGCCCGATGGACCAGCCAAAAGGAAATTGCCTTTCTCGCCGGATTACGTATTCTCGGTACGGACAGGGTGGGATTGATCAACGATGTCACCAAAGTCATTTCCAACGAACTGAAAGTGAACATGCGTTCGATCACCGTGGACTCAGACGCCGGGATTTTTGAAGGGACGATCAAGCTGTATGTCCACAGTACCGAGCATTTGGATCATCTGATCAAAAATCTTCAGGAAGTGGACGGGGTCATTAAGGTGACGCGCTTTGACTAGCGGTTGAATCTTTTCTGAGAGATAGGAGTTATATTTGGAAAAAATAGGACAAAATGCCTGCGACAACTTCCCATTTTGAAGAGGTAAAAAAAATATTTACAGCTTACCTAGAGAATCAAAAACTCCGAAAGACCCCTGAACGTTACGCAATTTTGGAGGAAATCTATACCCGTTCGGGGCACTTTGATGTAGAAGGACTCTACATCAGTATGAAAAATAAAAACTATCGAGTAAGCCGAGCTACAGTATACAATACACTGGATCTGTTGGTGGAATGTGACTTGGTGACCAAACATCAGTTTGGTAAAAACATCGCCCAGTTTGAGAAATCCTACGGATACAAGCAGCACGACCACCTCATCTGTGTGGATTGCAATCAGGTGCTCGAATTTTGCGATCCGCGCATCCAAAATATCCAAAATACCGTAGGAGAGATTCTGAACTTCCAAGTAATGCATCATTCCCTGATACTTTACGGAAGCTGTACCAAACCCAACTGCCAAAACAAAACCGGTAATTGATGAAACTGACCTATCAAACTGAAAAAGACGAGAAAGCCAACTATTTGAGCATTCAGGGGGATCTCATTGGAGACGAGGTAGGTCCCAAACTGGTCGAGGTAGTTTCTGATGCTATCGAAGATGGAGCCAAAACCTTCGTGATCGATCTGAGTGAGGTGCGGTACATCAGCTCCAGTGGGATTGGACTCTTGATCACTATGCTCACCAAGATGAGAAATGCAGGTGGGGAAGTGTATTTGACCTCGCCCTCTGAGCATGTAAAAAAGCTGTTGATAATCACCAAACTAAATAATATTTTCACCGTCTATGATTCGGTGGAAGATTTTAAGGCTAAGCATTAATTCCCTTTTGGGAGCAATCCTTTTTTGGTCCTGTTCGGATAAAAAAACTGATTCCGGACGGGATATTTTTTTGGAGTTTTCGGAGAGGAAAGAGATTTTCTTGGGATTCAGTGGACTTAGCAGCGACTATTTGCAAAGTTTAAGTTGGAGGAATAGGTCAAGCGGGCTGATTTATAATTATGTAAACCATAGTTTTGATTCACTTTTTTTTGAAAATGACTCGCTTATCATCAAATCTGGAGTCCAAATGAAATTTGATGGTCCTGGCTCTGTTCCGCGATTTTATTCTTTTTTCTCTATGTCTGATTCTATATTAATTTTTTCGGGTAAGGAATTGATAATCAAGAGTAGTCTTTCCAGCCAAACACAAAAATTTCACTTAAGGGAATTTTCGATTTTTGATCCAGAAAACCCTTTTCAAAACATTGCTTATTCACCTTTTTTTCCTATTGAATGTAACTACTATGATGCTAATTCAAACAGAGCTTACTTTTTTATCCAAGACTCAAGAAATAAAATCTTTGATTTGGTTTGGTACGATGTTTCCGAAAATGAATTTCAAAAAGTGCCTTTAGAACTTGAAAATGAGGAAATCAATCAAATGATTTTGGAGGTGGACCTTGGAAAAACCAAAATGGCTCCCAATTTAAGTCCTGAACTTTTTGTTCATCTGGATAAAGTGATTATTACATATCCGTTCAAAAGTGAATTTCTTGTTTATGATATAAGGAAAAATGACATTCAAAGATTTTTCCCAAAGACTTTTGGTTTTCCTGCAAGAATAGAAGCTCCTCTTGAAATTAAAAATGAGGTAAGCTTCAACGAGGCGTTGGAGCTTATCAAAAATGAAAATATGAAAGGTAGATTTGGGTCTTTTAGTTTTCTGGAAGAGGAAGAAATTTTCTTTCGCATGATTAAAGGGCGCTCCCAAGGTGAAGTCAAAAATTTTGATTTATACCTTGAGGTTTTTAATCAAGAATTCGAAAAAATCGGAGAGCAAAATTTATCTGATTTAAATCCGGATTTGGATAGACGATATTTTTTAGTCAATGATAAAATTGCCTTTGTTGCCAAGGATCAACCGGACGAAGACGTGATGTACTTCTACTACCTCAATATCCGCCGTTCCAAATAATTGTCCTTTTTCCCTTGGTTTTCTTTGCCCTTATCGCAAATTTCGCCTTTTAAAAAATCAATCAACAGGCTAAAAAGCACATCAAATGAAGATGGATGTATTGCTGGGTCTCCAGTGGGGAGATGAAGGAAAAGGTAAAATTGTGGACGTTCTTGCTCCTCAGTATGAGGTGGTTGCCCGTTTCCAAGGAGGCCCCAACGCGGGTCATACTTTGGAATTTGACGGTATCAAGCACGTTCTGCATCAGATTCCTTCAGGGATTTTTCGCTCCCAAATCCTTAACATCATCGGCAACGGGGTGGTTTTGGACCCCATTATTCTCAAAAAAGAGATCGAAGGCCTGGGTAAATTCTCCATTGATTACAAAAAGAATCTGGTCGTCTCCAAAAAGGCTACGATCATCATTCCTACCCATAAACTTCTGGATGCTGCCTACGAGCAATCCAAAGGGGATAAGAAAATCGGCTCTACCCTAAAAGGAATCGGACCAACCTATCAGGACAAAATCGGAAGATCCGCGCTTAGAATAGGGGATATCCTCAGTCCCGATTTCAGGGAAAAATACGACACCTTGCTTGCTAAGCATAAGACCACACTTTCTTTCTATGATTTTTCTTTGGATGCACTTCCGGAAATGGAAAAACAGTTTTTTGATGCAGTCGAATTCATCAAGACCCTCAACCTGATCGATAGCGAATATGTAGTCAATGAAGCTTTGGCAGCCAAGAAGAAGATTCTTGCTGAAGGTGCTCAGGGCTCCTTGTTGGATATTGACTTTGGTAGCTATCCATATGTCACCAGCTCCAATACCATGACTGCTGGTGCCTGTACCGGACTGGGCGTGGCTCCATCACGAATCGGAGAAGTTTTCGGAATTTTCAAAGCGTACTGTACTCGAGTAGGTAGCGGTCCTTTTCCAACCGAACTTTTCGACGAGACGGGAGAAGCCATGAGAAAGGAAGGGAATGAGTTTGGCAGTACCACAGGAAGACCGAGAAGATGCGGATGGTTGGATTTGCCCGCATTGAAGTATTCCATCATGATCAATGGGGTGACTCAACTCTTCATGATGAAGGCTGATGTCCTGAATATTTTCGAAGAAATCCTGGTCTGCACCCATTATGAATTGCCAAATGGCGAAAAAATTGATCGGCTAAGCTTCGAAATTGCGGAAATCGACGCAAAACCTGTGTACAGAAAAATGAAAGGTTGGAATTGTTCCTTGAAGGAGGTTAGCTCTTATGATCAGTTTCCCGAAGAATTGAAAGGCTATGTCACCTTTTTGGAAGAGGAGCTCCAGGTTCCGATTAAGTTGGTGTCGGTAGGACCAGATCGAACTCAGACTATTTTGCGGTAAAATTTGACCGATTTCAATGAAAGCTCTTGGATAATCTCCAGGAGCTTTTGTTTTGTAGGGAATAAGTAAGTTATTTCAGGATAATTAGTTTTAAATAAGGTGAAGCGGAGAAATCTTGTTGGGGTACTGTTTTATTTGGTTGTGGGAATCTTCCCCTTGTATGGACAAATTGGTTTTCCATATTGCGAAACTTTTCAGACACCCAATACTTTAAGTGAGACCATTTTTGGAGGTGATGCCCGGCTGACTGAAGGTGTACTTCGGCTGACTTCCAATCAGCTCAACCAAAGAGGATATGTGTATGTGAATGTTCCGTTTCCTTCTTCCTATGGGCTCAAAGTGGAATTTGAATATTTCAGCTATGGGGGTGTTGGACAATTTTTGGCCGATGGATTGACAGTTTTCCTGTTTGATGGGGATTCTCCTAATTTTAGTCCCGGCGGATTCGGAGGTTCTTTAGGCTATGCCCAAAGAGACGGGGAACCTGGACTATCCAATGCTTATATAGGAATCGGATTTGATGAATTCGGGAATTTTGGTGTGGCCAATCAAGGAAAGGTGGGAGGTTTTCCCTCTATTGCTCCCGATTCGAGAGCTCCTGATGCTATTGTATTGAGGGGTCCGGGGAATGGCACAATTGGGTATCCTTTTGTAGTGGGGAGAAGGACCATGGAGACAGGAAACGATGGATTCAATCCCGGAGCACAGTTCCCCATCAGTTCAGGCGGTGCCGGAACCAATAGGGTCACTGACCCCAATCAGATTGGCTATAGAAAAGTCTTTTTGGAACTCCAGCCTAATGACGATGGGCCTGGTTATTTTTTGACCTTGAGGATGATGGTTACTACCCAGTTGAATCAACCAAGGATGGTGACCATATTTGACAGGCCTTACTATTTTCCGGCGCCAAAAAATTTGAAAATTGGCTTTACCGGCTCTACGGGTGGCTTTTCCAATTTTCATGAAATTAGGAATCTTATCGTGGAGGTGTCCAATGATGAGGCCTTGAGAACTCCAGAAGGGATAGATATTGAGGATTTTACCTCTTGTGCCGGCCGTGAAAATCAATTTTTCATCAAAGATGCTGATGTATCACTTCCTAATGAAAACAGTACGATCCGTTGTTTGCAGTTTTTCAAGACTAAAGAAGACATCACCAAAAATGAGGGAGATGTCTGTACTCAGGCAAGATGTCTGGAGCAAAACAGATTTTTGGTGCTTCCGGAAGGTGTATTCAGGGCTAGTGACAATGCCGGGGGATTTACCTTTACCCCTAATGAAGAGTTTGTTGGGAAAAAGGTCCAGGTATTTTACACCGTAACGGACAATTACGGAAAGACCTCCGACGGGAATTCCATCACCTTGGATATTTTCGAATCACCTGAGCCGATTGAGATTTTTGCCGACGGAGGGGTAGAGGTATCCAATACGGTAGAATTGTGTCCCGGAGGAAGTGTACTCCTTCAGGGAAAGGGGGGAGAGGAATATGTTAGTTTTCAATGGTTTAAGGATGGGGAGGAATTGGCAGGTCAGGTAGCTGATACCTTTCTTGCCTCAGAGGAAGGTGAATTTGAAGTATTGGGATTTAATCAAAAAGGCTGTCCGGCTTTCTCTCAAAAGCTCGTGGTTTCATTTCCAGAATTGCCCGAATTATCGTTTTCAGACCCTTTGGTTGGGTGTGAGCCCGGGCAATCATTGGATGTGACATCATACATTCCCGGTTTTGATACAGAGAATTTTGATTACTTACTTTCCTCAGAGATGCGGAGCTATTTAAATGAGGAGATGAGTCAGGTGAATTTATCAGGACTTTATGACCTTCAAGTCAAACCCAAGGATTTGGATTGTTATTCTGAACCCATCCCTGTAGAGGTTTTTATTCAAGAACAGGAATTGAGTGTAGATTTTGATTTTGTGGTCGAAGGAACGGATATCAAAGATGAGGCCACAGGAGGGGTATTTCCTGATGATCCCCTTGCATTTACAGACTTATCAGACCCGAGAGCTGTAGAATGGAGTTGGGACTTTGGAGATGGGAATACCTCTTCCGAAAAGAATCCCATTCACGTTTTCGGAAAAAAAGGGGTTTTTGAAGTCATTTTAACCATATCGGATAGATGGGGCTGTGAAGAGCAAATGACCAAAACGGTGGAAATCACCCGTAGCTATAGGGTAATGATTCCCTCTGGATTTACACCAAATGAGGGCCAAAACCAGACCTTTTTACCCAAATGGAAGGGACTTGCCGCTATCGAACTTTTGATTTTCAATACTTGGGGAGAATTGATATTCAGTACTTCAGACCTGAATACCGAAGGCTGGGATGGCAAGCTGGAAGGAAGGCTTTTGGATGCTGGGGTTTATGTTTTTAAGTTTTCAGGTGTGGCAACGGATGGTGAAAAGGTAAGCGAAAGCGGAAAGTTCAGGTTGATCAGATGAAAAAGCCACTATTTATTTTGATTGCTTCACTTTTTCTGATTGGGTCTGCTGCTGGACAGGATATCCAATATAGTCAGTATTATGCTAATCCGATTTATCTCAATCCCGGCAGTGTAGGCAGCACAGGCATGAGTAGGGTTGGGATGAACTTTCGCAACCAATGGCCTGCTTTGGATCAGACCTTTTTGGCTTACACAGCCTACTATGATCAATACATCGATCAAATCAATTCAGGGATAGGATTGATTGTGCAAGGCTCGAACGAGTCCTTTACTCAAACTCAGCTTTTTGAAATTGGGCTAGTGTATTCCTATCGGCTTCAGCTTTCTGAAAAGGATTTTATTCAAGCTGGAATTCAGGGCAGTTTCGTTTCCAGAGATGCTTTGTTTGATCGGGTGATTTTGGGTACCCAGTTGGATATTGACCGAGGAGTGATCTTGGGTCAGCCCGGGGAAGCCTTTGAGGGGGACAGTCAAATCAGATCTTTGGACGCCCATGCCGGACTGATGTATTATGGGGAAAAAGCTTGGTTTGGTATAGCTGCTGCTCATTTGCTTCAGCCAGAAATCAGTTATTTAGTTGACAATTCCAATCAGCTTCCTATCAAATACAGCCTTCACGGTGGATACAGATTTAATCTGGCACCAGGCGATATCAATGATTATTTCAACAATTGGGATCAAGAGCGATCTGTGGCCATTGGTTTTAATTATAAGCAGCAAGGGCAATTCTCCCAATTGGATCTCGGCGCGGAGTTTTTCTTTGAACCTTTGGTATTGGGTATTTGGTATCGGGGTCTACCGACCAAATATGAGCTTCCCAATAACGAGTCTATTGTCAGTCTGGTGGGAATAAGTTTCGAGTCTGGATTGGAGATAGGCTACAGCTATGATTTTCCTATATCAAAGTTGGGACTTAATGCTACTGGAGGAGCCCATGAGGTTTCTTTGCGCTATGTTTTTTCTTTCAAGGACCCAAGGAAAAGGTACTTTGCGCCGTTACCTTCATTTAGATATTGATAATTGCCATGATTTCGGAATTTAATTTTGTTTGAATCGTATTTATTTACTATCAAAGCAGAATTAGGTGAGTAATTTCAAAGAATAGGAAAGAAAATTTTACACTTCATTTTCAGGTCATTATATTTTTTTCAAAGATTTTTCTGATTAGGCCCTTGCTGTGGAATAAAAAAGGGAGATATTTGCACTCCCAAACGACGCAAACGGTGTCAGGGCAAGATGGAAAGGAAGGGGATTAGGAGAGGTGAAGTTGAAAATCGGGAATAAAGGGGGAGAAAAAAAATTAAAATTTCTTCTTGCCGGATAAAAAAGATCCCGTACCTTTGCAGTCCTGTTCGGAAGGAACGGGTCAGAAAGAGAGAAAATCAAAAGGGAAGCAGCCGGTGAAACGGCGGTCTCAACCAGTTCTTGCAAAGGCAAGAAACAAGTTCATTGA